>DASRAF010000249.1:0-2368 GCA_035638295.1 Pseudolabrys sp.
ACCGGGTTCTGTTCGGCATCGTCGGGTAGCCAGATGCGGGCCGCGAGCGTGGTGCCGTCTTTCAACGGGATCAACGTGTGCTCGATAACGCGCACAGTGCGTGGAAACGTCGTGACAATCACAGGGACACTCCAATTGGAGCATGCCGACATGTCCGGATTTTCAGCATGCGCACGATAACCATGCCTGCGATGTCGCGCTTGACGTCAAGGCCGGAGGCTAAAAACCAACGCTGCTACCCGTAAACGACAGCCCCTGCAATCACGGCACCGTCCAGTGCAATCCAACCCAAGCACGGCAGATAAATATTCCTGTCATGCCGCCGGATTCCGAACCATAACCAGAGAACGGCGGAGGCAAGATACGCACTCCACGACAGGATCGAAACGCCCGCTGCTTGATGATTGACCCATATGGCCAACACCTGGGGGACGGTCATGATCATCGTGAATACGGACATTCCCCCCAACAAGCCACGGAGCTTTGTATCCAAGGGGGATTGAGCAGCCAGAACGTTCGCCGGATCGTGAACCATTTGGCCTTCCTCCGAATTGCAATGTTTAGACTGCCAAGACAGCGTGAAACGCTGCCAAGCCCGGGCCATTTAGATCCTCATCGTGCGACGTTTCTTATGAGCGGTTTTTCAAGGACGATGCCGCTTCAGATTGCCCCCGATCCTTAACGGCCGGTGGCAACGGCCGGCACGCGTTCGGCCGCGGCCAAATACGCGTGCAGCGTCGCCACCACTTGCGCTCCCTCGCCCACCGCGGCCGCCACCCGCTTGACCGAGCCCGAACGCACGTCGCCGATGGCGAACACGCCTTCTCGACTGGTCTCGAGCGACCGGCGCTTGTTGGCCGTGTCCGCCCCGGTCAACACGAATCCCTTGGCGTCCAGAGCAACGCCTGATCCGGAAAGCCAACCCGTATTCGGCTCAGCGCCGATGAAAAGGAACAGATGTTGGATCGGCCGCCGAATTTCTTCCCCTGACGCTCCGCGACGCCAGCGAATCGCTTCGAGTATTCCGTCATGGCCTTCGAGGCCGGTGACGTTGGTCCGCCTCAGCACTTCGACGTTGGGAAGTCCTGTGATGCGGTCAACGAGGTAGCGCGACATGCTCGCGGCGAGATCATCCCCGCGCGCCAAGAGCCAGACCCTGCCTGATTGGTTCGCCAAGTAGACCGCTGCCTGCCCCGCCGAATTGCCGGCGCCCACCAACGCCACCTCTTGCCCGGCGCACAGCTTTGCTTCGAGGGGCGAAGCCCAATAGTGCACGCTTGCGCCCTCGAATGCTTCCAGGTTGGGGATGGACAGCCGCCGGTAGCGAGCTCCGCTTGCGATAACGAGGGAACGTGCGCTCACGCGTTCGTTGTTGGACAGTGTTAGGACGATGCGTTGCGGAGCCGAGTCGTCCTCAGCGTCGAGGCCGGTCACCTCATCTGGGATCGCCATCTCGACTCCGAACTTTTGCGCCTGGTTGTAGGCGCGCGCCATTAGCGCCATTCCGGTGACGCCGGTCGGGAACCCTAGATAGTTCTCGATGCGCGCCGAGGCGCCGGCCTGTCCGCCGAATGCGCGGCAGTCCAGCACGAGGACCGAGAGCCCTTCGGATCCGGCATAGACCGCAGCGGCCAGGCCTGCCGGCCCGGCGCCCACCACGGCCACGTCGTAGACGCGCTTCGGATCAATCGGCCTTACCATTCTCAGGCAGCGGGCGAGCTCGCTCTCGCTCGGATTGCGCAACAACTGCCCATCCGGACACAGCACGATCGGCAATTGGCCGGACTCGACGTGAAAACGTTCGATCAGCGCCTTCGCGTCCGGATCGGTCTCGGGATCGAGCCTTCGATAGGGATGGCCGTTGCGGCGAAGAAAGCCCTGCAGCCGGAGCACGTCTCCGTTCTCCGCGCGGCCGACGATCACCGGTCCGCCCGCTCCCGTCTCGAGGATAGCGACGCGGCGCAGGATGAGTGCGCGCATGATGCGCTCACCCAACTCCGCCTCTGCGATCAGCAATGCGCGCAGCTGCCCCGGCGGGATGACCAGAGCTTCAACTGGCCCCTGCGCATGGGCATCCACAAGCGCCGGTCGGCCCGATAGCTGCGCCAGTTCGCCCATGAATGCGCCGGGGCCGTAACTGACAATCAGCGCACGGCGGCCCGATTGGTCGCGCTGGGTGATGTCGACATGGCCGGCCAGGATGACGGTCAGACCCGGGCTGATTTCGCCGACTTGGGCCAGCGCTTCCCCTGCGCGATAGGAACTCACCTTGCCAAACCGGCGCACCCGGTCGATTTCCGCCGGCTCCAGAATGGGAAACAGCTGGTGACGTCGGGTATCGAGGATCGACTGTGTCGATACGGACATG
>DASRAF010000250.1:0-2425 GCA_035638295.1 Pseudolabrys sp.
GTTCATCCTTGTTGCCCGGCGCGACCGCGGTGATCGCTGTTGCCGGTGTGACGATAATTTTCTTTGCGCCTTCCTTGAATTTCACCATGACCGCTTGACCATCCTTTTCGGCCACGCTGCTTTCGACATAAGCGTTCGTCATCGTGCTTCCGGGCTTTGCGTCCCAATTGAAATGCCGATCGGCGACGACGCCGCGTTGTGCGGGTAGGAAGATGTGAACCGAAAACGCTTCGATGCTTCCGTCGGGCCGCGGCATGCCGGCGACGCCGATAAAACTGTCATTCTTGATGTCAGCGAGCGAGGCTTTGACGAGCGCCGCCACGCGCGCATCGTCGGCAACTTTAACGTCCAGCATCGAGCCATCGCGCGTCTTCAGCGAAAACGTGCCGCCATCAGCCTTTTCGATCTGGCCACGTATACGACCCGTCTGCTGTGCGAAGACGACAGTTGTAAAGAGCAGCGCAATTGCAGCAGCGCCGAGCGCTCGCCACGTCATATTCAGATTGTACATTATAAAGTTCCTCCCGCTTCCCGTGCCGGGTACAAAAGGCCGGCCTCAATCAGGCGGTAACCCCGGCACGCTCGCCTTATTCCGCGCGGCGGCACACTCACGATTTCTTGAGGAGGTCGGCCTCGACCAGGGCGCGCAGTTCCGGTGTCACCTCAGGCTTAATTCCGAACCAGAGCTGAAAACCGCGCACCGCTTGGTGCAACAACATGCCAAGTCCATCGGCCGTCCGCAGCCCACGCGCGCGTGCCGACGCCAGCAATCCCGTTACCAGCGGCGCATAGACAATGTCGGCTACCACCATCGATGCCGGGCAACGCAGATTGAGTTCCAGCGGCGGCTGACCGACCATCCCCAATGTCGTCGTATTGACCAAGAGGCCGGCGCCGCCCAGCAGCCCGGTCGTTTCTTCCCAGCCTGCGACTTGCACAGCCGAGCCGAACTTCTTGCGCAAGGCCTGCGCCTTTTCCTTCGTTCGGTTGATCACGTAGATACGCCCGACTTCGCGCGTAACCAGAGCGTAGACAACCGCTCGCGCTCCGCCACCGGCCCCGAGCACCACCGCGGTCGAAAGGCCGCGATCCCATCCGGGGGTCACTGCATCGAGGTTTGCGAGAAAGCCTTCGACATCGGTATTGGTCGAACGAAGCCTGCCGTCTTTGTACCAGAGCGCGTTGGCGGCGCCGACCGCGCGCGCCCGTTCGTCCGGTTCGGTCAGTTTCAGCGCCGTCTCTTTGTGCGGCACCGTGATATTGGCACCGACATACCCGTGGTTGTGCAGATGAGTAACGAACTCGGGGAATTTTTCGGGCGGCACGGCCTCACGCCGATATTCGGCGTCGAGTTTGTGTTGCTCGATCCAGTAGTTGTGGATTAACGGGGAGCGCGAATGGCCAGCGGGCCAGGCAATGACGCAAACCGCTTTCTGTTCTTTACCCATTACTCGACTTCGTTATGTTGCGGCGTCCGGTGCATGTAGTCCGGACCGCGGGACCCGTCAACGCTTGTCGGTTTGTCTACTACCGTGACATTTTCTCTGGGTTGCCGCGGTAGCGGCAGCGCCCGCTGGAACAATCATGAAAGCTATCTTCCTCGACTGCAACGACCAATTGGCACCCGTCTGGGCCAGAGTTGTTCGTCCCGACGACCCGCCGATCAATGTCAACCGCAAGGAATTCGCGCGCGACGAGCTGCCAAAAATCATCGGCGGCTTCGACATCGCAATCGATGACCATTCATACATGCCGACGCTGCTGGTGGCGCAATGTCCCGAGCTCAAGCACATCGTTTTCCTTGGCACCGGGCCGGCCAGCTACATGAATGTCGGCGAGCTCAACGAGCGCGGCATCAAGGTCCACATCATCAAGGGTTACGGTGACACGGCGGTCGCCGAGCACACCATTGCGCTGCTCTGGACCTGCGCGCGCGATCTCGCGCGGATGGATCGCGAGGTCCGCCGCGGGGTCTGGACACCACATGAAGGCGTACAGCTCCTTGGCAAGACCTTGGGGGTGATCGGACTCGGCGGAATTGGCCGTGAGGTCGCACGCATCGGCAAAGGCATGGGAATGAACGTCATCGGCTGGAATCGAACCAGGCATTCCGAGATTGACGTGCCGCTCGTCGACATCGACACGTTGCTCGCGCGCGCTGACGTCGTCTCAATGAATTTGACTCTCGGTGACGAGACGCGCGGCTTTCTGTCCGCCGAACGGATCGCGCGGATGAAGAAGGGGGTCATCTATGTCAATACTGCGCGCGGCGCGCTGGCCGATGAGGCCGCATTGATCGCCGCGCTGAAAAGCGGTCACATCAGGCACGCCGGACTTGATGTATTTCATAACGAGCCGCTTCCCACGGATCATCCGCTGGCGAAGCTCGAGAACGTGACGCTCTCGGCGCACGCGGCATTCCGCA
>DASRAF010000251.1:0-51273 GCA_035638295.1 Pseudolabrys sp.
GCACCAGCACAATTTTCGAAGGCCATTTCCCGGGCTTCCCGCTCATGCCCGGAGTGCTGCTGATCGAAGCCATGGCTCAGACTTCGGGCTGGCTGATTGTCGCCAGCAATGGTTTTTCCCGCATGGCTTTCCTTGCTGCGGTTAAGGACGCCAAGTTCCGAATGTTTGTAACTCCGGGCCAGAAGTTGTCGGTCAGGGCAGTTCTCATGCACGAGGGTTCCGGTTATGCCATCACGAATGCAAGCATCACGCTCGATGGCAAGTCGATCTGCGATGCGACGCTGACTCTCCGCATTCTCGATTTTCCGAACGAGGAAATGAAACTGCGGATGCGCGAAGCCGCAGCCCGGGTCGGCTTCCCGACCGAGGTCCCTGCCAATGGCTGAGAGCACCCGGGAGGTCTGGATCACCGGGATTGGTGTTGTTTCTTGTCTCGGCGAAGGCCCCGATGCCCATTGGCAAAAGCTGATGGAGGCGCATCCAGCCGCCGACACAACGACTTTTGCACCCTTCGTTGTGCATCCATTGGCAGCAATCAATTTCGACGGACAAATCCCGAAGAAAGGCGATCAGCGCCAAATGGAAAACTGGCAGCGGATCGGTACGTATGCGGCCGGGCTTGCGCTCGATTCGGCAGGAGCGAAAGGCAAAACAGACATTCTCTCGCGGATGGACATGATTGTCGCCGCGGGAGGTGGCGAGCGAGATCTGACCGTCGACTCGAATATCCTCAGCGGTATCGCACGCGCTGCGAATCCAGCTGCCTTCTTGAACGAAAGATTGATGAGCGATCTGCGCCCGACTTTGTTTCTGGCGCAGCTTTCGAATCTGCTGGCGGGCAATATCTCGATTGTGCATGGCGTGACAGGATCCTCGCGCACCTTCATGGGTGAAGAATCCGCCGGGATCGATACCGTGCGTATTGCTCACTCACGTATCGGCGCAGGACAAAGCGACATCGCCTTGGTCGGCGGCTCCTATAATGGCGAACGGCCCGACCTGCTGATGCTCTACGAGTTCGCTGAGCTCGCGCTCAAAAATGGATACGCGCCGATATGGGAGCGCGGCAACACGAGGGCCGGTTTTGCGTTGGGCTCGCTAGGCGCTTTCCTCGTCATAGAGGCGCGAGATCATGCTGAAAAGCGCGGCGCTAAACCCTTGGGTCGTCTAAGTGCTGTTGTCTCCGATCGCGCGAACCGAAAAGCTGGAACGATTGCGCAGACACTTTCGAATCTGTGGGATCGACTGACGGCGAAAACAAAAATCAGCCATGGAGCTGTTCTCTCCGGTGCGACCGGTGTCCATCCTGCGACCGCTGAGGAGCGCCAATTTCTGGAGTCGCATGGCGATCTTGCGGTGCGCGCCACCGGCTCATATCTCGGGCATGGGCTGGAACCACAATTTCCGATGAATATCGCGCTGGCCACGGTCGCTCTCCGACATGGTAGTCTGTTTCCGCCGTGCGATACGACGGGTCTGGAGAGACCATTCACCGGGGATTTGACCCAAGTATTGGTGACCGGGGTGGGACACTGGCGAGGCGAAGGCCTCGCTTTGGTTGAGCGAGCTGGCTAGGGAGGCCGAGATGGCAACGGGCAGAGACAAGATGGGACGGCCGCTCGTGGTAGTGACCGGTCTTGGCGTTGTGACGTCACTCGGAGCCGGGAAGGCTGATAATTGGGCCAAACTGACAGGCGGCGAGTCCGGCATCAAGACGATCACTCGATTTCCAACCGATGGTTTGAAAACACGCATCGCCGGTACGATCGACTACCTGCCTCCCCAATCCAGCAATGCTGCACTGACGGAATCATTCGCCCAACTGGCCGCGGACGAAGCTGTCACACAGTCCGGTGTCAGTGGGACAGGTCGATTTCCCGGCCCCCTCTTCCTTGCTGTTCCGCCAATCGAGATGGAATGGCCCCAACGCCTCGAATTCGGAGCGAAGTCGGGAGCCACCGACAAGATCACCTATGCGGACATGCTTCGCGTAAGTGCCGGATTCCCCGCCTATCATCATCGTTTTCTACTTGGCTCGGTTGCCGACAATCTGGCTGAAAAATTCGGCACCCAGGGTTTGCCAATTTCGCTCTCAACGGCCTGCGCCTCGGGCGCGACAGCGGTTCAGCTCGGCGTCGAAGCAATTCGTCGTGGCGAAACCGATGCGGCGCTTTGCGTTGGCACGGATGGGTCTATCAACCAGGAATCGGTTATCCGTTTCTCGCTGCTCTCAGCGTTGTCGACCAGCAATGATCCGCCACATACGGCGGCCAAACCGTTTTCAAAGAATCGCGACGGTTTTGTAATGGCTGAGGGCGCTGGCGCCCTCGTGCTGGAAAGCTACGAAGCGGCTAAAGCGCGCGGTGCAAAGATTCTCGGTCTGGTCGAAGGCTGCGGAGAGATGACCGATGCGTTCCATCGCACACGTTCGAGTCCCGACGGTAAGCCGATCATAGGTTGCATCGCGAATGCCATCAGCGATGCCGGCCTTACTCCTAGCGACATCGACTATGTCAATGCTCACGGCACGAGCACGCCCGAAAATGACAAAATGGAATATCTTGGGTGCGCAACCGTATTCGGCGAGCGTATGAAGGCACTACCGATTTCTTCCAACAAATCCATGATCGGCCACACGCTTTCGGCAGCGGGAGCGGTGGAGGCCGTGTTTACGCTCCTCACCCTGCAGCACCAGCGCATTCCGCCTACGATCAATTACGCTGTTCCCGATCCCGCGATCCCGCTCGACGTCGTGCCCAACAAGGCACGGGATGCAAGCCTGCGCCACGCCATTTCGAATTCATTTGGCTTCGGCGGGCAGAATGTTTCGCTGGTCATGGGGCTCGAGCCGGCTTGACCGCCGGCCCAGTGAATCTGCCATGCGTGCGTTAAGACTCATCGCCGATCGCAAGCTTGAGCTTGCCGATATCCCTCCTCCTCCGGCGCCCGGCGAAGGCGAAGTTCAGGTCCGGGTCAAAGCGGTTGCGCTGAACCACCTGGACCTCTGGGGATTCCGCGGCATGGCCTTTGCAAAGCGGCAGCTGCCTTTGGTCGTCGGCGCTGAAGCTTCGGGTGAGATTGCCTCTCTCGGTCCAGGCATCACAAATTTCGCGCCGGGCGACAAGGTCGTGATGTATGGCGCCATGACATGCGGGCGATGCGCAGCCTGCCGGGAGGGCCGCGACAATCTGTGCGAAAATGTCGGCGGGATCATGGGCTTTCACATCGACGGCTTCGCCCGAGACCTCATCAACCTGCCCGCACGACTTGTGATCCCGGTGCCTTCGAGTGTTTCTCTGCGTGACGCTGCTTGCGCCCCGATAGCCTTTGGTACCGTCGAACATATGCTGTTCGACAATGCCAAACTCAAGCCCGGAGAAACCATCTTGGTGCATGCGGGGGGTTCCGGCATTGGCTCAGTCGCCATCAAGATGGCCAAGGCTCTCGGCTGCACCGTTATCACGACAGTCGGAGACGACACCAAGGCTGAGAAGGCCAAAGCACTCGGCGCGGATCACGTCATCAACTACAAAACAGAGCGCTTTGAGGGAGTGACCCGCAAGCTCACGGCAAAAAAGGGCGTAGACGTGGTGTTCGAACACGTTGGCGGTGAGGGCTTTAACGGATCTCTGCTCTGCCTGAGGCGCGGCGGACGCCTGGTAACTTGCGGTTCGACTGCCGGTCCCACCACAACAATCAATTTGATGCAATTGTTTCAGCAACAATACAAGATCCTCGGCTCATTCGGCGCGTCTATGCGCAACATCCGCGACAGCCTTTCGAAAATGGCCGCAGGCATCGCGCCGATCATCGATACCGAGATGGCGCTCAATGATTTTGAACGTGGCCTCGCCCGGCTGGAAAGCCGAGAGGTATTCGGCAAGGTCATCGTAAATTTCTAGCGCGTAATCCCGAAAAGTGGCGGGAATTCGGAGAAAATCATGCGCGGTCCAAATGTGAGCGTCCTGCGATGAAGCGCTTGTTTCGCCGCTTGCGGCGCCGCATCAAGCGCGCGAGCGATGCACTCATTGGCGCCCTTGCGATCGGCGTACTCAAGACTGTACGGATGGTCGATCCCGACAAGATGGCGGATCTCGGCGGTTCCGTGATGCGCGGGATCGGACCCCTCCTCCCGGAAAGCAGAATCGGCCGCGCCAACCTCGTGGCAGCGTTCCCGGAAAAATCCAAAGCAGATATCGAGGCAATCCTGCGCGGATGCTGGGACAATCTAGGCCGCATGGGCGCCGAGTTCGCGCACCTCGACCGGCTGTGGAGCTACGACCGGGAGCAGCCGACGCGCGGGCGCATTGATCTCGCGCAACCGGACATCGAGCGATTTCACAAGTTGCTGGATGATGGCAAGCCGGCGCTGATCTTCGCCGCACATTTGGCGAATTGGGAACTGCCCGCAATTTGCGCGACCACCTACGACCTCGACAGCGCGGTGCTCTACCGGCGGCCAAACATTGCGCGCATTGATCGATGGCTGACGGAAACCCGCACCGCGCAAATGGGTGAACTGATTTCGACCGATCTCGACGCGCCTATGAAAATTGCGCAGGCGCTCGAGCGCGGCGCACACGTCGGTATCCTGGTGGATCAGTATTACAGTCGCGGCGTCCCGGTAACTTTCTTCGGCCGCCAAACGCTGGCGAATCCACTGCTCGCTCGCCTCGCGCGGCATTTCGACTGTCCGATCCACGGTACTCGCATTGTACGACTGGAAAACCACCGATTCCGCGCCGAATTGACTGAAGAAATCAGGCCGGCGCGCGACGCCAACGGCAAGATAGACGTTGCCGGCACAATGCAGATCATTACCTTTGTGGTCGAGCAATGGGTTCGCCAGTGTCCGGAGCAATGGCTGTGGATGCATCGACGCTGGCGAACGTAGCACCCACTCCCGTTCAGCGACCTGTCTTGATCTTCGTCCACAACCTGTTCACGACCCGCTGCGATTTCTGGTCGCGGGCGCTGACGGTGTAGAGCCGATCCATTGTGGCCGCGTCGGGATAGACGCTCTTGTCGTCGAGCACCGACTTGTCGAGGAATTTTTGACTGGCCAGGTTTCCGTTTGCGTAGGCGACCAGGTTGCTGTTCTTCGCCGCAACCTCTGGACGCAGCAGGTAATCGATGAATGCGTGCGCCTCATCAACGTGGGCAGCATCCTTCGGAATAGAAAGGTTGTCGAAGAACATCTGCGCGCCTTCCTTCGGAATGGCGTAGCCGATTTCGACCCCGTTCTTGGCCTCTATAGCGCGCTTCTGCGATTGCTTGATATCGCCCGACCAGCCGACCACAAGGCAGATTTCTCCTGCGGCCAGTGCGTTCAGATACTCGGAAGAATGAAACTTGCGGACAGAGGGCCGGATCTTCATCAGAAGCTCGGCCGCCTTATCAAGGTCTTTTGGGTCGTTTGAGTTCGGATTCAGTCCGAGAAAATGCAGCGCGGCGGGAATGATGTCGTCCGCTGAATCGAGCATGTGAATCCCGCAATCTCGAAACTTAGCCAGATTTTCCGGTTTGAATACAATGTCCCAACTATCGATTGTCGCGGTTGGACCAAGCCGCTCCCGCATTGCCTTCACGTTGTAGCCAATGCCGGTTGTGCCCCACATGTAGTTGACAGCGTATTGATTGCCGGGGTCGTAGACCGCCAGCCGTTTGGCAATGTCCGGCCAGACGTTGCCCAGATTCTTGAGTTTGCTCTTGTCCAACTTTTGAAAAACGCCCGCCTTCACCTGTCGCTCAAGGAAATAGGCGGTGGGCACGACGACATCGTAGCCAGACTTTCCCGCGAGCAGCTTTGTCTCAAGCGTCTCATTGGCATCGAAAGTGTCGTACTGAACCTTGATCCCGGTTTCCTTGGTGAAGTCTTCAATGACCTTGGGATCTATGTAGTCAGACCAATTATAGACGTTCACGACACGCGTGTTCTGCGCAACGGCCTGTGTTGCCAGAAGGCCCGTTGCGAACGCGACCATGCGCCATCCGGCGAACCCGGCGACGCCGAAATATCGAAGCATCACTCCCCCAAACCCTAACCGGCGCGGGTCGGAAGCCCCGCCGCCTTCCAGGCTAAGATACCGCCTGCGAGATGCGCCTTGTAGGGGAAGCCATTGTCCTGGGCGGCGAGCGAAGCCGTCACCGACCGTCGTCCCGATCGACAGGCGAATACAACTTCCTTGCCTTCCGGATCCGGAATTGCCGTGGGATCGAAGCACGACAGTGGCACGACAACCGCCTCGGGATAGCTTTCCACCGCGGTCTCATTCGGCTCTCGTACGTCGACCAGGAGAATGCGCCCCTCCCGCAGACCCGCGGCAACCTGTTCAGGCGTAAGGTTGGTCACCTCATCCGCGCGCGGATTTTCTTCGGCCATTTCGTCGAACTCCATTACTCAACAGGTTTTAACCAGAAATTCGGCCGGACGCACTTCTTTTTGGCTCAGATGGTCACCTGAGTGCCAACCTCGACCACGCGCCCGGTCGGAATTTGATAGTAGTCGGTTGCGTCGTTGGCTACGCGTGTAAGTCCGATAAAAAGACGATCCTGCCAACGGGGCATACCTGAATCCGCGGCGGGCTTGAGCGAACGGCGCGAGAGGAAGAACGACGTCGACATGATGTCAAACTGCCAACCAAGCTTGCGCGCAATTCCCAGCGCCTTTGGCACGTTCGGCGTTTCCATGAACCCGAAGCGCAAGACAACCCGGGAGAATGTCTTGCCTACAGGCTCGATGCGTACCCGTTCCGAGGGGTCTATGCGGGGCGTGTCGGCCGTTTCGATTGTAAGGATGACATTTTTTTCGTGGAGAACCTTGTAGTGCTTCAGGCTATGCAACAGAGCCGTTGGAGCACTGACCGGATCGCTTGTAAGAAACACCGCCGTACCTGGCACGCGTGCGGGCGGCTTCTTTTCAAGGCTTTTGACAAGTGATTCAAGCGGGGTCTCGAGACGTCTGGTCTTCTCGAACAGCATCCGGCTGCCGCGCCGCCATGTATACATGATCGTCATCACGATCGTGCCGAGCGCGAGCGGCACCCAACCACCCTCAAAGATCTTGAGCAGGTTGGCTGTGAGAAAAGTAAAATCAATAAAGACGAATGGCAGCATCAACGCGAGAGCTCCAGCCCAAGGCCACTGCCAGACACGCCGAATTACGATGATCGCCATTATCGCCGTGACGACCATGGTACCTGTCACGGCAATCCCGTAGGCCGAGGCAAGCGCGCTCGATGAGCGGAACAAAGCAACCAGCAACAGCACGCCGATCAGAAGGAGTGTATTGACGCGTGGCATGTAAATCTGCCCGAAGAGCGCTTCGGAGGTGTGACGAATCTCAAACCGCGGCAATAGTCCGAGTTGAATGGCCTGCCGTGTCAGGGAATAGGCACCGGTTATCACCGCTTGGCTCGCGATCACCGTCGCAACAGTTGCCAAAAGCACCATTGGCAACAACGCCCAATCCGGGAATAGCAGGAAGAAGGGATTTTCAACCGATTTCGGATTGGCCAAAACCAGCGCCCCCTGCCCCAAATAGTTGATAAGCAGCGCCGGAAGCACGACGACCAGCCAGGCTGCGCGGATTGGGCCGCGACCAAAATGTCCGAGGTCGGCGTAGAGCGCTTCAGCGCCCGTCACGACCAGAAAGACAGCACCGAGCGTATAAAATCCGATAATGCCGTGATGGAGAAGGAAGTTCACGCCATACCAGGGATTGAATGCCAGCAAAACTCTCAGATTCTGTCCGACGTGCCAGATCCCTCCTGCCGCGATGGCCACGAACCAAAGCATCATGATCGGCCCGAAGAACGCGGCGACACTGGCTGTACCGCGTGACTGCACGGCGAACAGGCTGACGAGAACAAGCACCGTAAGGGGAACGACGTAGGCATCGAACGCAGGTGTTACAATTTTCAAGCCTTCGATGGCCGAGAGTACCGACAGCGCCGGGGTAATGATGGCGTCGCCGTAAAATAGTGCTCCGCTGATGATACCGAGAAGGATTACGGGGCCGCCGCGACGCATTAGCGAGCGCGATGCAAGGGCCATTAATGCGAGCGTACCACCCTCACCGTTGTTATCCGCGCGAAGCAGAATCAGTACGTATTTGGCTGTCACCACAAGCAGCAGCGCCCAGATGATCAGCGATAGAATGCCGAACACAACCGCTTCGCTTGCGGGATTTCCGGAGCCCGTTGCCGCCAGAACCGCCTCGCGTAGTGCGTAGAGTGGACTGGTACCGATGTCCCCGTAGACAACACCGATACTGCCCAGCGCCAGGAACCAGAAACCGACTTTGACCGACGCGTCGCCACCATTCGTGGCCGCTGCCGAGCCGCCAGGCAGGGCGGCGGTACCGTGGGACATATTCGGCCTTAGGAATTTTGCTTTGCAAAGAAACTGCGGGACCGGGCTTATAACGTCCCGGCGAAGGCTACAGCACATCCATTTGCGCAATCCAGCGCGGCGAGCCATGCAAGAGCCGCACCGGCCGGCCTGTTTTTACATAGAATAATCAGGTGCTTATCGAATCGGCCTAGACAGTCACCTGAGTGCCGACTTCCACAACGCGCCCGGTGGGTATCTGGAAAAAGTCGGTTGCATCGCTGGCCGAACGCGCAAGCGCAATAAACAGATGGTCCTGCCACGACGGCATTCCCGATTTCGCGGACGGCTTCAGCGCGCGCCGCGACAGGAAGAATGACGTGGACATGATGTCAAATTGCCAGCCGTGCTTGCGCGCGATCGCGAGCGCCTTCGGCACGTTGGGTTGCTCCATGTAACCGAACTTCAGAGACACTCTGGAAAAATGCCTCGACATCGGCGTAATCCGCACTCGCTCCTCTTCGGGCACGCGCGGAGTATCGGCGGTTATGATCGTGAGGATCACATTGTTTTCGTGCAGAACCTTGTTGTGCTTGAGGTTGTGCAACAGCGCAGTCGGTGCAAATTCCGGATCACTTGTCAAAAACACGGCAGTCCCCGGCACGACGTAAGGCGGCTTCTTCTCCAAACTGCGGAACAAAGTGTCGAGTGGCACTTCCGTGCGTCGCGTCTTGCTGATGAGGATATTTGTTCCGCGCCGCCAAGTGATGATCAGGAGCACCATGGTCGCGCCAAACAAAAGCGGAGCCCAGGCGCCCTCAAACAGTTTGAGAAAGTTGGCAGAGAAGAATACGACATCGACCACCACAAATGGAGCGATCAACAGCAGCGTGTGCCAAAGAGACCACCGCCATCCCTTCCAAATCACGACGAAGGCAAGTATCCCGTCCACGACCATCGTTGTCGCGACTGCGATACCGTATGCGGAAGCGAGCGCGCTCGACGTACGGAAAAGGCCAACAAGGAGAAGCACCCCGATCATCAGCGAGACTGTGACGCGCGGGATGTAAATTTGGCCAGCGTGCGAGGCCGATGTGTGCAAAATGGTGAGCCGTGGCAACAGTCCAAGCTGGATCGCCTGGTGCACAAGCGAGTAGGCCCCCGTGATAACCGCCTGACTTGCGATCACCGTCGCCGCCGTCGCCAGTACAACCATCGGCAGCAAGAGAGTCTCGGGAACGAGCTTGTAGAACGGGTTCTCGATCGCTGAAGGTTCCGCCAAGACTTTGGCACCCTGCCCGAAATAATTGATCAGCAGCGCGGGCAACACGAGGCCGAGCCATGCAATCTGAATGGGTTTGCGACCAAAGTGGCCGAGATCTGCGTATAGAGCTTCGCCGCCGGTCACTACAAGGAAGACCGCGCCGAGTGTGACTAACCCGATGGTGCCGTGATGAAGAAGGAATTCAACGCCATAATATGGATTGATGGCGTAGAGCACCGTTGGATCGTCGCGAATATGAAGTCCGCCGGCGACCGCGATGGACACAAACCAGACCACCATAATGGGCCCGAACATCGCCGCCACTTTGGCGGTGCCACGGCTTTGCGTTGCGAACAAAGCAATCAGGATGATGACCGTGAGCGGCACAACGAATTCGCTGAAGCCAGGGCTTACGATCTTGAGTCCCTCCACTGCCGAGAGAACCGAAATCGCCGGGGTAATCACCGAGTCCCCGAGGAACATCGAAGCGCCGATCACGCCGACAATGAAGACGAAAGCTGTACGCCGCCCAAGCGCACGGGTTGCCAGCGCAGTGAGCGAGAGAGTGCCACCCTCTCCATTGTTATCGGCGCGTAGCAGGATGAGGACGTATTTGAGAGTCACCGTTATGATGAGCGCCCAGACGATCAGGGAGAGGACGCCAAGCACAACGCTTCGGCTGACTATGTGATCACCACCACTTGCCGCAATCGCCGCCTCGCGGAACGCGTAGAGCGGACTAGTGCCGATGTCGCCGTAGACAACACCGACACTTCCCAACGCCAGCGCCAGAAGCCCGGGCGGCGCGTCGTCGCGTAGATGTGCGGACGCCGTGGTCTGGTTCGCGCCTTCACTCATGGAACATGCCGTCGTCCGCGTTAAAGCCGGGCCTTATATCACTGCATCGGGCCTGGGAATACGGGACGAATGGCGCAAAGTGACGGTTCGTTAAGGGGTCAAATTGTCCGTCAGCGGCGGTTCTTCACGCATCAAGATGATCGTGACACCCCGGTTCGGCGACATATAGGGGTCGTCAGGAAAAAGCAGATCGGTGTCGGCCTTCCTCCCACCATATCGATGTTTTCACGGAACTCCTTCCGCATCCAAAATCTGGCGGACGGCATTGGCGCGATCGTCAGTCCCCAAAGGCTGTATCCTGGCTTTGGCGGCACCTTGCTGGACGCCGTATGGCCAACAGTGGAAAGCCGATATGGCATTGCCTTGAGTTGTGGAGCTATCTTTTGAATCAACTTCCGAGTGCGCTTAAAAGGCTCTTTCGCCGCATCAGGGAACATTGAGCGCCCGTCCTGATCGACAATCTCGACATTGAGGCTCTGCTTGGTCTCCTCGAGCATAATGTGCTTCGACGCCTCGGAGATTTCCGGCATGTCCTGCGAGGCCTGTCAATGCCGGAATAACGGACACGATCCTGGACAACGAACGCATCCGCATGGAACCGGCTACAACCTGAAGCTTGGCCTGATCCTGGGTCGAGAATGCGACCAGCATCACGAAGAAACTCACGAGCAGGCCCATCAAATCGGCGAAGGTGACAAACACCCGTGACCATCGCCGTGCGCTTCTCCTCGACGCTTTGCCATGTCTAATCCGAAGGCGCCGCGTCAGGCGGGCACTGCTTCCGCTCCCTAGTCCCCATTGCCTTCTTCTCGATGCTTCTCTGGCAGGTAGGCAAGCAGCATCTCGCGCACGAGTGTCGGGCTCTTGCCTTCACGAATCATCAGAATCTCGTCGATGGTCAGCGTGCGGTTGATTTCCTCGTCCACCAGCTTGAGTTGCAGCTTGTCGGCAATCGACAGGCACAGCAGGTTGGCGACCGCGGCACCGTAGAGGGTCGACAGTAATGCCACCGCCATGAACGAGACCGATTGGGCCTGACTTCCGCGCGACTCCCGCGAGCCCGGCCAGTTCATCGACCAGATCGCGCTGGCTCATGCGGCGCAGAGAAAAGGCGAATTTTGCGCCCAGCGGCAGGCCATGAAAGATCGAAGAAAGCGGAAAACGGATCAAAGTGGTTGCGAAAGAGCCGCCGAAAATCACGATGGCGGCATGGACATCGAGGAACATCCGCAGGTCGCCGCCCGTGAGAATGAGCGTGCAAAGAACCGCTGCCCCCGCCAGCAGGCTAGACCTGTTGCGATATCCATAACCCTACCCCAACGCGCACAACTTGCGGTTCATTCTGGACGCCCAAAGGCGGCCCTAGACTGGCGCTGCTAAAGGGCGGTAAAGGCTAACCGTTGGTGAAAGAAAAATAGCCCGGGTGGGAAGCCGAACGCGTGACCCACTGTCGAAAAGCTGCAAAAATCGACCCAAAATAGGCCGAAATCCCGCAGGCTGTCTCGGGCGTTTCAAGAAATCGGAGGAACGACCCATGCGTGAGATTGGCCACTTTATAGGGGGCAAAGCCGTTAAGGGGACCTCCGGCCGCTTCAACGACGTCTTCGACCCTAATACTGGCGAGGTCCAGGCAAAGGTCGCCCTTGCCAAACATTCCGAGGTCGAGCACGCGATCGCCAATGCGCAAGCCGCGCAGCCCGGCTGGGCCGCGACGAATCCGCAGCGCCGTGCGCGCGTTATGTTCAAGTTTCTCGAGCTCATCCAGAAGGAATTCGACACGCTCGCCAAATTGCTCTCCTCCGAACACGGCAAGACCGTTCCGGATGCGCGTGGTGACATTCAGCGTGGCGTCGAAGTGGTCGAGTTTGCATGCGGCATCCCGCATTTGCTGAAGGGCGAATTCACCGAAGGTGCGGGTCCCGCTATCGACCTCTATTCGGTCCGTCAGCCCCTTGGCGTCGTCGCCGGCATCACTCCGTTCAACTTCCCTGCAATGATTCCGATGTGGAAATTTGCGCCCGCAATTGCGTGCGGAAATGCCTTCATCCTCAAGCCGTCAGAGCGCGATCCTTCCGTCCCAATGCGCCTTGCCGAGCTTATGGTGGATGCGGGGTTGCCGCCGGGCATACTCAACGTCGTCAATGGCGACAAGGAAGCGGTCGACACGCTGCTGACCGACCCGCGGGTGATGGCCATTGGTTTCGTGGGTTCGTCAAACATTGCGGAATATATCTATGCAACCGGTTGCGCCAACGGCAAACGCGTACAGTGCTTCGGCGGCGCAAAGAATCATATGATCGTAATGCCTGACGCCGACATGGATCAGGCGGTGGACGCACTCGTCGGTGCGGGCTACGGCTCTGCAGGCGAACGTTGCATGGCCGTCTCGGTGGCCGTCCCGGTCGGCAAAAGGACGGCTGACATACTCGTCGAAAAGCTCATCCCGCGTGTCGAGAGCCTGAAGATCGGTCCTTCCAACGATCCGCAAGCCGATTATGGGCCGCTGGTGACGCGGGCGCATCTGAACAAGGTGAAAGATTACGTCGATCTAGGCGTCAAGGAAGGTGCAAAACTCGTTGTCGACGGCCGCGGCTTCAAGCTGCAAGGCTACGAGAACGGGAACTTCATGGGTGGCTGCCTGTTCGATGACGTCAAGCCGAACATGCGCATCTACAAGGACGAGATTTTCGGACCCGTCCTGTCAGTCGTGCGCGCAAGAGACTACGAAGAAGCCGTGCGGCTGCCATCTGAGCACGAATACGGAAATGGCGTTGCGATCTTCACGCGAGATGGTGATGCAGCTCGCGATTTCGTCAATCGCGTGCAGGTTGGCATGGTCGGCGTGAATTTCGCCATTCCTGTGCCGCTCGCCTACCACACATTCGGCGGCTGGAAACGCTCCGGCTTCGGAGACCTCAACCAACACGGCCCGGATTCAATCCGTTTTTACACCAAGACCAAGACGGTGACCGCGCGCTGGCCGACGGGCACAAAGGAAGGCGCGGAATTTGTTATTCCGACCATGAGGTAAGGACATCATGTCGGAATATCAGCTTTATTGCTTCGCGCAGTCAGGCAACGCCTACCGTGCAGCCCTGATGCTCAACCTTATTGGCGTCGACTGGGAGCCGATCTGGGTCGATTTCTTTAGCGCAATGGTTCAGAGAACGCCGCAATTCCGTTCCGATGTCAACGAAATGGGCGAGGCCCCTGTTCTCGTGCATGACAAAAGGAAGCTGACCCAATCGGGTGTGATCCTGACCTACCTCGCGGGCCGCAGCGGGAAATTTAAACCTCAAGGTGAAGAGGAAGAACTCGAGGCATTGCGGTGGATTATTTTCGATAATCAGAAAGTGAACGGATTTCTCGGCCCGTTCCGCTTTCTCAAGAATTTTGCCAAACCGGCGGGAGATCCGGCTGTGTTGGCGTTCCTCAAGGGACGCATCGACGGCAACCTGGCGATCGTCAACAAACGGCTGACCGGCCGGCCGTTCCTGTTAGGCAATAGGCCGACGATCGCGGACGTTTCAATGACCGGCTATCTCTACTATCCCGCCGACGAGTTTGGTTTCGACATGGCGAAGGATCACCCCGCGATCGGAGCGTGGCTCGAGCGCATGAGGGCGCTCCCTGGTTGGAAGCACCCCTACGACCTTATGCCGGGTTATCCGCTGGGAAAGAAATAACGTCAGTTCAGACGCGCGGGTCGGTCGTCGCCCTGATCGCGGATTGGTTGACTGGATGGCACCTCAGCTGCGGACGTGGCCGTGGTTGCTGCTGCCGCCGCAGCGACCGCATCCTTGCGTTGGTGCTCGCGATAAGACAGCCAGCCGAGCGGCAGGCACCCAAGGTAAGCGAGCGTCCCAACGGTGAGCACCTGCCAGGGATAACTGACGAGCATGGCGAAGAACAAAACCACCATGACAAAAACCGGCAGCACCATTTCCGGCGGCACGCGCTTGCCGACGCGCTTTCCGGAGAAGACCGGCAGACGCGAGACCATCAGCAGCGCAATCAGCAGCGTGTAGAAGAAGGTGAACCATACCGTCACGAGGCCTGTCGGCGCGCCGAGAAAGGCCACATAGATCGGCAGTAGAACGGTGATGGCACCAGCCGGTGCCGGAATGCCCGTAAAAAAATTACCTGCCCAGATCGGCTTGTTAGGATCGTCGATCATCACATTGAAACGGGCGAGCCGCAGGCCCGCGCAAATCGCAAAAACCAGCGCGGCAATCCAGCCAGCCGATTTGAGTTCGTGCAGGCCCCAGAAATAGAGGATCAATGCTGGCGCCACACCGAAATTAACGAAGTCGGCGAGGCTGTCGAGCTCGGCACCGAAGCGCGAGGTCCCCTTGAGCATCCGCGCAATCCGCCCATCTATCCCGTCGAGCAACGCGGCAAACACGATGGCGGCGAGCGCAAGTTCAAGCTTGTCCTCCACCGAGAGCCGGATCGCGGTCAGACCCGCGCAGAGCGCAAGCAATGTGATCAGGTTCGGCAGCAAGGTCCGAACCGGGATCGCCTTGAAGCGACGCCGGAATGGCGGCGGGGCAGGATCGAACGGCGGAAAGACCATGCCGGGAATATAGGCCCGTAACGGCGCCTGCGCCACACGGCGGAAACGCCTTTCACCTCGTCTCGTTAACGATTTACCCGCTGCGAAATGCCCGGCCAGCGTCGCCGGCGCGAAGATCGGCAAGGACGGTTTCACCCGCGATCGATGTCTGACCAACGGCCACCAGCGGCGGCGTTCCCTCCGGCAGGTAGACGTCCAGGCGCGAGCCAAAACGGATCATACCAAAACGCTCCCCGGTTCCGATGGACTGGCCGGACCGTACGAAGCAGACAATCCGCCGTGCGACCAGGCCTGCAATCTGTACAACCGCAACTCGCGCACCCGCCGTGGCGATCACCAGGCCATTGCGCTCGTTGTCGACACTAGCCTTGTCGAGATCGGCGTTGAGGAATTTGCCGGTGTGATAAACGATTTTCTCGACCTTCCCGGCGACCGGACTGCGGTTAACATGGCAGTCGAACACGCTCATGAAGATCGAAATGCGCGGCAATGGAGTGTTGCCGAGATCAAGGTCGGTCGGAGGAACCGCGCTGGTGACCTGGCTTATGCGACCATCTGCCGGCGCCACCACCAGGCCGTCCCTTACAGGGGTCACCCGCGGGGGATCGCGGAAGAAATACGCGCACCAGATCGTTGCCAGCGTCCCGAGCCATCCGAGCGGGCTCCAGAGCCAAAACAAGATGAGGCTCGCCAATGCAAAGGCCCCGATAAAGGGATACCCCTCCGGAGTTATCGGAACGAGTTGCGAGCGGATAGAATCATAGATCGACATGCCGCTATCTTACTCTGCTGCGTCGGCGCGCGCTTCAAGCGGCAGCGGATCGGCGCCACCGATGGGGTCGTCCACCGGCGGGGGGTTGCGATTCGGCGCGGTCTTTTCGTCCTCGCCAGCCAAAGCTAGCTTCTCGCGGGCCTCTTCGGCCTCACGCTGCCGATTCCACATGCTGGCGTAGAGACCATTCCCCGCAAGCAGCGCATAGTGCGTACCACGTTCGACTATTTCGCCCTGATCCAGCACGATAATTTCATCCGCTCCCACAATGGTGGAAAGCCGATGCGCTATCACCAACGTGGTGCGATTGCGCGATACGCGCTCCAGTGCATCCTGAATTTCCTTTTCTGTGTGGCTATCGAGCGCGGAGGTTGCCTCATCGAGCGCCAAAATGGGCGGTCCCTTGAGAATGGTACGTGCAATCGCCACGCGCTGCTTCTCACCGCCTGACAGCTTGAGCCCTCGCTCCCCGACTTCCGTTTCGTAGCCCTTTGGTGCCATGCGGATCAGCGAGTCGATCTGGGCAAGCCGCGCTGCTTCCTCCACTTCGGCGTCCGTTGCTTCCCAGCGGCCATAGCGGATGTTGTAGCGGATGGTATCGTTGAACAGCACCGTATCCTGCGGGACCATCCCGATCAGCTGACGCAGCGACTTTTGGGTCACAAGCGCTATGTCCTGACCGTCGATCAGGATGCGACCACCGGAGAGATCGTAGAAGCGAAATAGCAGCCGCGAGATCGTGGACTTGCCCGCTCCGGACGGACCCACCACAGCAACCGTCTTGCCCGCCGACACATCAAAGGTAATGCCCTTGAGGATGGGCCGCGCCGGATCGTAAGCGAAGCTCACATTCTCAAAGCGAATGTTACCTGCCGTGACTCTTAATGGTGGAGCGCCGGCGACATCCTTTATCTCCGGCTCACGTGCGAGGATAGAGAACATGATTTCAATGTCGGTGATCGCCTGCTTGATCTCGCGGTAGACCATGCCCATGAAATTAAGCGGCTGATAGAGCTGGATCATCATCGCATTGATCAGCACGAAGTCGCCGACAGTCTTGGTGCCCTCCTTTATTTCGAAAGCGCACATCACCATGGCGGCAGCAAGTCCGCAGGTGAAGATTACGGCCTGACCTGCGTTGAGCATGGCAAGCGAAGTGTAGGCGCGCACGCTGGCATCTTCGTAGCGGGCCATCGAGCGGTCGTAACGCGCTGCTTCGCGCTCCTCGGCCGAAAAATATTTGACCGTCTCGTAGTTGAGCAGCGAGTCGATTGCCTTGACGTTGGCATCGGTGTCGCTGTCATTCATCTTGCGCCGAATCCCGATCCGCCATTCAGTGGCGCGGTAGGTGTAGGTCATATAAACCGCGACCGTGGCCATGATCGCCAACACGTAACGCCAGTCGAATTGCCACATCAGCACCGCGACGATAAGCAGCAGCTCTATGATCGTCGGCGCGAGTTGCAGGATCACCATGCGGACGATCGTTTCGATTCCGTTGCGTCCGCGCTCGAGCACGCGTGTCAACCCGCCGGTCTTTCGCTCGAGATGAAATCGGAGTGACAGCTCGTGCATGTGCACAAAGGTGCGGTAGGCGAGCCGACGAACAGCATGCATCGCGACCTTGGCGAACAGGCCGTCGCGCAATTGCGTGAGCGCCGCCATCAGGATCCGCATGCCGCCATATGCGATGGTCATCGCGATCGGCGCAGCGATAGCCCAGAACAACCAATCGGCGGCGGCTATCGGCGCGGTACCCTTGCCGGCGAGCGCATCCGTGGCCCACTTGAAGGTGAACGGGACTGCGATCGTCGCGAGCTTGGCCGCCAGGAGCAGCACCAGTGACCAGATGACCCGCTGCTTCAGATCGCGGCGATCTGATGGCCAGATGTAGGGCCACAGGTGCACAAGGGTCGTAAGCAGTGCCCCGCGATTCGCGGATACATGTGATTCGCTCTCTGCTGGCCGACGGTGGTGATGATCACTCATTGAGGCTGCTCATATAGGCGGTTTCGGGCCTGTTGGCACCCTTTCCGCCCCGCGCCGTAGCTCCGTCATGGATTTTTGGTAGGTCGCCTTGACGATGCCGCAACCACAACGCACATCCATATTATGAACAAGATCGAAAAAAGCAGCAAAATCCGAAAAATTTGCGTCTATTGCGGATCGGGCCCCGGCACCGATCCGGCCTTTATTGAGAGCGCCCGCGCCTTCGGCGCGATTCTCGCCAAAAATGGCGTCGGGCTGGTTTTCGGCGGCGGCGCCGTCGGCATGATGGGCGCAATCGCCAAATCGGTTCTTGATCACGGCGGCACCGTGACAGGAATCATCCCCGAGTTTCTGGTCGCGCGTGAACATGCGATGCGCGGGACTGACAATCTGATCGTCACGCGCGACATGCACGAACGAAAGCGCAAGATGTTCGAAATGGCGGATGCCTTCGTTGCGATGCCAGGTGGAATAGGAACACTTGAGGAAGTGGTCGAACAAATCACCTGGGTTCAGCTCGGCCGCCATCGCAAGCCGATACTGCTTGCGAACATCAAAAACTTCTGGGAACCCCTCTGCGCACTCATCGACCACATGAAGAGCCTCGAATTCATCCGCGAGGATCTCAGTTTCGAATTGCTCGTCGCGGACCGCGTCGAGGACATTCTGCCGAAGTTGCAACGGGCGGCTGACTTGGTCCCACCGGAGGAAAAGGAAATGCCCGCCCTGATCGCCAATCGGCTGTAGCAATCACGCCTCGGCGATGAAAGTCACCGCCTCGATCCGGTTGCCGTCGGGATCGCGAATGAAGGCGGCGTAATAGCGGTCATTGTATTCCGGCCGAAGACCGGGCGCGCCGTCGCATTTGCCGCCGCCGGCAAGCGCTGCAGCATGAAACGCATCGACCGCTTCTGTCGAAGCGGCTCGCACACAAACATGAACGCCACTGTCGGTTTCGACAGCTGTCATACCGGCGCGGCGATTGATCCAGAACTCAGGGTATTTCTTGCCGTAACCAATGGCCGCATTCGGCCACTCGCGAATCTTGGTGAGCCCGAGCGGCGTCAGCACCGCACTATAGAAAGCCTCAGCAGCCTTGATATCGCGTACGGCGAGCGAGATGTGATCAATCATGGATGCCTCTTTCCCGTACTATCTCACGCAGGTGCACCCGACTTCACGAGCTTAAAAATGATCGAATCCATCAAGGCCTGGAATGAAGCATCGATGATATTGGGCGAGACGCCAACGGTGGTCCAGCGCTCGCCCTGCTCATCCTCGCTTTCGATCAGCACGCGCGTTACTGCTTCCGTACCGGAATTGAGGATGCGCACGCGATAGTCGGTGAGCTTGAGCCCCGCAATGTATTTCTGATACTTGCCGAGATCCTTGCGCAGCGCGAGATCGAGCGCATTGACGGGGCCGTTGCCTTCCGCCGCTGAAATCATGTTGTCGTCGCCGACCTTCACCTTGACAACCGCCATCGTGACGGTGACGCGCTGGCCTTTGGCGTTGTTGCGCTGCTCGACGTTGACGTCGAATTGAGTGACGTCGAAATAGTTCGGCACCTTTGCGAGTGTGCGGCGGGCGAGCAGTTCGAACGAAGCATCCGCCGCCTCATAGGCGTAACCGATCGCTTCACGCTCTTTCACTATCTCAAGAAGCCGACCGATTCGCGGGTCATCTTTGTCGACCTTTATGCCCACGCGTTCGAGCTCTGCCAGGACATTCGATTTCCCCGCCTGTTCCGAAACCAACACCTTGCGGCGATTGCCGATCATCTCGGGAGCGACGTGCTCGTAGGTCGCGGGATCCTTCATGATGGCGGATGCGTGAATGCCGGCTTTCGTGGCGAATGCACTCTCACCCACATAAGGCGCGTGTCGGTTCGGCGCGCGATTGAGCCGCTCATCGAGAGCATGAGAAACATGCGCGAGCTTCTTAAGCGCGGCTTCGGAAACCCCAATGTCGAAACGTTCGGCGAATTCAGGTTTCAACTTGAGCGTGGGAATGATTGAGACCATGTTCGCATTGCCGCATCGCTCGCCAAGACCGTTGAGCGTTCCCTGGATTTGCCGCGCTCCGGCGCGAACGGCGGCGAGTGAATTTGCCACCGCCTGCTCCGTATCGTTGTGAGCATGGATCCCGACATGATCGCCGGGAATTATCTTCACGACTTCGCGGACAATGCTTTCGATCTCGTCAGGAAGCGTACCGCCGTTGGTATCGCAAAGGACGACCCAACGCGCGCCTTCGTCATACGCGGCCTTGGCGCAAGCGAGCGCAAATTTCGGATTGGCCTTGTAGCCATCGAAGAAATGTTCGCAGTCGAGCAGAACCTCCCTGTCCTTTGCCTTTGCCGCGCGAACGCTCTCGCGGATCGACGCGAGGTTTTCCTCTTCGGTTGTCTCGAGAGCAACTTTGACATGGTAGTCCCAGGACTTGGCCACAAAGCAGATGGCATCCGACTTCGCTTCAAGCAACGCTGCAAGACCCGGATCGTTGGATGCCGAACGCCCCGGCCGGCGTGTCATGCCAAATGCAGTGAAAGTCGTGCCAAACCCGCGATTCTTGCCGAATAGTTCGGTATCGGTGGGGTTCGCACCCGGATAGCCGCCTTCGACGTAGTCGATGCCCAGGTCGTCGAGCATCGAAGCGATTGCAAGTTTGTCTGCGAGGGTGAAATCGACACCGTTGGTTTGGGCGCCATCGCGCAAGGTCGTGTCGAAGAGGTAGAGGCGTTCGCGGGCCATTGCCTTCACCACAGGTAGTAGTTCGCTGCCAATGCCACGGCAACGAGGATGGCAGTCACGCCGAACACGATATGGTGCCGCTGGAGCTCCATCAGGCGAGCCGATACACAACATAAAGGGCGATAAGGACGGCCGCGGCTAGCACGCCATACTTAAGCACGATGTAATAGAGCCAGTGACGTGGAAACGGAGTGTCGGGCTTGGTCATGAAACCTCCCGTTTGGCGGCAAGCTGCTTGTGCAGGGTAGTGTTGGCGAGCCACTCGTCGCCAATAGAAATGGAATTGCGCTGCTGCGCGACATAACCACGTTTTTCGAAGAATGCGCGCGCGCTGTCGCTCGCATCGACCGCAAGTTTGGTCACACCGCGCGCTCCCGCGAGTTTCTCAAGCGCGTCGACCAGCATGGCGCCCACACCCTGTCCTGTCGCAGCGGGATACACATAAAGCATATCAATCTTGTCTTTGCCCTCCAGCGAGGCAAATCCGACGGGAGATCCTTCCAGAGTCGCAACCAACGTCAGCTGCCCTGAAAGCTTCGCCGCAAAATCGCCGACGTCGTCCACGGTGGAAGCCCAGGCTTCCTGCTGCGCTTCGCTATAGTCGTCCGCGGTCAACTCCTCGATGCTGTCACGAAAGATTTCTCGCAGCAGCGGCGCATCCGCCGGGAGAAATGGGCGTACACCAAGCTTGGGATGTGCGACGGCCATCATCGCGCGATCTCCCAGGTGGTACCGTCCTTTGAGTCCTTTAGCACGACGCCCATCGCCGCGAGCTCATCGCGTATGCGGTCGGATTCTTTGAAGTCTTTTGCGGCGCGCGCAGCTGCCCTTGCCTCAATGAGGTTGACGATCTTCGTCTCGTCGATCGAAACAGAGGCCGGGCGAAAGGCTCTCCATTCATCCGCCGGCAGCTGGAGGAGACCGATGAGATGCGCGCTCGCCTTCAGACCTTCTGTCGCGGATTTTGACCCTTTCGCAGCCTCGCTGCGCAATTCATGCAATGCTGCAAAGGCCCTCGGTGTATTCAGATCGTCATATAGCGCATCAAGCACGTCGGCGCACAAATAGCCCGGCCGGACATCGGCAGTCAGTTCGTACCAGTGATCGAGATTTTTCTGCGCCTCGCGAAGCCCTGCCACCGTCCAACTGATCGGTTGCCGATATTGGGTTTGTAGCATCGTTGCGCGCACAACTTCCCCCGGCCAGTCTCTCAGCAATTCATGAATAGTCACGAAATTGCCGAGGCTCTTGCTCATCTTTTCGCCTTCGACCTGGAGAAACCCGTTGTGCATCCAGAAATTCGCCATCACCGGGGCATGAAACGCACATCGCGATTGTGCGATCTCGTTTTCATGGTGCGGAAACACAAGGTCAATTCCGCCACCGTGAATGTCGAAGGTCTCTCCGAGGTGCTTCCACGACATCGCAGAGCACTCGATGTGCCAGCCGGGCCGCCCTGGAGTCTTGATTCCGCCGGGTGATGGCCATGCGGGCTCGCCCGGCTTCGAAGGTTTCCAGAGAACGAAATCCTGCGGGTCCTTTTTGTAAGGCGCGACTTCGACGCGCGCGCCAGCAATCATCTCGTCGAGCGAACGATTGGAGAGTCTGCCATAATCCTTCATCGATGGAACATGAAAGAGAATATTGTTCTCCGCCACATAGGCGTGGTCCGACTTTAAGAGCCGCTCGATCAGTTCTTTCATCGGCTCGATGTATTCGGTGGCGTGCGGCTCGTACGTAGGATCGAGACAGCCGAGCGCCTGTACGTCGCTACGGAAAATCTCGTAGGTCTCTTTCGTCAGCTGTCCGATGGTAATGGCGCGCTCGGCGGCGCGCGCGTTGATCTTGTCATCAACGTCTGTGACGTTACGCACGTAAGTGACCTGTTCCTTGCCGTAGATGTACCGCAGCAAGCGGAAAAGCACATCAAACACGATCGCCGGTCGCGCATTGCCGATATGAGCCAAGTCGTAAACAGTTGGGCCGCACACATACATGCGCACGCGAGCAGGATCGAGCGGAGTGAAGACCCGCTTCTCGCGCGTGAGCGTATCGTAGAGCTTGAGTTCCATAGCAGATGACATTCCTCGGCCCCGCTGGCCGGGCGTCGTGCTATCTCAAGTTTGAGAAAAGACGGCCGTGACCAGCGCGGCAGCGCTAGCGAATAATCTCCGGGCAAATGCCGCAGATATGGTTAAGGCCGTTCATGGCGGCACAATGATTTGTCGGACGCAGCCCGTCAAGGTGGTGGTGGAACTGGTGCGAAACACGGGAAAAATCAATAACCGCCGGGGAGGTTGCAGGGTTAAACACCGCTTAACGATTTGTATGCATTGTCGAAACAAGCTTCCCCCAGCAAGTCGGGCGCGCCTTATGCGGACACCTCTGGTCGGCCTCGTTGCCACGCTTTGCGTCTGTTTCGTCACATCCGCAAATGCCGAGCGGCGAATGTTTTTCGTCGCCAACGATTCGGACGGCTACGGCATAGACCGTTGCCTTGCGTCCGGTGCCAAATGCGGAACGGCGGTAGCCAATGCCTATTGCAAAAGACAATCCTTTGCAGAGGCGGCAACCTTCCGTAAGGCAGACCAAAGCGACATTCCCGCCGACGGTGCGGACAGCTGCCGTCGCAGCAGCTGCGAGGTTGTCGCCATCGTGTGCACGCGTTGACGTATCGAATCTACGCCCTGCGCCCATCCACCGAGTAGGAGCCAGGGCCTGCGACCATGAGGGCGACGAACCCGCCGACAATCGCCATGTTTTTCCAGAAGTGCGACATCTGATTAGGGTCGCCGAAATTGCGATGAGCGATAATCGCCGCCATCAGTACATAGATCGCGCAGCCGAGCGCCACGAGGCGAGTCTGATAGCCGAACAGGATCAGCAGGCCTCCACCGAGTTCGATAATGACGGCGAGTGCCGCAAGTAGCGCCGGGGCCGGAAGGCCTTGCCTCCCCATGTAGGCAGCCGTCCCCGCGGAGCTGGTCAGCGTGAAATAGCCGCATAACACAAAAAATGCTCCCATAAACAAACGAGCGACTAGAGCCGCGAGATCTTCGTATTGCTAGTTCTGCCATTGTCGTCCCCTGCTCTCGCGAACGCCTCGACGTGAGCAGGCTACCATGCGCGCAGATGCGTCGCGCCAATTTCATGTGTTGGGATGCTTCCCAAGTTCACAGAGTACATTCAACCCTGAAGCGCTGCCCACATTTCCCGGTCGCGCTCAGCGGTCCAGATCACCGGCCAGTCGATGCCGCGTGCCTCGTCATAGGCGCGCGATACACTGAACGGCAAACAATGTTCGTAGATCGCAAAATTCTTGAATTTCGGGTCCAGAGTTAGTCGCACGAAGTCGAACGTGTCTTTCAACGACCTGCCCTTCGCGACGCTCTCTTGCACCGAGTTGTAGAGCGAGGAAACGAAGTCCGAAGTCCGAGTGATGCCCTCGGCAACTGTCTCCGGCGTCGCAAGTGCCTGACCGCGGCCAGGCACAATCGCGTTGGCTTGCAGCTCGGCGAGATGATCAAGCGTCGCCAGCCAATCGGTGAAGTGGGCATCACCGCAGTAGCACGCCGATTTGTTCTCGACTAGATCGCCGCAGAATACGGCACCTGCATCGGGAACGACCGCAATCACATCGCCGCCAGTGTGGCCCCGTCCGACATGCATGATGCGGACCTCCCGTCTTCCTAGCCAAACGGAAATTTGATCGGGAAAGGTCATCGTCGGCCAGGTCAGGCCCGGAATCGTCTCTGCCGAACGGAAAAGACGCGGAAAGCGCGCGATTTCGGAATCCATGTCCTGTCTGCCGCGCTCCGCAATCAGCGCGCGCGTTGCGTCTGACGCAAGAATCTCAGCGTTCTTATACGCAAAGGCACCGAGCGTTCGCGCCGCGTGGTAATGCGTCAGCAAAAGATATTTGATTGGTTTATCCGTAACTTTCGCCACGCGGGCGATCACATCAGCGGCCGTCACCGGTGTCGCTTGCGCGTCAACAATCATGACTGCGTCGTCGCCGATGATCACGCCAGAGTTTGGGTCACCTTCTGCAGTATAGGCATACAGGCCGGGACCGATCTGGTCGAACGAGATTTTCCTTTCAGCCAAATCTTCGGTTGAAGCGAACCCTGTCACTACACGCACCTCATTTGCCACTCACAGCGCCTTGTCCAAACAAGAGCAGAATTCCACGAATGGCGAACAGATCGTTCAATGATAGCTAAACAATTCCCTCACCCCCCGAATTTCGAAGATCGTCTTTCCATCACGTCCCGCTCAGTCGCTCCAGCGTAGCACGGCACGTGCGGATGACAGCTAGTTACGCGAAAGTCATACTCTCTTGGAACAGCGGGTCGCGCTAAGCGTTCTCAGTGTCGGACGGGACTTAGCGAGAGCGCTGATACGAAAATTATTGTGGTCTTCAGGCTTTTTGCCCAATCCGTCCTTCTCATTGCACACCTTGCGGAACCTGAGACGCGGACACTGTCCGGGCGGCTGGCCGCGCTTCGTTTCTGGCCGTCCTCCCAGAAAAGGTCTGTCTGAACCTAGTTTAGAATCATTGCAAACTACCTGCGTTTCGGCCAAGATTTTCGGCAAGCGCGAGCGCCGAAAGCCAGCCGGATCGTCCGGTGCGCACCATTGCAACACCGAAATGATCAACGAAACCGCTCAGAAAGCGCGAGATTGTACGGTCGATCCGGTGGCGCTCAAGCTGGAAGAATTTTTGCCATATCGCTTGAATGTCTGTGCCAGCCTCGTTTCGCACGCTCTCTCGAAAATCTACGCCGAGCGCTACAAGATTGGAGAGCCGGAATGGCGTGTGCTTGTCACACTGGGGCAATTTGGCGCCATGACCGCGAAGGCAATCGGCACACATAGCCACATGCACAAGACCAAAGTATCGCGCGCCGTCGCTTTGCTGGAAGGGCGTAAACTGGTTACTCGTCGTGCCAATCGAGCCGACCTTCGCGAAGCTTTCCTGTCCCTTACCACAACTGGTCGCGAGGCCTACAGAGAACTTGCGCCGGTTGCGCTCGAATTTGCACGCGATTTACTGGAGACGGTCGATGCAGCTGATCGAGCGGCGCTCGATCGCGCTCTCATAAAACTGACCGAACGGTCAGCAAAGCTCGCGCCCCGTATCGCCAACGGACGCCGCCCCGGCTAGATTGCGACCGTACAAGCAGAGGTCCATCTGTGAAGCTTTATTCCTATTTTCGTTCTTCCGCCGCCTATCGCGTTCGCATAGCGCTCAATCTCAAAGGTCTCCCCTATGAGATGGTACCGATCCATCTCACAAAGGATGGCGGCCGGCAACACACACCGGAGTTTCGTGCAATCAATCCACTAGCGCGAGTACCTGCGCTCGAACTGTCTGGCGGTGAAGTATTGACGCAGTCCCTCGCGATCATCGAGTATCTAGACGAAACTCAGCCTGAACCATCTTTGCTGCCGAAAGATGCGCTTGGTCGCGCCAAGTCGCGCGCGATCGCGCAAATGATTGCTTGCGATATTCATCCACTCAACAATCTGATTGCCTTGCAGTACCTCAAGCGTCACCTCAAGCACGAGCAGCCTGACATTGATACCTGGTATCACCATTGGATCACCCAGGGGTTTACCGCTCTTGAAGAGATGATCAGTCCGGGACCTTACGCCTGCGGACCCCGCGTCACCGTCGCTGACATCTGCCTGGTGCCGCAAGTCGCCAACGCGCGGCGCTTCAAGGTACCACTCGACAAATTCCCGAAGATCGTTGCAATCGATGCTGCCTGTCTGAAACTTCCCGCCTTCGACAAAGCAAGGCCCGAAAATCAGCCGGACGCCGAATAACGCCGCGACGATAGTCTTTACCTAGATCCGCATCGCACTTTCTCAACCTCATCGAACTGCCGTGACCACTCATAAGCTCGCACGCGTCGTTCTCTGGATGTTGGGTGCATTACTTTCTTTTTCGATCATGGCCGTGTCGATCCGCGAACTGTCTCGCGGCGGCCTGAACATTTTTGAGATTCTTGCCATCCGCAGTGGCGTCGCCTTGCTGGTCATGCTGACAATGTTGGCAGTGTGGCGGGATTTGCGTTTACACGTCGTGCCGCGGCGAATGGGCCTTCACCTCTTCAGGAACACGGTACACTACGCATCACAATTTTCGTGGGCATTGAGTCTCACGATGCTGCCGCTAGCTACTGTATTCGCGCTGGAGTTCACGATGCCAGCGTGGACGGCCCTGCTCGCGGTCTGGTTCTTGCACGAACGCATGACCCCAGGCCGTCTCGGGGTGGTGGTGCTCGGTTTGGTCGGCGTGCTTGTCATCCTGCGGCCGGGTGTCGCTAGCTTTAACCCTGCAGCGATTCTGGTTTTGTTGGCTGCATTTGGTTATGCCATCACTATGATTACCACTAAGAAGCTGACGATAACCGAAACTACGTTTGCCATAATTTTCTGGATGGCCGTCATTCAATTCCCCCTCTCGCTGATCGGGAGTAACCCGGCGGCATTTTTGAGTCTCGATGTCCGCCACCTCTTGCCCGCAATCGGCGTTGGAACGGCCGGACTCACGTCACACTATTGTCTGAGCAACGCTTTCCGCGCTGGAGACGCCACTTTGGTGGTGCCGCTTGATTTCATGCGCATCCCGCTCATCGCAGTGGTCGGCTGGGCTTTTTATGGTGAACGACTCGACGTTTTTGTGTTACTCGGAGCGTTAATCATTGTGTCCGGCGTTCTCTGGAACCTGCGTTCTGAAGTCGCAGGAGCGCATTGATTGCGAGGCTCGCTCTACCATGAATTTCGGACTAAAGTGCCGCGCATGACGGAATCATTCTGCAACTTCGCCGGCACGCTTGTCGCAGCTTCGTTGACCTTTGGTGCAGCCAACGCCCAATCGTCGAATCCGATCTGCCCACGGCTTGAAGCACAACTCGCAAGTCTCGACAGAGGCAATACTGATCCCGCGCGAGTCGAACAGATCCGCCGTACAGAGGATATGGTCAATCGCCAACAGTACGAAGTCGATCGGATGGTGGCTCAGTCGCGCCGCATTGGTTGCGAAGCGTCCGGGTTTTTCTCGATCTTCAGTAGTCCGCCGCCGCAATGCGGTGGAATCCTTAGGCAGATTGGTCAGCAGCGCAATGCGCTCGAGCGAATGCGGAACGATCTGGAACGCCTCAATGGTGGTACCGCAGAGCGCGCTGCGCAGCGCAGAGGATTGCTGATCGCCCTAGGCGACAACGGATGCGGGCCGCAATACCGCGCCGCGGCTCTTGCCGGGCAGCAAGGAGGCTTTTGGGATCGTTTGTTTGGCGACAATGGCGACGGCAGTGTGGTCTCAACGCCGCTCGGCCCGATAAGTGGAACGTTCCGCACGGTCTGCGTACGCACATGCGATGGGTTCTATTTCCCGATTTCCTACTCAACTTCGCCGGATCGATTCCGTGATGACGAAATGGCATGCCAGCGCATGTGTCCGGCCTCCGAAGTGTCGCTCTATACCTATCATAATCCGGGCGAGGAAATGGCACAGGCAGTCTCCCTCAACGGGCGGCCGTACTCAGAATTGCCGACTGCTTTTCAGTACCGCAAATCCATGAGTCCAGAGTGCAGTTGTCGCAGGCCGGGTGAAAGTTGGGCACAGACTCTGAAAGCTATTGGTCCGGACGATACGGTCGTACCCGGGGACATCGTTACCACCGAGCAGAACGCCAAGCAGTTGTCGCAACCGCGCGTCGACGGCAAGCCGATCCGACAGGACCAGCGCACGCCTGCGCCAGCAACCGTACCGGCGGCTGCACCGAACGCCGAAGCGTCGAGCCAGACGGATCCAACGAAACGCAGCATACGCACTGTTGGCCCAACTTTCTGGCCAGCGCGGTAACGCGAACGCTTTCAATAATCGAATGCTTCTGACTTTGTTGGCTTGCCCGTAATCAACGAAATATCGGGCGCCGGCATCGGCGTTCCAGAATCGCGGAAACGGTTTGTTATCGGGTAGCGCCGATCGCGGCCGAAGTTTTTGAGTGTCACTTTTACTCCAGGAGCGGCTTGGCGCCTTTTGTATTCCGCGGTGTTGATCATGCGTTCAACGCGCATGACCGTGTCGCGATCAAATCCGGCATCGACAATTGCCGATATCGGCTCCTCACGCTCCACCAGACGCTCCAAAACCGCATCAAGCACCGAATAAGGGGGTAGCGAATCCTCATCTTTCTGGTTTTCCCGCAGTTCCGCGGTTGGTGGTCTTGCAATGATATTTTCCGGAATGACCGGCCCGTCCGGGCCTTTGGCTTCAAGCGGCTTCCAGCTGTTCCGCAGTCGGGCCAGGCGGAACACTTCGGTCTTGTAAAGATCCTTGATCGGGTTGAATCCGCCGTTCATGTCGCCATAGAGGGTTGCGTAGCCAACCGACATCTCCGACTTGTTTCCAGTCGTCACCACCATCAGATTGAATTTGTTGGAAATCGCCATCAAGATCGTGCCGCGCGCACGTGCTTGCAAATTTTCTTCAGTGACATCCCGTGGCACACCGGAAAAAACCGGCTTCAGCGCGGCTTCGAAACCTTCGACTGCCGATGCGATTGGCAGAATTTCGTAACGCACGCCGAGCGCCTTGGCACAGGCAGCGGCGTCGTCGAGGGACGTCTGAGAGGTGAACCTGTAGGGCAGCATCAAACAGCGCACGCGGTCCCTGCCCAAGGCATCAACCGCCATCGCTGAGCATATCGCGGAATCAATGCCCCCCGACAAGCCCAGCACGACACCCGGAAAACCGTTCTTGTTCACGTAGTCGCGAAGACCCAACACGCACGCAGTGTAGTCGGCACGATCCGCCTCGACGCCATCTACCACCGGGCCGTTTTCGCAACGCCAGGTTCCGTTGCGACGTACCCAATTTGTCGTGACGGTTGCTTCCTGGAATCCGCTAAGCTGGAAGGCTAACGAACAATCAGCGTGCAGGCCAAATGACACCCCGTCGAATACGAGCTCGTCCTGACCACCGACCTGATTGACGTAAATGGTCGGTAGTCCCTGCTCGGAGACTCGCGCAACCGCGATATTGAGCCGCACGTCACCCTTCTGCCGCCAATAGGGTGATCCGTTGGGCACCACCAACATCTCGGCTCCGGTTTCCGTCAGGCACTCAACGACTTCCGCGCCCCAAATATCTTCGCAAATCGGAATTCCCAGGCGCACGCCACGGAAGCTTACGGGCCCCGGCATCGGACCGGACGCAAATACCCGTTTTTCATCGAACACTCCGTAGTTCGGAAGGTCGACCTTGTAACGCAGCGCTGCGATCGAACCGCCGTCGAGCAACGCGACAGCGTTATAAAGCCTTCCGCTATCGAGCCAAGGCGTTCCGACCAAGAGCGCCGGACCCGGGGAGGCGGTTTCACGCGCAAGCGCCTCGATTGCTGCGCGGCATCCGGCTTGAAAAGCCGGTTTGAGCACCAGGTCCTCTGGTGGATAACCTGCAATGAACAACTCGGGAAAGACCACCAGATCGGCGTCACCGGCCGCGACTCGTGCGCGTCTGACCTTTTCGGCATTGCCAAAAATGTCACCGACCGTTGAGTTGAGCTGTGCGATCGTGATCGCGAGTTTGTCTGTGGGGCGCGTACTCATGGCAAACCTCTACCGCTTTGCCGGCCCGCCGATCAATGGCCAGTCCTGCGGGTCTACCCCACAAAATCGTTACTTGAAGGCAGGCGCTAGTGACCTTTTATCCGGCGCCTGCCCGCATCTTGCAAAGTCATCGTGCGCGTTACCGCGCGGCCGTCCGAAGTCCAGCGCCGCCACCACTTAGGGGCACCGTACCAGACGGTTTGAGATTGCGGCCGTCAAAGTCGAAGACCTGCAGGTTTTTTTCGACCATGCATTGAATCACGACGGTCTTGTTGTTCTTGCTGAAGGCCGCGCCTTGACACCAATGTCCGACCTTGGTCTGCGCAACCTTTCTCAGCGTCGTACCGCTGACCGAATATACTTGTAGCAAGCCGAAATCATTGAATGCAGGATGATCCTTCGGCCTGTTAGATCCGTTCATGACGGAAACGGCGACATATTTACCGTCGCTCGACATCCCTATGCCTTCGGGCGTCTGGCCGACGCTGATTGTATCTACGATACGCGGCGGCTTCGCTTTGAGGTCGATGACATTGATGACATCGATGTCGCCTTGGCCTCCGCCTTGATTGCTGAATACCGCGACATCACCCTTTGGGCCGATCTCCAGACTGTAAGGTCGAACGCCACCTACCATGAATGCCTTACTGTCCTCGACTTTGCTGCCGTCGATGGTGAGAATCGAAACCCGGTTGTCACCATCGCGAGTTACCAAGGCGCTCTTCCCATCGGGCGTGAACGCGACATGACTCGGGCCGGATTTTGAATCGCCAAGCTGAATTTTGCCGGCCGGCGTCAGCTTGTTTCCCGCGACTGTGAAGACAGACACGGTGCCCTCGCTGCGGTTTGCTACCAGCGCCAAGTTGCCCGCGTTATTTATCGAAACGCCCGCGGCTCCCAGACCAGCCTCAAGTGTCGCAATGACCGCCGGCGGTTTGGCCTTGAGGTCGATCACCGAGAGTTTGTTATCAGGAATAGCTTTTTTCGGGTCTGCCGGATCCACCTTGAAGGCGCCGGTCACTAACGCGACGCTCTCGTCACGCGATATCGCGACACTTTGCGGCGGTCCAACAACACTGGCGGGCGCTTTGACCTCACCGGTGAGCTTCGGCGGAGAAACACCCAGATCTATGATGCTGACGGTGTCCGCAGCCGGGTTGGCAGGTACAACATTTGCGCCATTAACTAATACGGCCTTGTTGTCATTCGCAGACACTAAAATCTGCGCAGTGGCACCAACAGTTAGGAACGGCACTAGGGCCAACGCGAAGCCGAGCTTCGCCGGCCGCCAACGCAAGCTGGTCATGTCGCCTCCCCTGCTCGGATATATTTGTTGCGAAGTACCAGTCGCGCCGAGCCGCGGCAAGTCTCGCCGACACTAACACCAAACTGGAGGAAATACTTCCCGGCTCTAGAGGCCTGCCACAGCTGGAATCGGCTTGACCAGCACCGATCGTTCTTTCTTCAGTAACCCAGCCAATAGGAAAGCAAGATCAATCGCCTGTTCAGCGTTGAGCCGTGGGTCACAGACCGTATGGTAACGATCGTTGAGATCAGCTTCGGTGATAGCGCGTGCCCCACCGGTGCATTCAGTTACATTCTGGCCGGTCATTTCAAGATGCACGCCTCCTGCATACGTCCCTTCGGCCTGATGAACCTCGAAGAATCCACGAACCTCTTCCAAGATCAGGTCGAACGGCCGGGTCTTATAGCCGGTCGCCGATGTGATCGTATTGCCATGCATTGGATCGCACGACCACAACACGACTCTGCCCTCGCGCTTTACCGTACGAACAAGAGTCGGGAGATACTCACCGACTTTTTCCGCTCCAAAGCGACCGATCAGTGTTAAACGCCCGGCTTCATTGTCCGGGTTGAGAATATCAATCAGCCGCAGCAGATCGTCCGCCTTGAGTGAGGGGCCGCATTTCAGACCGATCGGATTCTTGATGCCGCGCGCATACTCAATGTGACCATGATCAAATTGCCGCGTACGATCACCGATCCACAGCATGTGCCCGGACGTGGCATACCAATCGCCCGTGGTTGAATCCACTCGCGTCAACGACTCTTCAAAACCGAGCAAAAGCGCCTCATGGCTCGTGTAGAAATCGGTCGTTCGCAGTTCCGGATGACTCTCAAGATCGAGGCCGCAAGCCTGCATGAATCCAAGAGCTTCGGAGATGCGATCGGAAAGTTCGACGTAACGTCTCGACTGCGGGCTGTCCTTGACGAAACCAAGCATCCACTGACGAACGCTGCCAAGATTGGCATAGCCACCTTGTGCGAAAGCGCGAAGCAAATTGAGCGTCGCAGCCGATTGCCTGTATGCTTCGATTTGCCGACGTGGATCAGGTCGTCGAGCATCTTCAGTGAAAGCGATGTCGTTTATAATGTCGCCGCGATAGCTGGGCAGTTCCTTACCATCGCGCTTCTCGCTCGGAGAGGAGCGCGGTTTTGCAAACTGACCCGCAATGCGACCGACTTTGACCACCGGCGAAGCTGCGGCATAGGTCAGCACGACCGCCATCTGCAGGAACATGCGGAAAAAATCGCGGATATTGTTTGCTCCGTGCTCCGCAAAGCTTTCTGCACAGTCTCCGCCCTGCAGCAGGAAAGCTTCGCCTTGCGCGACTCGCGCCAGCTGTTTTTTCAGGTTGCGCGCCTCGCCCGCAAATACGAGTGGAGGAAAAGTCGCAAGCTGTTTTTCGACGTCAAGCAACGCCTGCCGGTCCGGATAATCCGGAACCTGCTGAATTGGCTTCTTGCGCCAACTATCCGGCGTCCATCGCTCGGCCATCTCGCCACTCCAGAATTTGGCCGGCCTTATACACGACCGTGGCCTTGGCAAGCCACTTTTTCTGGCGGATTCGGTTATATTTGGGCTTACTCGGCCGCCGCCCGGCCGTAGCTCAGGGCTTTTTCGCGCATGGTCACAAGCTCCTCCGCGGCTGTCGGGTGAACGGCCATTGTCGCGTCAAAGTCCCTTTTTGTGGCGCCCATCTTCACCGCAATTCCTACGATCTGGATCAGTTCAGCAGCATCCGGTCCGACAATGTGGCAACCCACGACGCGCTCGGTGATCCCGTCCACCAGGAGTTTCATGAATGAACGTGTATTGCGGCCGGAAAGCGTCGCCTTCATAGGCCGGAAAGTGGTTTTGTAAACGTCGACTTTGTCCAGTCGTTCGCTAGCTTGCGTCTCGGTCAATCCTACGACGCCGATTTCGGGCTCGGAAAAAACAGCTGTCGGCACATTGGCGTGGTCTACAGGCGTCGGTTTTCCGCCGTAGACGGTATCGGCGAAAGCGTGACCTTCCCGGATTGCCACGGGTGTGAGATTGACCCGATTGGTCACGTCACCGACCGCATAAATGTTCGCGACCGACGTCTGCGAGTAGGCATCCACTTCGATGCCGCCGTGTTCATGAATGCGGATGTTGGTGGCCTCGAGGCCGAGCCCTGTGACGTTCGGCTGCCGGCCGAGGGCAAACATCACCTTGTCGGTGGCTACTTTCATTCCGTCATGTAGATGCGTCACGTACTCGTCGCCAGTCTTATCGATCCGGGCGACGGTATGGTCGGATATTACGGTGATTCCGCGTGAGCCCATTTCGTTCCGCAGGTGCTCACGAATGTCATCGTCAAAACCCCGCAGGATGTTCACGCTGCGGCAGACCAACGTAACCTCGGAACCAAGACCCGCGAAAATACAGGCGAACTCCACGGCGATGTAGCCGCCGCCATGGATGAGAATGCGTTTTGGCAATTCCGGCAAATGGAATGCCTCGTTGGACGAGATTGCATATTCGCTGCCAGAAATTTTTGGTCCCATATGCGGCCAAGCCCCGGTCGAGATCAGTATCGTCTCTGCGCGAACGCGAGCGCCACTGGCTAACCGCACAGTATGAGCATCGTCCAGCGTGGCCCGGCCCTTTATGAGACCGACATTGAAGCGCTCCAACGTAGTTGTGTACGCAGCTTCAAGCCGAGCGACTTCCCGGTCCTTGTTGGCGATGAGAGTGGGCCAATCAAATTCCGGCTGTCCCACTGTCCAGCCGTAACCCGCGGCATCTTCAAATTCGCCGACGAACCGCGACGCGTAGACCAGTAGCTTCTTTGGAACACAGCCGCGGATAACGCATGTGCCGCCAACCCGATACTCTTCGGCAATCATCACGCGAACGCCATAGCTTGCAGCGATTCGCGCGGCCCGCACGCCGCCAGATCCGGCTCCGATGACAAAAAGGTCGACGTCGTAATCGGCCATCCGCCGCCCCACTACACTGGCGAGGACCGCCAGCTGAGCGCGCACTGCTCCATCAAAGCGCGTGGCCTCTCTTTTTCAATTCGTCGCGCATCTTTGCAACGACTTGATCGGAAAGTCTATTTGCCCAATCCTGCGCAAATTTCATGCTCGCGTCGATCACCTTGGGTTGCTCGGTCAAAAACTTTTTCCCGGAAGGAGTTTTGTAAAAGGCGAGAATTTCCTTGAGTTCCTGCTCTGAAAAATTTGTAGCGTACAGGCGCGCGACCTCGTCATTCAGTTCCGAAAAGCGCGACTGGAGTTCGCTACGCAACTGAGCCGAAATCTCATTCAGGTCCTTCGCCAGGCTTGGATCCTGCTGCAGATACAGAACTTTCGCCTGCTCAACGACGCCCGCGATCAGCGGGCTGAAAAGGCTCGTCGCGCCAGCGACCGCAATAAGCTCTTTCGCGGTGGACATAGCGGCCGCCGAAGGCTGTTGTTGTGCGTTCGCAGCCGGTCCGACTGTGGCCAACAATATCGCCAGCATGGCCGGTCTGGCGCTGTTTTTGATGGCCTCAATGACACGCATTAGGAAACTCCATTTAGCTAGAGATATCACGATCGTTCGATGATCGTCACGCCGTCCGGACCGCTGACTATGGCCTTGTGCGCGAGGCCGATAAACAGGCCATGCTCTACAACGCCAGGAACGCCCGAAATCGCATGCGCCAAAGAAGCCGGGTCGTCAATCCTGGCTAGCGCGGCGTCTAGAATCCAGTGACCGCCATCCGTGACAAAAGCATGTCCGTCCTTGTTCCGACGGAGCGTCAGCAGACCGAGGCGCTGAACTGACCCGATTGCCTTTTCGAGCGCACGACGGGTGGCCGCCAAGCCAAACGAAACGACTTCAATCGGCAGCGGAAACCGACCAAGGACATCGACGGTCTTGCTTTGGTCGGCGATCACAATCATGCGGGTAGAGGCAGCTGCGACGATCTTCTCCCGCAAAAGGGCACCGCCGCCGCCCTTGATCAGGCAAAGGTCAGGACCGATTTCGTCAGCGCCATCTACGGTGAGATCTAGGTCAGGTACCTCGTCCAACGTCGTAAGTGTGATTCCGCAGCGTCTTGCGTCGGCAAAAGTCGTATCCGAAGTTGGTACAGCGATGATATCAAGGCCGGAACGCACTCGTTCGCCGATCAGCTCGACGAAATGCTTCGCTGTCGATCCAGTCCCGAGTCCAAGACGCATGCCAGGTCGCACAAATTCAACAGCTTGTGCAGCGGCAGCGCGTTTCTGGGCGTCGGCGTTCATGGGCACCGGCTAGACAGTCGAGCATCGATTGACCTTGGCGATGCAACGTCTATCTAGCCTCGATTACCTCTCGTGAATAGCCGAAATTTCCGTATCCATCGTGGTTGGTAAATCGAGACTTGCAACGCTACCGAACGAAGGATAGCGATCGAGTATGTCCGGCCCTACTATCGTTTTTGATCTTGATGGCGCATTAATCGACACTGCGCCCGATCTCGTCGCGACTCCCAACATCATTCTGACGCGGGAGGGATTGTCGCCTCGGGCCTACGAGGCAGCGCGAAATCTGATCGGCGGCGGTGCGAAGGCCATGATTGCTTGAAGCCGAAAGGCGCCCCTGTCCGCCGCCACAGCTCGAAGAATTGTTTACGGATTTCATCGCGTATTGCAGCGCGCACCTCACGGAACACTATCACCCTTTGCCAGGAGTGACCGATGCGCTCGATGCGCTTTCGGAACGTGGCTATCAATCTGCAGTGTGCACGAACAAGATTGAGCGGCTTTCGACAAACCTTCTAAAGCACCACGACCTCGCTGAGTGGTTCGTCGCAATCTGCGGGCCGGACATATTCGGAATCGAAAGCCTGATCCGGAAATTCTGCGCCGCACCGTGACGAGGCCGGCGAACGGGCCATCATGATCGGCGACTCAATTGTCGATATTCACACTGCGCGCGTTCCAGTCATTGCGGGGGACTTTGGCTACAGCGAGCGTCCGGTGGCGGAGTTCGGACCTGACCGGACCATCAGCAATTTCGCGCAGCTGCTCATGTCGGTTGGGGCAGTTGCGCAGAATATCTGACGCTCTGGTGCCCAGCTGAGCCTGGGTGGTACGGGAAAAAACGGCTACCCCATGTTGCGCGCGCGCGACGACGCTCGTATCCTTGCTTTGGGGCGAGCGGTGCTATGCCGCTTGAGTGGGACTGTCTGACATGATCTACCGATTTCTTGCAGTTATCGGCAGTGCCGCTGCGCTTGCCGCATGTTCATCTGACATGGCGGGATTCAAATCGGGGCCTTTCCTGGACACGGTAAGTCTCGAATCCGAACCACCGGGCGCCGAAGCAAAGGCTTCCAACGGACAAACCTGTCGCACTCCGTGCTCGCTTGCAATGCCGGTCGACGCCTCGGCGTCGATAACCTTCACCCTCAACGGCTACCAGCCGGAAACAGAAAAGCTTGAGGCGATCACATCGACCGGTGAACCGCCGAGGTTGCGTCCCAACCCGGTGGTTGTTGAATTGTCGCCGGGGGCGCCATCGACGGCAAAAAAGTCGACCAAACCCGCGACAAAGAAGCCGGCTACGCGGACCAAGACTACGGCGGCTCCACCACCCCCTGCACCCATGACGGCCGCACCGGCTCAGGCGCCATCATCACCTTGGCCGACAATTCCGCCGGTCGGACGCCAATAAATCGGCGCAACGTTCCGGCGTAAATCGCGAGAACTTGCTCCGATTGCCGACGCTGGCCAATATCGGGCAGAATTCCTATATGTAAGGTTGCAAGCCAGGGATCCGCCGCGCCGGCAATGGATGGCAATAGTGGTCAGCTCCGCTTCGACAATTGAAATTGATCGCCCCGGGCAGAAACCGCGGGCTCTGATTGACCCATTCCAACGCGCCATCACGTATTTGCGCGTATCGGTCACTGATCGATGCGATTTCCGTTGCGTCTACTGCATGGCGGAACATATGACGTTTCTCCCCAAGGCCGATCTGTTGAGTCTTGAGGAACTCGATCGTCTCTGCAGCGCATTCATCGCGAAAGGCGTTACTAAGTTGCGGCTGACCGGCGGCGAACCGTTGGTGCGTCGGGGAATTATGACTTTGGTCCACTCCTTGTCGCGCCATCTGGCAAGCGGCGCGCTTGAGGAACTGACGTTGACGACGAACGGCTCGCAGTTACAGACCTACGCTTCCGAGCTGAAGGCGTGCGGCATCGATCGCGTCAATGTCTCGCTCGATACACTTGACCCTGAAAAGTTTCGCGCCATTACCCGCTGGGGCGATTTAAACAAAGTGATTGCCGGAATCGATGCAGCGCAGGCAGCAGGCTTGCAGGTCAAAATCAATGCGGTAGCTCTCAAGGGCATGAATGAGGACGAAATTGCCGATCTACTTGAATGGAGTCACGGACGCGGCATGGACCTCACTGTAATCGAAGTCATGCCACTCGGCGATATAGATGAGTCGAGACTTGATCAGTATCTCCCGCTATCGATCGTAAGATCGCGACTGGCCGAGAGCTATACGCTTGAAGATATCGATTATCGTACTGGTGGCCCTGCCCGCTACGTGCGCGTGAGGGAAACCGGTGGGCGGCTGGGTTTCATTACGCCTCTCACACACAATTTCTGTGAGTCATGCAATCGCGTTCGGCTCACGTGCACTGGAACTCTTTACATGTGTCTTGGTCAGGATGACGCCGCTGACCTGCGACGTACGCTGCGCGCCTCGGAAAACGACGAGTTCTTGAACCGGGCAATCGACGAGGCGATCATGCGCAAGCCCAAAGGCCATGATTTCGTGATTGACCGTCGCCATCAGAAGCCGGCGTTGCGGCGTCACATGAGCACGACCGGTGGATAAAGCCACGAGCCGCCCGTCGGTATAGGCCAGGCCCATTCATTTTCACTGTCTTTCCTCCCCCGGTTAAACGAGGCCTAATAGCTTGTTAGCGTGGGGTTTGGTCTTGGCCCCATGTTTCGACCAATTTCTCCATTGACGCCTTATGCCGGCATCGGATTAAGGTGGTGGACTTGGCCGCATGGCCAAGTGTGGGGATATAAAGCAAGAATCAAACACCGGTCGATAGACCTTGTGATGCCGGTAGAGGGGAGTGGTCAAGTGGGCGGCCTAGACGCATTGCTAAACGCATTGCTGCCGATTACGCGCGTCATCGACGCAGCCACTGCATGGCTAGGAAAACGCTTGGCATGGCTGATCCTGGCTGCCGTGATTGTGTCGGCAGTCAATGCCACTATGCGCAAAATTTTCGACATGTCGTCGAACTCATGGCTTGAGCTGCAATGGGTGCTCTTCAGCATCGTGTTTTTGCTGTGCTCGCCATGGACGCTGCTGGCCAACGAGCACATCCGGATCGACATCGTGAACAATCTCCTGCCAAAGTGGCTGCGCGACTCTATTGATGTAGTGGGTCACGTGTTTTTCCTATTGCCGCTGTGCATCGTCATGGTCCTCACCGGCATTCCATTTTTCTTAAAATCCTTTGCGATCAATGAGCAGTCGTGGAATGCCGGCGGACTGCCGCAATGGCCGTCAAAGGCGCTGGTCGTGACCGCATTTGCCTTTCTCTTTGTTCAAGGACTGTCTGAATTGGTCAAACGCATCGCGGTCATGCGCGACCTTATTCCCGACCCGCATGCTGGTCAAAAGAGCTCGCTTGAAACCGAGGCTGAGGAAGTGATGAGCGCAATCGAAAAACCCTAGTTGCCTGCTGGGGTAATCGGGGTCACGCATGGAAGCATTCGTTATCGCAAATATGGCTCCGATCATGTTCGGAGCCCTGGTGATCTTTCTGCTGCTCGGTTACCCGGCTGCGTTTTCGCTCGGCGCCGTAGGCCTCATCTTCGGCCTCATCGGCATTGAACTTGGTCTATTCGCGCCCGACTTTCTGCAGGCCTTGCCTGAGCGCATCTATGGAGTGATGAGCAACGACACACTCCTCGCCATTCCGTTCTTCACATTCATGGGATTGGTTCTCGAACGATCGGGCATGGCCGAAGATCTGCTCGACACTGTCGGGCAGCTGTTCGGCACTGTACGCGGTGGCCTTGCCTATGCGGTCATATTTGTCGGCGCACTGCTCGCCGCAACGACCGGCGTTGTTGCGGCTTCGGTCATTTCCATGGGCCTGATCTCCCTGCCGATTATGCTGCGGTACGGCTACGACCGCCGTGTCGCGAGTGGCGTGATCGCAGCTTCCGGCACGCTGGCGCAAATCATTCCGCCGTCGCTGGTGCTGATCGTGATGGCCGATCAACTCGGCAAATCGGTCGGCGATATGTATGAAGGCGCGTTTATCCCCGGCATAGTGCTTGCGGGACTTTATGCTGTGTACGTGTTCCTGATCACTTTGCTTTACCCAAAAGCAACCCCAGGCCTGCCGGTCGAGGCGGTCGGCTTCCGCGAGCCAGGCGGCAGCCGTGGCCTGACATCGCTCGCCGTGCTTACGCTTATCAGTGGCGTATTCGGCTACATGATGATGCGGAATTCAAGCACTCACGGCGCCGATTTCGTCGTGCTTAGCATGTTCTTCGGCATCATGTTTGCCTTCGCTATCGCCGTCATCAATTGGTTGACCAATCGATTTCTGGGCTTCCGCTTTCTCTCACACATCGCCCAGCAGACAACCTTTGTCATGGTCCCACCCCTGTTCCTGATCTTCCTTGTGCTCGGCACGATTTTCATCGGAGTCGCCACGCCCACCGAAGGCGGCGCCATGGGTGCCACCGGAGCTCTGATCCTCGGCACGATCAAGCGCCGCCTAAACTGGGATCTGATTCGCCAGGCAGTGGAATCCACAGCGAAATTGTCGGCTTTTGTGGTGTTCATCCTAATCGGAGCGCGCGTGTTTTCGCTCACTTTCTATGGCGTCAGCGGGCACATCTGGGTTGAGCATTTGCTGGTGTCGCTGCCAGGTGGACAAATCGGGTTCCTGCTCTTCGTCAATGCCTTCGTCTTCGTACTCGCCTTCTTCCTCGACTTCTTCGAACTCGCCTTCATAGTCATCCCGTTGCTCGGACCCGCGGCAGAACATCTTGGCATCGACCTGATCTGGTTCGGTGTCATCCTCGGCGTAAATATGCAGACCTCGTTCATGCACCCGCCGTTTGGGTTTGCGCTCTTTTATCTACGTTCAGTGGCGCCCCGCGAAAGCTTCATCGACCGCATCACCGGCAAACGAATGGAAGGCGTAACGACCGGCCAGATCTACTGGGGCGCCGTGCCTTTCGTAATCATCCAGGTCATTATGGTGGTACTGGTGATCCTCTTCCCGGCCATGGTGACGCACTACAAGGGTGCCGGCACGGGTGTTGATCCGAGCAAAATAAAAATTGAGCTTCCACAGATCGATTTGCCGCCGCCGCTAGACTTCAAATGAGGCGCCGAATTGGGAGGGCAGCGGCTCATCCAAGCAAAAGCGGCCCAGGACCGGAGAGGCCCCAGGGTCTTTGTTTTTCGTCTGGTTAATCAGCGAGAGTGACGGACCATGAAGCTGTCATAGTTCAACTCCGCTACCTGGAACCATTGATAGCCGTTCCGGGTAAACTCCATTAGAGAGTCATTCACCTTCTTGAAGCTGGCGTTTTCTTTCGCGATCTCGCTGTGCAGCTCCATCGCGGCCTTGTAGCTTGCCTCCATAATTGGCTGCGAAAACACGTGCAGTTTGGTGCCTCCCGCAATCAGGCGTCTGAGCGCTTGAGGATTTTGCTGATCATACTTAGCCATCATCCAGTTGTTGGCGTAGTGACCAGCCTGCTCAAGCACGACCTGATAGGTCTTCGGCAGCGAATTCCATTTGTCTAGATTGACGAAGGCCAACAGCATCGTGCCGCCTTCCCACCAGCCCGGTGCATAGTAGTGCGGCGCGACTTTAAAGAAGCCAAGCTTCTCGTCGTCGTAAGGACCGACCCATTCTGCGGCGTCGATTGTGCCCTTCTCTAGCGCCGGATAGATGTCGCCACCAGCAATTTGTTGCGGCACGCCGCCGAGCTTTTGCAACACGCGCCCAGGGAATCCGCCGATGCGCATCTTGAGGCCCTTGAGATCGTCGACTGTGTTAATCTCCTTGCGGTACCAGCCGCCCATCTGGCAACCGGTGTTGCCGGCAAGTAACGCAACGCAATTGTACTTCTTGTAGAATTCGTTGAGCACTTCCTTGCCCCCGCCGAGCATAAACCAGCCTTGGTTCAATCGCTGGTTTGGGCCGAACGCGACCGAGGTTCCGAAGGCGAAGGTGGGATCTTTGCCGAAATAGTAATACGAAGCGGAATGACCGATCTCGACGGTGCCATTCTGGACGGCGTCAACGATTGCTAGGCCTGGAACGATTTCGCCGGCAGCAAAGAGCTGAATCTGAAATCTATTGTCTGTTGCCTCAGCAACCGCTTTGCACATCACCTCAGCGCCCCCAAAGAGCGTGTCAAGCGATTTTGGCCAGCTCGCCGGCATGCGCCATTTGATTTCGGGCATCGACTGCGCGATAGCCGGAGCAGCGATTGCACTTCCGGCCACACCCAGACCGGCAGCTTGCAAAAATTGGCGTCGTTTCATCCCTTATCCTCCCTGTTTTTTTGATAGCAGAAGCACCTACTAGCCGATGGATTCATGTAAAACCATGACTGAGCCCGCGCCTTAATTCCAGTCTGTATTCGGTTTAGCCAAAGTCGTCAGTGAGAACAAACGCTTAAATATTGCCAAAAACAGGAAGGAGCCGGCTGGGGGGCCGGCCCCTCAAATTTCCGCAATTGGGACTTTTCACCCGCGCGCTCGGGATCGGATCATGAAGGAGTCGTAGGTGTACTCGGCGACTTGCCACCACAGGTATTCGTCGTTGCGGAACGCGACTATCGAGTCCCAGACCTTTTTGTAGTCGGGATTGCTGGCCGAGGTTTCCGCGTTCACCTCTTCGGACGCCTTCAGACAGGCCTCCATAATCGACGTCGAGAATGGTCGGAGTTGGGTTCCGTTGGCAACCAATCGCTTGAGGGCCTGCGGATTCTTCGCATCGTAATCGGCCAGCTGCCGTGTGCCGCAGTCTCCCGCTGCCGCTTGGAGGATGGCTTGGTAGCCTTTCGGCAGCTCGTTCCACTTGGCGAGGTTGATGAGCATGTGGTTGGCGGTGCCGCCCTCCCACCAGCCCGGATAGTAGTAGTACTTGACGACTTTGTAGAAGCCGAGCTTCTCGTCGTCATAGGGGCCGACCCATTCTGCGGCGTCGATGGTGCCCTTTTCCAGTGCCGGATAAATGTCGCCACCAGCGATCTGCTGCGCGACGACACCTAGCTTGGCGAGCGTTTTGCCGGCCCAGCCTCCGATACGCATCTTGAGACCTTTAAAGTCCCCAGGCTCCTTGATTTCCTTGTTGAACCAGCCACCCATCTGGGCTCCGGTGTTACCGGCGACCAGGCACTTGGTGTTGAACTTGGCGCCGAAATCGTCGATCAGCTTCTGCCCCTCGCCATGATAGAACCACGCGTTCTGTTGGCGCGCATTGAGTCCGAATGGCGTCGCGCAGAACAGCGCCCAAGTCGGATCCTTGCCAATGTAGTAGTATTGGGCGCTATGACCCAATTCGACAGTGCCGTTCTGCACCGCGTCGAGCACTTGCAAACCCGGCACGATTTCGCCCGCAGCGAACGACTGGATCTGGAATTTGCCATCGGTTGCTTCCGACACATATTTGGCGAACAGGTCGCAAGTTCCAAACAACGTATCGAGCGATTTCGGCCAACTGGCTGTAAGTCGCCATCTTAAAGTCGGCGACGACTGAGCAATCGCCGGAGCGGCTATCGCCGTAGCGGCTGCGCCGGCACCCATTGCAGTTAGAAATTGACGTCGTTTCATTTGTTCCTCCCATCGGGCGCCCTGACGTTTCGGCCTCGCCCCACCAGCGAATACGTCCGGCGTGCCCTACAATGATGCCGCTTCGCATAGCGCACAAGGCGCATACTGCGCAACTCGGCTAATCCTTTCGTTTTTAAATATAGGCACTGGGCTGCGATCTCACTCGCCTCGCGTTGGGAAGTTGCCGCCCTTTCAATTTCTATCGCATCTTATGAACTTCAAAAATAGCGCCACCATACGTATACGTGACATATTGCAACTGACACAATCATCATCGGAAACGCATAGAGCGTGTAGGTTATGAAGCGGAACGGCACCTGATTACGATCGCCGATGCCGGCCACCGTCAGGTTGGCGGACGCTCCAATCAATGTGCCATTGCCGCCTAGACAAGCCCCGAGCGATAAACACCACCATAAGGGCTCGATCTTATCAACGCCGCCATATGCCGGCGCCATATTCTTGATTAACGGAATCATGGTAGCCACAAAAGGAATGTTGTCGACGATGGACGAAAGTATCGCCGACGACCATAGGATCGCGTAGCCCGCAGTTGCCATGCTTCCCTGGGTAGCGTCGACGAGCTTTGTCGCGAGTAACTTCAGCAACCCGCCGACATCAACTCCATGTACCACCACGAACAACCCGATGAAGAAGAATATGGTGATCCATTCGACATCGCCGAAAGTTTGATGAATATTGTGTGCGGCTTTTTCGGAATGATGCGCCCAGTTGTCGAGTAACATCATTATCGCGGCACCTGTCATTGCAATCGTGGCAGGCTCCAGGCGCAGCGGTCGAGCGAGAACGAACGCGATCATTACAATTGTGAGAATGACAACAGCCTGCTTTAGCAATATCCAATCCTGTATTGAATCCGCAGGATTCAACTGCATGACTTGGGCCTCAGCATCGGGCGATGCTTTCAGATCCTTGCCCCAAAGAAAGTGGATGATCAGCGCCTGAACGGTCATGACTATCAGAATGACCGGTGTCAGATGATAGACAAACTCGTTGAATGATAGACCAGCCTGCGAGCCAATTAAGATATTCGGCGGGTCGCCAATAAGCGTTGCGGTGCCCCCGATGTTAGACGCAAAGATTTCTGCGAAGAGATACGGGTAAGCTGGCACTTTCAGCGTACTGCAAATCGCCAGCGTCACAGGAACGATCAGCAAAACAGTGGTGACGTTGTCGAGGAAGGCAGATACTACGGCAGTGGTGATCTGCAGGATAAAAAGGATACCGGCAGGATGTGCGCGCGCTGCCTTCGCTGACCATACCGCCAGAAATTGAAACATCCCGGAACGACGCGAAATTGAAACGAGGATCATCATCCCGGTCAGCAGCCCGATTGTGTTCCAATCAACTCCCTTGAATGCCTCCTCCTGGTCCAACACGCCGACGATCACCATCATGCACGCGCCGATCAGAGCGACAACCGCGCGGTTGACCTTCTCCGACATGATGGTGGCATAGGTAATGGCGAGGATGCCGGTCGACACCCACATCGCGTTGAGACCGAAATAAACGTGAGATACCGCGTGCGCCGTCATGGCCGAGCAGTTCCCCCCGAACAGGTGACCCGCGCCCGTCGCGGCCTTGCGCACCTCTAGTGGCACCGTCCGGCACCGGCCACGGTGAGTCAAGTCAAGCGCGCTGTAATTTCCTGTACCGAGAGCTTAGTCCCTGCCGCGCGATAGACCCCCTAGTCCTTCTCCGTCTCTCGCGGTTGTGTTAACCCCCGTTGCTTACGTCGCATCTCACTCTCTGGAGGCGGCTTGGACCGCTGCAATGCTTAACGTATTTTGGCAGAACGAACCCAATTGTAGTTATTTCCGGCAAGTAGGTTTAGGCCTCTATTACGATCTTGGGAGCGGCCTTTCCGCCCGCCCCACCCTTGAGCTGAGCAAGGACCTTGCTCGCGATATCGCGATAAATTCGCGCATGCTCGCTGTCGGGGGCTGTTGCAACTACCGGAAGTCCGGCATCCGATTTCTCGCGTATCGTCATGTGCAGAGGCACCTCGCCGAGGAAGGGTACGCCAAGGCGTTCCGCCTCATGCCGCGCCCCACCGTGCGCAAAAATATCGGATCGTGTGCCGCAACTCGGGCAAAGGAAATAACTCATATTCTCAACAATGCCGAGCACGGGAACATTCACGCGTTTGAACATCGAAACCCCGCGCCGTGCATCGATCAAAGCCAGATCCTGTGGCGTAGAGACAATCACCGCGCCCTTGAGAGGCACCTGCTGCGCCATTGTAAGCTGCGCATCACCGGTACCGGGAGGCATGTCGACCACCATGATGTCGAGCTTGCCCCACTCTACTTCGCGCAGCATCTGGGTGATGGCCGACATCACCATCGGGCCGCGCCAGATCATCGGCGTTTCTTCGTCGATCAGGAAGCCAATCGACATCACCGTGAGGCCATAGCGCTGGATTGGTTTGAGCCGAGTGCCCCCGATGGTCTCGGGCTTCTCCTTGATGGCCAGCAATTTTGGCAACGACGGCCCGTAAATGTCGGCGTCGAGCATGCCCACTTTCATTCCGAGATCACGCAGCCCGAGCGCCAAATTGACGGCCGTGGTTGATTTTCCAACGCCGCCTTTGCCGGAGGCGACGGCAACGACGGCATCGACACCGGGAATACCCGGCTGCACCTTGTCGGCTGGATGGGCAGCTTGACGGGGTTGTGGCGCACTCACGGGTCGAGACCCAGCAGCGGCTGAACCCGGACTGCGTTCCGCAGTAAGTGCCACAAGGGCCGACTGCACACCGGGGATACTGCGCACGGCCTTTTCGGCCGCTTCGCGCACAGGCTCCCAAGCCTTCACTGTTGCGGCATCGACAGTTAACGAAAAGAAGACCTTCCCGTCGGAAACGACAACATCGGATAGCACGCGCGCATCCGGCAAAGCCGTTCCGCCTGGAGACGGGACTCTTGCCAATGCCGCGAGCACCTGTTCTTTCGTCACCGTCATGGTCAACCGTCCGAATTGGCCTTTAGCGCCGCCGCCACCATAGGCATGAGCGCGTGACGGTCAATGCGGTGTTCCATGCTCAGACCTGTTGACGCGCCGGCCCCTGCAATGACCTATTGGCAGATAGGCATCGGCGGCGTCCGGCCAAGGGATGCTGGAAATTCTTGAAGGAGATCGACGATGGCGAAAGTGGCGTTTCTGGGCCTGGGCGTGATGGGGTACCCCATGGCGGGGCATTTGAAGAACAAAGGTGGCCACGAAGTGACCGTATACAACCGGACCGCCGCAAAGGCCGAGCAGTGGGTCAAGCAACATGGCGGGAAATCCGCCCCCACCCCCAAAACTGCAGCCGAAGGGCAGGACTTTGTCATGGCTTGTGTCGGAAACGACAACGACCTGCGCGAAGTGACACTGGGTGCAAACGGCGCCTTCGCCGGAATGGGCAAAGGCAAAGTGTTTATCGATCACACCACGGCGTCCGCCGAAATCGCACGTGAGCTTTATGCCGCCGCTAAAAAGGGCGGCTTTGATTTTATCGATGCCCCGGTCTCCGGTGGCCAAGCCGGCGCGGATAACGGCGCTCTTACCGTGATGTGCGGCGGAGATTCTGAACCGTTCTCGCGCGCCGAGAAGGTAATCGCGGCTTACGCTCGAGCTTGCAATTTGTTGGGATCTACCGGCTCGGGACAGCTCTCGAAGATGGTCAATCAGATCTGCATTGCCGGACTGGTCCAGGGCTTGGCCGAAGGCCTGCATTTCGCTCAAAAGTCCGGACTGGATATCGAGAAGCTCATCGCCACTATTTCCAAAGGCGCAGCACAATCCTGGCAGATGGAAAATCGCTACAAAACGATGGCGGCGAGCAAATTCGACTTCGGATTTGCTGTTGATTGGATGCGCAAGGATCTTGGAATTTGTCTGGGTGAGGCGCGCAAGAATGGCGCGCACCTGCCAATTACAGCGCTGGTCGATCAATTCTATTCGGAGATTCAGGCGATGGGCGGCAAACGCTGGGATACATCGAGCCTGATTGCCTTGCTCAATCGTTGATCGGCAGGATTCATTTGCGCGCGGACGATCGGGATTATGCCTTCGCGCTCGGACGAGCAGATACGGCCGCGTGCCAACGTTTGAGGTTGGCCGCGCCTTCGGGAACCGAAAGGCGCGCCGGCTTCATAAAATCCAGAGCGACTTGCGTAGTGATATCCGCGACCGTGTAGCGGTCGCCGGCAACAAACTCTCGCTTGGCAAGTTCTCGATCGAGCATTTCGAGAAACCAGGTTACGCGTGGCCTGTTCGCGTCGGCCCAAGCCGGTACCTGCGGGATCTCGAGCTCCTTCATCGCCGGATGTGTGTGACGGAAAACCGCTGCCACGTTCGAGAAAAAATTGATCTCTGCCCGGCGATTCCACATTTCGACGATCGCGCTATCTTTCGGACCAACCCCGAACAATGGAGGGTCCGGTTGCATCATTTCGAAGTAACGACAAATCGCAATCGATTCGGTGATGATGGAACCGTCGTCGAGCACCAAGGCTGGCATCCGCTGTAAGGGATTGATCGCCGCATACTCGGGTGTCTTGTGCTGCATGGCCCCAATGTCGACCTGTTCGGTCGGGACAGAGATGCCTTTTTCGGCAAGAAAAATGCGCGTACGGCGAGGGTTGGGTGCGACTTTGCTGTCGTAGAGCTTCATTCGCGACTCCCGTCCCAGGTTTGTTTGTCCCTCAATCAAGCCGAACACGGGGAAAAACTGCTGTCAAAGGGCACTTAATCAATCATTAACCAGGCTCTTTAGGCCCCTCTTAAGCTCGGTCTTAAGGTTTTTGCGCAACGCTGCCGACTGTCTTTCCAAGTGTTGGCGCCCAAGATGCCGATCCCAGGCGAACAACCCGATCTTGCGGCGCTGCCCCCGGACACATCTCCGGTGAAGCGGCGCCTCGCCGCACAGTACGTGCGCGAAGCGCGTGACAGGTTGACATCGTCCAGTGGGACCCGACCGACGTTCGACCACGAACTGCTAGGCCAATACGCGCAAAACAGGATTTCAGCTTCGCTGATTATCCTGCTTCTTGTCGCAACAGTCGGGTTCATGTCGAGCTTGTGGACCGGCGTCTTCGCTGCTGGAACATGGACAGCCGCTGTCCTCGTCATCCACGCCATAATGATCACAAAGTGCCGGCGGTTTCTTGAACGTCCAATGCATGAGGTTTCCCTCAGCGCCTGGCGGGTGAGATTCCTACTACTCGATCTGTCTTACGGATTGGCGTGGATGTTCATACTGATCCGCATGGTTGGTGCCGAGGAAAACTCGAGCATCTTTATGTTGTTTGTCATGCTCATGGTCGTTGCCGTGTCGAGCATGCTGGCATCGAGTCTGCCGACCGCAGTTTTCGCCGCTACTTTTCCAGTCACCACCGCCGTTGCAGGCAACTTTATCTTGCAAGGCAAGTTGCGTGATTACGTCCTCGCAATAATGACTCTAACCGCGCAAGGGTATTTCGCTGCTCTTATCTATCGGCTCTATTCCAGCACTCTGGCCACGCTGGAAGCACGGGCGGAGAAAGACGCATTGATCGGTGAGTTGGAACAAGCAAAAGCGATTTCCGATGAGGCGCATCGACGCGCAGAAGCCGCCAACATTGCCAAATCGCGATTTCTTTCCCAAATGAGCCACGAGTTGCGGACGCCGCTCAACGCCATTCTCGGATTTTCTGAAGTGATGAAAACGGAGGTGTTCGGGACGCACGCGGTGTCGGCATATAGGGAATACTCATCTGACATCCATAACTCCGGCATCCACCTACTCGGTCTGATCAACGAGATTCTTGACTTGTCGCGCATAGAAGCCGGTCGCTATGTGCTCAAGGAAGAGTCCGTTTCGCTCGTTTCCATCGTTGAAGATTGCCATCACCTTCTCAAACTCCGCGCCAGCAATGGCGGAATCACCATTCATGAGATGTTCGAGCCCGCGCTACCGCGATTATGGGCGGACGAACGGGCAATACGTCAGATCTGTCTCAACCTGCTATCGAATGCGATCAAGCTCACTCCGCCGGGCGGTGACATCTGGCTCAAGGGAGGCTGGACTGCCTCCGGCGGCCAATACATCAGCGTGAAGGACACAGGCGCCGGCATCCTCAAAGAGGAAATTCCCATAGTGCTTACGTCTTTCGGCCAGGGATCGAATTCAAACAAATCGGCAGAACAAGGAGCTGGCCTGGGATGGCCGATCGCCAAGAGCTTGGTTGATCTTCATGGCGGAACGTTCACTCTGAAATCCAGATTGCGTATCGGTACCGAGGTCACAGTCACCTTTCCGCCGTCGCGGGTTGTGGCCGCAATGGTTCCCATAGCTGAACAGGCCCCTTCGATAGCTCCTGAAGGCAAGTTAGACCCTTCTTCGGATGAAACACGGCGGCTGAACGGCAGACCGCTGTTCCGTGCGGGCACCTAGGATTTGTAGCCTTGCGACAATCGCGCAATTGTATTCTTGCCCACGCTGACTATGGTCGCAGCCGATTCTGACCGAACCCATGATTGAAACGCCGTGCGTGAAAGTTTGTACTCTCGATGCCCGTACAGGGCTCTGCCTAGGCTGTGGTCGAACGGTCGACGAAATCGCCCGCTGGGCTGCTATGGACGCTTCAGAACGCTCCCAGGTGATGCGCGAGTTGCCCGACAGGCTTGCGGCCTGCAAAGGCGCCAGTCCGGCAAAAGCGATGGGATGATGCTGTGAGCCGCCGCCTCGTCTGGTCACTACTTTTTGCCGTAGCTGTTTCGTTGGCAGCCCTGATCGCAAGCCGCGATCAGGATGCCATCACTAATTTGCTGCGGCACGACATCGGCTCGCTTGCCTTGAAAATCATATTGCTGGTTTTCCTCGGCGGCTTGATCTTGACGCTGTTCCGCGAGCGGCTTTCGAAGGCCATCGAGGCAACCCTGTTCTGGGCCATCGTCGGGCTGCTCCTTGTCGTCGGTTACAGCTACCGCTTCGAGCTCCGGGAGGTCGCCGATCGCGTCGTGGCCGAGCTTGTCCCTGGTCACGTAGCCGGTCACGGCCCTAACGTCGAAGTCGTCCGTGGTCATGGGGGCGATTTTGCAGTCGCCGCACATATCAATGGAACGCGAGTTCCAATGGTACTCGATACTGGGGCCAGCTCTGTCGTTCTGACGCAAGAAGCCGCCAAGGCCGCTGGTCTGCCGATCGAAGTTCTGAATTACACGGTCAATGTCGATACTGCCAATGGGCGGACAAGAGCGGCCGCGGTGACACTCGATCGCGTTGCCGTCGGCGGCCTGACCGAACGATCGGTCCCGGCGCTTGTGGCGCAGCCAGGCCAGCTCAAGAATAATTTGCTTGGTATGAGTTTTCTCAACCGGCTGCAAAGCTGGGAGGTGCGCGGAGATAGACTACGGATGCGAGGAACACCTTAGCGCAGTTAGACAGCTAAGCTGATAACGAAGCGCAGCGACACCAAAAACAGGAAAACGGCGAAAGCAATCTCGAGCTTTCGTCGCGGCAACCGGTGGGCCAGTTGAACACCATAGCTCGCAGTGTAGCTCGAAACCGGCGCCATGAATATAAAACCAATCAACGATACAAAGCCCACGGAAAGCGGTGGCATCTGGGACATGTAAGGCCATCCAGCGAGCATGTATCCAATGGTGCCAGCAATAGTGATTGGCACCCCTACTCCCGCAGAGGTCGCAACCGCTTGCTGCATCGACCGTCCATAGAATGTCAAAACTGCATTTGAAACTGACCCCCCACTTACTCCAACGAGTGACGAAATCAATCCGGTGAGAAAGCCGTAGAAAGTTAGCAACGGACGTCCCGGCAATTCATTGCCGAGATTCCAATGCTCAGTACCCAGCAGCATTCGCAGCGCAATCAAGGTTGCGAAGACAACGAATACGATCTTGAAAAGCGGTGCCGGCGCGTAGTGTGCGATGACCGAGCCTGTT
>DASRAF010000252.1:0-4492 GCA_035638295.1 Pseudolabrys sp.
GCGATCCGCGCCATATCGCGGCACTCGGCTGCGCGACTCAGGTATTCCGCCGTTTTTTGCATTCTGGAATTTTAGCCAGAGATGATGAAAAGGAAATGGCCCGCAGCGGCGCGAACCGTCGCGTCCTCCAATTTATTGTGGATTCTGTTCGGTATCAGACCGATCCAGATATAGAGCGCACTAAAATCCGAAGCCTGAGGTGAGGGCTTCTGATGACCCGGATTGCGACGGGGTTGCGTGGAAGTACGTTTCTGAATTTCAGAAGAGCGCGGAACCGAATATCGCTTTGCGCCTACTTGACGTTATCCGCCGCCAACTGAAACAGGGGTCAACTGAACCTGTTTTGATTTCATCCGAGACGCTAAGCAACCTCGATAAACTGAGTGGCCAAAGGATATAAACTGAGTGGCCAAAGGATAATGACGAAACCTCATCAACTCGCGTTGCTGGCCCGTCGTGCATTGAGATTCGCTATATTGATGGGCCAACGAGCTTGACGCTGGATTAGCGCGTCCGAACATCAGCACTGGGAATAGGAAGGTAATCGCCAGCAAGGCTATGACGAAAGCTGCTTTGCCAATGGTGAACCGAAGGGAAATATTCTAGTCGAAACTTATTCGTACCTCTCGGTCGGTTCGCCAAATCATGCGACACTGCCGGCGGTGACCGTCGATGACAACGTCAAACCTCCTTGGAAGATTAAAGGTGGGGGACAAACCCAAAGTCGCGCCTACGTCTGAAATATTTCTGGCCGTGCACTTTATTTTTGGCGTCTTGTCGGACAAGACTATAAACGTCAACCTTTGAACTATATCGCGCGGTGTTGAATGCCGACTGTCCATGATGATGCGCCCAAAGCCCTCTGAGCCTTCCACACATAATAGCATAGCCGCCCGCCGTTTTCGCACGGGCGGCAATTTTGCAGGCGTCACGGACAAACACATGACGCCTGCATGGTTCGTTACGTCGATTTGGTGCTCGAGGCCATGGGAACGCGGCAATCGCTGGTAAATTAGACGAGACAAAGCCACTTAGCGGCCTCTGCCCGAGCCTCGATCTTGCCAAAGGGCGAGTGGTAGTCGCCTCGAAGCGTCAACTCGGTCCAATATTGGGGCCGGTGATGTTCTGCAACACGTGCAGCGATGGCAACCCGGCTGGTCTGGTTAATAAAGCTGTCCGACATGGGTGCCTCCTAAGCATCCAATCAACCGCGCACACCGAGGGTGCCGTAGGGAGTCTTAACCTGGACGTTCCCTTTGCTCTGTGATCCCGTCGCAAATCGAAACGAGCCGCGTGTCGCCTCGATAGCAATTGTACCCGCTGATTTATTCTGATCGTACACGAACTTATCGAGCCGGACGCTCGATTTTGGTCCGACACTTAGGTTGCTGTGATCGTGAAATTGCAGGTCCGCCTGACCGGAATCTCCGGTGCGAACTGTTTCCTTCGAGTAAACGCTTGAGCCGCTTGAAAGTGGCCCTGCGTGGCTACCTTCAGCCTGAGGTCGGACTGATGTGGCTTTGCCGATGGCTTCCTGAGCGAGCGAGGTGGTCGCTTGCAGTCCGAACAAGACCGTCAAAGGAAGCGCGTAAATCCAACCACGGTTACACATGTTCCTTTCTCCTACACTGCTCCGGATTTCAACCGACAATTTCAGCTCTTGCGATTGTGAGAATAGGCCCACCAGCCCGGGGCTTCTGTGATGGCCATCACAAATATCCCGCTAGTGTGTGCTGGCCATCACAAAAAAGCGCTTTTTTAAAACGTTCGGTCGATAGCGCTAGTTGCCAGCTGTGCCTTCGCTGTTTTGCTCGCAGTGCGCGGTCGCGGTTGTGATGGCGGTCACAGCCAATGGTTTCCAAATCAGCAAAGGTGCTTTTATGAAGGTCGTTCTACGAAACCTTCATGTCCCTTACTTCGCCCCGTCGGTATGGTGCTCACCACTGCCGACGGGGTTTTCGCCGGTGGGTCGATCGAGAACTTATATAGTGGAGGCTCAAGACTTGACTGCAACACCGCCAGCCGCTTATCGAAAAGATGATCCACCAAATCATTGGCAACAACGATGACCCGACACTCAGTGGATGTGTTCGGTCAGCGATATGCCGTGAATGTCTATCAACACGCAGATAATCTTTGGATTGCTGTCGGCGAGTTTCTTGGCCACCAACTCAGAACAATAGACAGAACCGCGCTAAAGGCGGTGCGAGCCTGGCGGAAGGCAGCCATAGAAAAGCGATTGTTTGGCGAAGTCGGCTGACAGGGCATACAGCGATCGGATGACTGATCCGGGGTTGACGACTCTATCCGCCGCCAATTGAAAAAGGGTCAACTGAACCCGTTTTGACATCGGGGAACAATAGACCGCACAGCGACCGGTGCGTGCAACTTGTTCGGTGTTAAGAAAATGGCCCGCAACGGAAAAGGGGAGGAACCGTCACGGGCAACCGATGTACTGGCTTTGAACGCATCTTGCACAAGCCTTTCTGTTGGACCTTGGGCCAACGTTCGGCAGTTACTCGCACCATATGGGGCACCCACTCTTGTAGGCGCTAAACTGGCCCTAACAACGACGGCGCTTTGAGGTAAGCCGCCGTAGAATTTACTGGCGAGCTAAGCGAACTTTGCGGCGCGGGGGTCTTAGGTGAATCGCCACTAGCTATGCTGGGCGAACCCACACGAAGCTTCGGCGATTCAACCTCACTGTGACGCCCAAGCTGCGACAACAGCTCCTCGCTCAAGTCTTTGCTGTGAAGCACAAACTCGCCATCGGGACGTTTGATGGCCCAATCCGTGCAAACCAGGTCGACGTTATTGCTCTCCGCCGTGATGGGGATGGGGGATCTGATTACAAGGCCATTGCGTGATGTCGTTCGTCGAATTTCCCAAGCGATGATCTGTTCGTAGCGAACACCGGTGGTGTCGAAAATTGTAAGAAACCACTCCGGCTGTGCCGCGACGATTGTGTAGGTCTCGGTCGATTTCATGGGGGGCTACTCCTTACGCACTCAGATACTCGCCGCTTTGCGCCTAATTCTCCCGGCAGTATTTACGGGCGGCAACATTCTCATCCTAACGCAACAGCCTTTTAGAGCCTCCGGACCTTGCTACCTCCGACGACCCAGCGAGCGCAGTTGACGCACTGACATGGGTTACCCCCCGAAGGTTGGAATGCGGCCTGGAAGCCCGCCGAGCGCAGGCGGCAAACTCGTCCCGGCATGTCGCATCCATGTTGCATGGAGCTTCAGGGAGTGATTGGAAATGGCCGGAATTAAAGGGGAACCGATTGCAACACGCGCAACATGAACGCGGCTGCATTCGGAAGCTATTGCGCTGACTTACTTGCGGTTTTGAGAAATGCAAACGGGAGCGGCCAATCGAACCGCGCTCCTCGTCATTTAAATGTACCGGTTCACCCAAGGTGTTGCCGCAAACAGTATCGGGCAGGACTACAACCGATTATAAAGAACACAACCCTAGGTAGTCTGATGCGGCCTTTACGCCGAAGCGCAATGACGTCGGCATTTGTTGCCTTTGAGGTAGGTCAAACGAATTGTGAATTTGTTTTCTAAAATGTGGGCGTCCGTCCGAAGCGGAATGATATCTTTGGAGAACGAACTCATGCAAAAGACCATCGGCTACGGCGTAATCGCGACAATCTTTCCGGTGTGGCTTTTCTCTGTTGTCATCCTGAATTCCGCTGTTCAGGCACAAGATAATCCGAGAAAATCCAGGGCTGCGTGCGGTAAAGAACTTCAAAAACAGTGCACGGGCGTGCCAGTGCTAGCTAACAACATGCTCGAATGTCTGAAAAAGAACCACGAAAGACTTTCTCCAAGATGCGCGGCGCGGGCCAATAATGTCGTGCGCATGTGTGATAGAGATGCAGCGCAACTTTGCCAAAACGTGGTAGCGGGTCAAGGTAACATTCTTGAATGCCTGACAACCGCTAAACGTTCGGTGTCCAGGCGATGCAATGCTGCGCTCGATACGGCCTTTTTGCGCCAATGAACCGGACCTTTTGCACGTTTATCTAAGGCAACCGCGGCAATCAAGGGGTGGAACATGTACCGGCATATTCTCATTCCAACCGATGGGTCGGAGCTGGCGGAGCACGCAGTGACAAACGGATTGTCATTGGCGAAATCCGTGGGAGCCAAGGTAACCGCCATTATCGTCGAGGACCGGTTCGACTGGCTCCGCATTCCAGAAACGAGGGCGTCGCAGCGGCAGGCACTTGATGAACTCGCCAAACATAACGAACAGGTCAAGAAACACGCCGCGAGTGCGCTAGGTCGGGCGGTCGATGCTGCCAAGCAAGTCGGTGTGCCCTGCGACACGATGCAGGTGGAGAACGCACAACCCTATCAAGCCATTATTGCAGCGGCTTCGGACAGGGGCTGTGATCTCATCGTCATGGCATCGCACGGGCGCAGCGGGCTGTCCGCAGTCGTGCTTGGCAGTGTCACAAACAAGGTGCTGGCGCACACAA
>DASRAF010000253.1:0-2645 GCA_035638295.1 Pseudolabrys sp.
GTCGGGCCACGGCGCGTTCGGGTCATCCAGCGGATCGCCCTCCCCTGCGAGTTGCAGGACGAGGTTGAAGACGACCGGCCCCTTGCGCAGACGAGCTTCGAGTTCTTCAAAGAGATAATTCGGAGGCCGTGCTTGCAGCTCTTCCAGCGTCTGACCCGCAACGCCGGCCTCCGGTTCCCAGTGATAGCGAGCGTATTGCGCCTCGTCCGCCTCGTTCACGAATCGAAACGCGTGAAGCATGTGAAAAGCGGTCTGAGCAAGGCTTGCCGACGCCGGCAAGCCTTTCGAGAGCTGCACCGCGTGTGCGATCCACGGATGAGCTGCCAGAAACGGGCCGACGCGGTTCGGATCGGGCTTTCCCGTGGCCGGATCTGGTCGCACCGCCTGCAGAAACTCGAGGGTCTCCTCGGGCGTACGGGCGAAAAAGAGCGGGGCTGTCAAAGACACCAGATCCGTCGTTGTGCCATCGGGCAGATAGAATCTCGTGGCCATCGAGGCCGTGGTGGCTGGTCCCCAGGGATTTCCCGACCTGCTGTTCGAATAGCGCACGGTGACCGGAATCGCGTCACCTTGCAGGTGGACAGCGCGGCTGAGCCTCTTCGCCTCGGGCGTGGCCTTGAATGTGCCGGCATAGTAACGACCCGAGGCGTGCACGTCGCGGTATCCAGGATGAAATCCCTGGAAGTCCTGGTGGATCATCTCGACCAGCTTCGAGGCGATGCGGTATTGATCGTGATTCATGGTGTGTTCCCTTTCGATGTGCTATAGCGTCTTGCGCTTGCATGCGACTGCGCCGGGATAAGAGTAAGGGCAGGGATAGGCCCTGCACCTACATCCATTCTTGCACCCGCACACATCTGCAAATCGCTCTAATTTGCTGTGTCAAGCAGCGTGTCTAATGCCTTCTTAGTTTTCAGCGCCTTCCACACGTCCCGAACCGTCGCGTCGGGATATGCGCTGTAGAAACCCACGGCGGTGACTTGCTGCTTGACGACCCAGTCCTTGATGCCAGGACTGTTGATGCCGGGGTAACCTTCAAACTCGTGAAAGAGCAGGTCGATCTCGTCGGGTATGATGCCCCCGAAGTCGTCCATGTATTTGTCCCAGTCCCCATCAAACGTCGAGGCAAAGATGATCCGGGTATCGTTGTCGAAGATCACGAACCGCAGGTCATGAAGCGTTCCTATGCTGTCCGTGTTCTTCTGTCGATCACCCGTGAATCCATCTGCCATGAACTTGCGGAAGCGCTCGGCGCCTCCTGGTTTGAGCTTGCTGATAAGGGTAAATTCTGACGCTTGTCCGGCCTTCGCTCCCGGCCGTTTCACTGCCTTCTCTGTGGTAGCCATTGCTTGTCTCCTTTTCTGTTTTAGTGGTACTGCCCTACTACTCCAAACTCGCTAACCATCCCAACGCCTGTAATCCCGGCATGAAGCAGTACTCGCCTCCACGCACGGCAACGAATTGCGGTAGGCCGTGAAGACGGCGACGGATCGGACGTTTAGGGATCGTGTAAATTCCTCCATCGTTGGCATTGCCTATGATCGGATCCTGCTCTGTCCCATGACTGATAAAGTTGCCGTCCGTTACCCATTGCGATTGCACGAACTCGAATTGCCGCCTCTGGTGTGCGCCGATCAGCAGGAAAACGCCGCCGCGGTCCGCGCCGTCATCTTCCAAGACGCCTTGCGGGAGCGGCGGGCCGTAATTAGTGCCGCGCCGCAAAAAATAATGCAGGTCCGTAGCTACGAGGTCATTCTTCAAGGCATCGCGCGGGTTCACGCGACGAATGTGGGAACTGAAAGGACACTTCAGTCCCTTCATGTCGTCCGCATAGCTGAATTTGTTATTACGATCAGCATCTGCGCCAAGCTTGGGATTGTCTTGCTCGGGAGCGAGCACCAGGGGCGCACCGCTGCGCCACCTACCTACCATCTTCGCCGCGATCAGCTCTTCTTCTTCCGGCGATGACGCCTGCTCCCGAAGATATTTCCGAAACTCGGCCACTCTGGTGTGAAACTTCCGAAATGCGAGGAAAGTGCCGTTGCGTCTTAACACTTCGGGCTCCGGCCTTGTCGCGGTTTCTCCCAGTTCGTCCGGATAACCCATGACGAACTCACCGGCTTTAATCGCGCGCCCGTATCCCGGATGGACCGGGGCTCCACTGCCCTCAACGTGCGGATTGTGGAGTCCATCCTTGAACCCAAACGGATTACGTCCTTCCGGAAGCTCACTGAACTTCAATCGGTAAACGATGGAAATTTCAGGAAGATCGTGGTGGCTCTGCCGAGCTCTCTCGAGTATGGTCTCCAGGCTGGAGTCGTCTTTCGAATAAATCGCAAGCGCGACGTGCATGTCTGCTGTGCCGAACGGATACTCCCAGTTAGCTGGAGAATTGTTACCGACATCGTTGAGAATGGCAGCCCGCGCCGCCATGCCCTCGCGGAATTCTTCGGGGAAGCTGTCCAGCGACGGTTTAGGCACTCCCAACGCCTTGAGGCCTTGAAATGTGAAAGCGATGCCCAACCAGCCCGGAAGACTCGGCTTCCACCATTCGTCCGCCGGTGCTACATGTGGGAGAAGGCGGCGCAACATTTCACGCCCTTGTGCTGCGTCGTTGATGCGAAGAATCACGTATTCGCCTTTGT
>DASRAF010000254.1:0-5310 GCA_035638295.1 Pseudolabrys sp.
TCAGATTTCTTGGAGAGGTTGGCTCTTCTCTCCAGGCGGCTGGCCGGCCTCTTGTCCGGCTACCTACCGACCGACACACGGCCACAGGCACGTGCGAAATTGGGCACTACGGAAATAAGTAATTTTGGTGACACATGCAAGAGAATAGTTCGTCGCGACAAAAATCCTTCTTAACTTTTTCCTTTGGCGATCGACGACGCGTGTTCAGCCGCGCGTGGTGAACGGCTCGATGCGATGCGCGGCGCGAACGAACTGCACCATGATGGCGAGACCGCAGAGCACGAACGCGACGTCGAGCACGCGCGCGCCAAATCCGCCGAGGTCGAACAAGGTGGCGATGGCCCACGAGCCGGCGAACGCTGCACCGAACACCTCGGCGCCGATCAGGATCGCGGCGCTGATAACGGTGATGACGTTAAGCCAGTTGATGCGGGTGCCTTGGGCCATGCGGGTCTCCTTTGCGAGGCGCAATCTCTCCGAATCCGGCTTTGAGATCAAGTCCATAGCGTAACCGCTCATCCGCACGGATCGTCACAGACGAGCGTCGGCCACGCTCGCGAGGTGCTTGTGCGGATCGCGGCAGTCGTTAACGCAGCATGGAGCGCCGAGTGCCGCGTCGCGCTCGCCAAGTCGTGGCGGGAATGTGACCACGGACTGATCAAGGCCCTCGCCAAGGGGCCGGTCTCCGACTAGATGGACAGGATGAGCGCCACATCCTCCTCCTCAGACCTCCAGAACCCGCTGCTCGCCACCTGGTCAGGTGAGTTCGAGCTGCCGCCATTCGCCGCGATCAAGGCTGAGCACTTCCGCCCGGCATTCGACCGGGCGCTGGCGGAGCACCGGGCCGAGATCGATGCGATTGCCCAAAACGGGGCCGACCCCAGCTTTGAGAACACGATTGCGGCGCTGGAGAAGAGCGGGCGGGGGCTTGAGCGGGTCGCCAATGTCTTCTTCGTCCTGGCAGGGGCCGACACGTCGGACGACATCGAGGAGATAGAACGGGAAGTGTCGCCGATGCTCGCCCGCCATAACAATGCGCTCTACCTCAATCCTGCACTCTATTCCCGCATAGCCTCTCTCTATGGCAGACGCGACTCGCTGAGCCTCAGTCCCGAGCAGGCCCGCGTTCTGGAGCGCTACCACACCCGATTTGTCCGCGCCGGTGGCGCACTTGAGAAGCCGGCTCAGGATCGTCTTGCCGCCATCAATGAGCGACTGGCGAGCCTCGGCACCCAATTCGCGCAGAATGTACTGGCCGACGAGAAGTCCTTCACCATGATCCTGGATGAGGGCGACCTCGCCGGGTTGCCTGACTTCGCCCGTGCGGCGGCCCGCGCCGACGCCGAAGAGCGTGGCCAGCCGGGCAAATACGCGATCACCCTTGCGCGCTCGTCGGTCGAAAGCTTCCTGCAGTTCTCGTCCCGGCGGGATCTGCGTGAAAGGGCGTTCCACACGTGGATCAGGCGCGGTGAGAACGGTGGAGCAACAGACAACCGGACCCTGATCGCGGAGATGGTGGCCTTGCGGGGCGAACGGGCAAAGCTGCTCGGCTTTGCGACATTCTCCGACTATCGGCTCGACGATCAGATGGCGAAGACCCCGGCGGCGGCGCGCAAACTTCTGGATGAGGTCTGGGACCGCGCCAGGACGAAGGCGGCCGGCGAGCGCGACGCCCTGCAGGCATTGATCGCCCAGGAGGGCGGCAACTTCGCGCTGGCGCCGCACGACTGGCGCTACTACACGGAAAAACTCCGCAAGGCGAAGTACGACCTCGACGAAGCCGAGATCAAACCGTATTTCCAGCTCGACAAGATGATCGAGGCGGCGTTCGAAACGGCCGGCCGTCTGTTCGGCCTCTCATTCAAGCCGGTCGATATGCCGCTCTATAATCCTGACGCACGCGCGTGGGATGTGACGGACGCGCAGAACCGGCACGTTGCGCTCTTTATCGGTGATTATTTCGCGCGCCAGTCCAAGCACAGCGGTGCGTGGATGACGTCATTGCGCGACCAGGAGCGATTGTCCGGCGATATCCGCCCGATTGTTCTCAACGTCTGCAATTTTTCCAAACCGTCGGCGGGGGAACCGGCGCTTCTGTCGTTCGATGACGCGCGCACCGTGTTTCATGAGTTCGGTCATGCGCTACACGGGATGCTCTCCAATGTGACCTATCCGCTGCTTTCGGGGACTGCAGTGCCGAACGATTTCGTCGAACTGCCCTCGCAGCTATACGAGCACTGGCTCGAAGTGCCGGAGATACTGCAGCGCTATGCCCGCCATTTCCGCACCGGCGAGCCCATGCCAAAAGCATTGCTCGATCGGCTGCTCGCGACTCTTACTTTCAACCAGGGCTTCGACACGGTCGAATACACCGCCTGCGCGCTCGTTGATCTCGACCTGCACTCGCTTCAAGACGCGTCCGGACTCGACGTGTCGGATTTCGAACGCAAGGATCTTGAGCGCATCGCAATGCCGGCGGAGATCGTGATGCGTCACCGCCTGCCGCATTTTCAACATCTGTTCTCCGGCGGCGGCTATGCGGCCGGCTATTACTCTTACCTGTGGTCGGAGGTGCTCGATGCCGACGCCTTCGCCGCCTTCGAGGAAACCGGCAATGCCTTCGATCCGGCGACGGCAAAACGGCTGCGCGATTTTGTCTACAGTGCAGGGAACCTGCGCGACCCCTCCGAAGCCTACACGGCGTTTCGCGGGCGTCTGCCAACGGTCGACGCTCTCCTGAAGAAGCGTGGCCTCGCCGACGTACCCTCTGCATGAACCTCCACACCGCCGGGCATCGTCGAGGCGTGGTCGCCGCTCCGCACGCCGCCGCTGTCGAGGACGGTCGCGCGATCCTTGCCGAGGGCGGAAATGCGGTCGAAGCCATGCTGGCAATGGCTGCCAGCATCGCCGTCGTCTATCCGCATATGAATCATCTTGGCGGCGACGGTTTCTGGCTTATCCGTGAGCCGTCGGGACGCGTTCGTGCATTGATGGGCGCTGGCCCGGCCGGGGCCAAAGCAACGCAGCGATTCTATCGTGATGCAGGCTACGACGAGATTCCGGCCCGCGGCGTGTTGGCGGCGCTCACGGTGCCTGGGGCAGTCGGCGCGGTTCTCCTCGCGCAGGAGGCGGCCAAAGAGCAGGGCGGAAAACTGCCACTTGCTTTGCTGCTGACCCCCGCGATTGGGCGCGCACGTGAGGGCTTCACGGTGACGCGCAGTCAGGCGCGGCTGACAGCCGAGAAGCTGCCCGAAATGGAAAAGGCCACCGGATTTGGAAAAGCATTTTTGCTCGACGGCAGGGTGCCAGAGGTCGGCGCGCGACTCAAACAAACAGAATTTGCGGCAACGCTCGAGCATCTGGCCCGTGCCGGCCTCGAAGATTTTTATCGCGGCGATGTCGGCCGTGAAATTGCCGCCGATCTCGATCGCATCGGGAGCCCGCTGACTCGCGCCGACCTGGAGAAATATCGGGCGACCGTTGCCAAGCCCCTCAGCGTCACGACGCAGGCCGGCACGCTCTACAATTCGCCGCCGCCGACGCAGGGCCTTGCTTCTCTCATGATCCTTGCGCTGTTCGATCGGTTGCGCGCCGCGCAGCCGGAAAGTTTCGAGCACATCCACAATCTGGTCGAGGCGACGAAACGCGCCTTTCGCGTTCGCGACCGCGTGATCACCGATCCCGACAAAATCAGCGACGATCTCGACCGATACCTGTCACCCAGTTTTCTCGATGCCGAGGCGTCAAGAATTGACGCTCGCAAAACGGCGCGCTGGCCCACGCCTTACGGCGAAGGCGACACGATCTGGATGGGTGCGGCAGACGCGAGCGGCCTCGTCGTTTCCTACATCCAGTCCCTCTATTGGGAGTTTGGCTCTGGCTGCGTGCTGCCCGCGACTGGCCTCCTCATGCAAAACCGCGGCGCCAGCTTTTCACTTGATCCGAAATCACTGAATGCACTCTCGCCCGGCCGCCGTCCATTTCACACGTTGAATCCAGCGCTCGCCACACTCAAGGATGGGCGCTTCATCGCCTACGGAACGATGGGCGGCGACGGCCAGCCGCAAAGCCAGGCAGCGGTATTCACGCGCTACGTCAATTTTCGGCAACCACTCGATAAAGCGCTCGATGCACCGCGTTGGCTGCTTGGCCGCACGTGGGGTTCGAGTCACACCAACTTGCGGATGGAATCGCGCTTCGACGGCAACCTGGTCGATCGGATGCTCTCGGCCGGCCACGACGTGGCCGTTCTCGATGATGCCTATTCCGACACGATGGGTCACGCCGGCGCGGTCATCCTGCATCCTGATGGTACCTTGGAAGGTGGGCATGATCCGCGCGCCGATGGTGGCGCAGCGGGCGTCTGACCGAAAAATTTACGCAAAAACTATTGCTACAAAGTAACGCGTCACGTTTAGGCCGCAGTCCGTGTTATGGTCCCTGCATGCTTCGCATTTTTCTCGTCGCACTCGCCACGCTCTTCATTGCCGCTCCGGCGCAAGCGCATCCGCACGTCTGGGTGACCATGCGCACCGAACTGGTCTACGCGCCCGACGGACGAATCACAGGTATTCGTCACGCCTGGTCGTTCGACGACATGTTCTCGACGTTTGCCATCCAGGGGCTCGACAGCAAGGAGAAGGGCAGGTTCACCCGCGAGGAACTGGCTCCGCTGGCGAAGGTCAATGTCGAATCGCTCAAGGAGTTCGACTACTTCACCTACGCCACTGCAGATGGGACGAAGGTCGCGCTCACCGATCCCACGTCCGATTACTGGCTCGACTACAACGACCAGGTGCTGACGCTCAATTTCACGCTGCCGTTCAAATCACCGGTCAAGGCGAAGGAACTGAAGATCGAGATCTATGATCCGACAATCTTTGTCGACTTCTCTTTTGACAAGCAAAACCCCGCGCGACTTGTCGGCGCCCCGAAATGCAAGCTCGACGTCCAGTTGCCGCGCGAGATGACCTTCGCCGAGGGCAAGAAACTCAGCGAGATTCCGGCCGACGAGAAAAACACGACAATGGCCTGGGGTGCCCAATTCGCAAACAAACTCCTGGTGCACTGTCCTTGACGCAGGTCCCGCGACTCCACCTGACACGATATGTCCTGCTGGTCGCCTGCATTTTGCTTTTTGTCGCGGCGACAGACTGCGCCTTTGCGCAGCCATTTGGCGTTTCGCGCGGACCGGCGCCGCCTGAAGTGGGAGGGTTCACCGGCTGGATTCTCGCCAAGCAGGCAGAATTCTATCGCACGCTGTCCGGTCTGATCCGCGCCGCCAAGGCTGACGGGAGCGCGGCTTATACA
>DASRAF010000255.1:0-5811 GCA_035638295.1 Pseudolabrys sp.
CATTAGCGGACAAACCGTGCCGGGCCAAACTCCACTGTTGTCCGCTATTGTCCAAAACCGGACATTGATCGAAGGTTGTCGCATGTCTGGTCCGGCATGCAACCGACTGCGAAATGTCGGGTAGGGCTGTAAGTTTGGGAGGCCACAATGCGTATCAGCAAAATTGGATTCGTCATTCTAGGGGCGGCAGCCATTGGTAACTCTGTGGCCGCACAAACTCCGCCAGTTCAATCTCCGATCACGCGAACCCTGATCGCCGCGACGAAATTGCCAACCGTGACAGATCGACCGCTCCTTTTCAGAGCATTGAGTATCACCATTCCGCCAGGAGAAAAGAGTAGCGTCTCAACCGCCGACGGCATTCTCTACCAGGTGTCGGGATCGACCGAAGTTTCAATTGGTGGAGAAGCAAAAACGCTGAGCCCTGGTGAGGGTATGTTTCTTGCTAGTGGGAAGCTCGCATCGCTGAAGGCGGAAACCGGCAAGGCATCAACCTTTCTCCACTTTCTGCTGGTCCCAATTGCAGATCAGGATCAACCTGTCGAGACTACACCCGCGATCGTGAAGGAGCTTTTTCGCACGGCGGCACCGATTCCTGATTTGACACCGGGCAGCTATGATCTCAACCTGACGCGGGTCACTTTTCCAGCACAGATGCCGTCCAACCCACCACATCATCGGTCGGGAGCAGCACTTTACTACATTATCTCTGGGACGGGTGCGAATACAGTCAATGGCAAAACGGACGCAAGGGAACCAGGCTCTTTGATCTACGAGCCATTCGGCTTAGTACATCAGTGGGGAAATCCAAGCGATACCCCTCTCACGTTCTTGGCCTTCAACATCAATCCAGAGGGTGTGGCAGCGGTTATCCCGGGGACACCGACGAGGTGATCGAATAGCGGTTCGCATGTCCGCTTTGGGTCAAAAGCAGACATGTGCGGTGCAAAACGGCATGTCCGCTTTGCCCCCGAAAGCGACGCTGAATGCGTTCATTCGAGTGTCCGCTGTGGCCAATAGCGGAATCATGTCAGGCTCGACGCCGTAGAAGCGCGCCCGTCTACTGAATGATCTAAGCGTCCTCATCCGTCGCTGCAGGATCAAGGCCGCTTTGAAGACCTCGCGCGATAATGGCTTCGAGCCGTGCGTTAGACATACGCTCCGTAACTGGGGGAATGGTGGCCTCGAGCTCTCTCGGTATCAGCGATGCAACCATGCGCACGAACTCGGCCGGATAAAGCATGGCCATTGTCTCGAGCGCCGGCTTGCCGAAAGCTTCCCATGCCTCGCAAAGATCACGAAAGAAATCCTCACTCAGCTTGTTGCGTGAGCCTCGCGGCCGGCCCTTAGGATTGCCGGATTGGCCAGGCTTCCAGGGGATCAATCCTCGTTGCCTGTGTTCCCGCACTGTTGAATCACTGTTCGCCGCGTCAGCTTTTGACATAGGTCCAATCAAACTCACTTCGTGGCTCGTTTGAGTGAATGCCGAAAAACGACGACGCAAAGTTTTACAATCGCAGCGGATTCTTTAGGTTTTACGTGGCAGCTTTTGGGGTTGATTGTAAAACCAACTCTCGACTCTATCGGCACAAGTCGAGAGTTTTGATGTTCTACCGTTGAACTATTCCTCAACGGGGCTGGGACGCCTCAGCAGCCTTCCGGATGGCTCTGACATGGGCCAATTCGGCCAATTTTACAAGTGCGAACGCCCGGACGCCCGGTCAGACAGGGCGTCGGGGTCGCGTTGCGACCGTGAGGATCGCAACCAGACTCAAGGCCGCGACCGTCAGGAAAACCAGGCGCGGATTTCGACGATCCATGATGGCGCCAAAAATCAGCGGAGCAATTATGCCGCCGATGTTAAATCCCGTGGTCACGAAGCCGAAGACCTTGCCGAAAGAACCCGGCGGGGTAATCGCGCGCACGATCATGTCGCGCGAAGGCATGATGACACCTGAGAAAAGCCCGATCAGGGACATCACTCCGATTAATGCCACCGCGCTGAAATCGATCTCTGCAACCATGGCGGTGAAGAGGCCCATGGCGGCAAGCCCGATTGTCGCGACCAGCCCGTGCCGCGTGGTGCGGCCCACGAGCAGGCCGCCCAATAGCACGCCAATCGCCGACCACAATAGATTGCCGGTCAGTGCCGCATTGGCGGTCGTGACCGGAGTGCCATAGAGCGCGCCGAGCGCAACGACCGAATAATTGTAGAGTCCCGCGCTTATCATCGCGAGCAGCGCAAAGAAGACGAGGTTAAGGAGGAACGGGCCCGACAGCAGCAATCGCCATCCGGCTGGCGTGTCGCCGGAGGTGGCGCGTGCCGGGGCGGATTTCGTTTGAACGGGGGAGTTATCGCGGAACGCGATCAGTATCGCCGCAACGGCAATGCCGAGAACCGCCGCGCCGATGAAGGCGCCGCGCCAGCCCCATTGGCTTTGCATGATGAGCAGGCTCGCCGGCGCGACAGCCGAGCCGAGCATGCCGGCAAAGGTGTGCATCGAGAAGGCCTGGCCGATACGGTCGGACGGCACGTGTTGCGAGAGCAGCGCGTAGTCGGCGGGGTGATAGACCGTGTTGCCCACGCCCAAAAGCGCAAACATCGTAACCAGCATCCAGAATGAATCGAGCAGGCCCGTAATGATGAGTGATGCGGCACCTGTCAGCAGGCCTGCGACGAGCAGCGCACGCGCACCGATGCGGTCGACGAGGAATCCTGCCGGCGTCTGGCCGACAGCCGACACGATATTGAAGGCCGTGAAGGCCAGCCCGATTTCGGTGTAGCTGACGCCGTAGGCTTCCCGCACAAAGGGCATCAGCGGTGCGAGCAAGATAATGTAATAGTGCGACACGAAGTGCGCCGCACTGACGACGCCGACGAGACGCACGTAAGACGGCCGACTGGGGCTCAGAACCTCGGCCGTTTGGGTCATAAGACGGGATCTCCACAAAGGGGGCGGGACTATGCCCCGGACCACGCCGGCAATCCAATGCATTTGCAGTGGGTTGCCCATGTCGGCGCGGTATGCGGCCGTGGCGCTCGGGAACCGTGTTCTAGGACGCTCGCCGTGCCTTGGCTTCCTGAATCGCGTGCCAGATGCGCGCGGGCGTCATCGGCATTTCAAGGTGCCTGATGCCGTATTCCGACAGCGCGTCTATCACTGCATTCGCCACCGACGCCAAACCCCCGGAGGTGCCTGCTTCTCCGCATCCCTTGGCGCCGAGCGGATTGCTTTTGGTCGGGACCGGGTGGCTCAGCACATTGATCGTCGGCACGCCGTGCGCGCGGGGCATGGCGTAGTCCATGAACGAGCCGGTCACGAACTGGCCGTCGGAGTCGTAGACGGCATGTTCGAGCAGAGCCTGCCCGAGACCCTGCACGACACCGCCCTGGATCTGTCCTTCGACCAGAAGCGGGTTGACGATCGTGCCGAGATCATTGACCGCGGAATAACGCACGACCTGAGCAGCACCCGTTTCGGGATCGACTTCGACTTCGGCAATATGACAGCCGTTCGGGAAGGCAGAGGGGACCGGATCCTTCACTACGTGGTCGACGTCGAGCGAGTTCAGTACGCCCTGCGGCAGTTTGAGTCCGCCGCGCAACCGCGACGCCAATTCGAGCAACGCGATCGAACGGTCAGTACCGGCGATGACAAAGCGCCCCGCATTGAATTCAATGTCGCTTGCCGAGGCTTCCAGCACGTGTGATGCGATTTGCTTGCCGCGCTCGATGATGATCGCCGCCGACTCCGTCAGCGCCGCGCCGACAAACATCACCGAGCGCGATCCGCCGCTGCCGCCGCCGAACGCCATGCGATCGCTGTCGCCTTCGACCATACGGATAAGGTCGAACGGAACGCCGAGCAGGTCGGTCAGGATTTGCGCATAAGTCGTCGCGTGACCCATGCCGAAGTCGAGCGTGCCGGTGACGATTGTAACCGTGCCATCAGATTCGAAATGGACCGCGCCGAGCTCCTTGCCGGGAGCGGCAGTGACTTCGAGGTAACAACCGATACCGAGCCCGCGCAGCAAGCCGCGCTTGCGGCTCTCGCGCTTGCGCTTGTTGAAGCCAGCGTAGTCGGCGGTATCCAGGGCTTGCTTGAGCACGCCAAGGAAATCGCCGCAGTCGTAGGTCATGTCGGATGCGGCTTTGAAAGGCAGATCACCTTTGCGGATCATATTGCGCTTGCGCAGATCGAGCCGATCAATGCCAAGTTCGCTCGCCGCGAGGTCGAGCGTGCGCTCGACGTAGTAATTGCCCTCGGGCCGGCCGGCGCCGCGATAGGCCGACACAAAGTTCGTGTTGGTGAAAACGCACTTGGTCGCCACCTCGATGAGCGGCGTTCGGTAGATACTCGCAAGGTTTTTGACTTGATTGCCGGTCGGCAGCAACGGACCGAACTGTGCGAGGTAACCACCCATATTGCCGTAGCCGGTCAGTCGCAAAGCAAGAATATGGGCGTCCTCATCGAAGGCTATTTCAACCACCATGTCCTGCGCCCGACCGTGATGGTCGGATACGAAGCTCCCCGAGCGTTCATCGGTCCATTTCACCGGACGTCCGAGAATACGGGCGGCGTGCAGTATGCAGACATATTCAGGATAGACCGACGCCTTCATGCCGAAGGAGCCGCCGACCTGACCGGTCACAACGCGAACTTTGTCGGCGGGCGCGCTGAGGATGTCCATGAGTGAAATCTTCATGCCATGGACGCCCTGGCTCGTTGAATGGAGCGTCCATTTGCCGTTCGCCGGATCGTATTCGCCGATCGCGGCGCGCGGCTCCATGGCGTTCACCACCATGCGCTGATTGGATGTTTCGAGCCGCGTGATGTGTTTCGCCTTGGCGAAGGCTTCAGCCACCTTCGCAGCATCGCCGTAGTAATAATCAAGCGCGATGTTGTTGGGGACAGCGTCGAAGACCAGTGGCGCGCCGGGCTTCACCGCGTCGGCAGGCGTAAGCACGACGGGCAGCGGTTCGATGTCGATCGCCACCGCCTCGGCCGCATCTTTTGCCTGCGCGACCGTTTCGGCAACGACACAGACAACCGGATCGCCGACAAAGCGAACCTTGTCGCCGGCAAGAGCAGGGCGCGGCGTGTAGCGGATCGGCGATCCGTCACGGCTCTTGAGCGGCATATTGCATTTGAGCGGTCCGTAGGCGGACAGGTCAGACGCGGCGTAAACGCCGAGCACGCCCGGCATCGTCTTCGCGGCATCCGTGCTAATCGCGCGGATGACACCATGGGCTTCACGGCTACGGACGATAACGGCGTAGGCTTGGCGAGGCCGATTGAAATCGTCGGCGTAGCAGCCTTCACCGCGCACCAATTTCGGGTCTTCGCTGCGTCGCACCGGCTGACCGATGCCGAACTTGGTCAACGATAGTGCGGTTTCAGTCGTTCGATCGTCCATTTGCCCGTAAGGTTCCGGTTGGTTCTAGGTCAATTTAAGCAGCTCGCGTGGCCGGACAAGAATAGCATTCGGGACGGAGGGTTGCGTGAAGCGGGGACGCTGGTACACTTTTCCTGATCGAGAATAAACAGCCACAACCGTGACGCGCCGAAAAAGGTGGCCTACGGAGCGGCAGGAAGGTTTTGACATGAGCGGCGAGGCCGGGGACATCCCGGGCCTCGACCCCGCTATTGACCGGGCGCCGCTCTCGCGCGCCACGTGGGGTCGGCGGTCGCCTGGGCGGTTTGATGCTAGCTTCGGCAGCGACCGGGGGGGCGCGACCTATGCAGCGCTCGATCTCGGCACAAACAACTGTCGGCTTCTGGTGGCGCGGCCGTCGGGTGAAGCCTTCCG
>DASRAF010000256.1:0-43238 GCA_035638295.1 Pseudolabrys sp.
CTGCGCTGGAAGACCGATGGCGCATCTACCGCTTTCCCCAGCGACAATCGATTCGCTCATGGCTGATCTGAGAAAAGTTCGCTTCGGAGTTGCAATATGGTCAGCAACTCAGCACGACGAACTCATCATCGAGATGTTATGCGGCCTGGTGGCTGATCTTAACAAAGGGACGCGGTTTTCTGGCCTGCCGTTAGCAGCCACCGACAATGCCGCCGCGGTGCAACAAGTAGCCGGTTGGATGACCGGCTTTCCTTTGCGAACAGGGTTTGGTCGCGGGCTCCCGGAGCACGACCCCTGGCGCTTCGAAGCATCGCGTCTCATCGATAGCGGCGAAGCTGATTGCGCACTATGGATTTCCGCCTATGCCGCACGACCGCCAACATGGAAGCGCAAACCGACGCTTGTCGCGCTCACTGCCGCGCCCGACTTGCCTGAGGCCGATGTCATGATCGCCGTGGGCAGGCCAGGCATCGATCACGATGCAGTCGAGCACCTTCGGGCAACTGCAACACTTTCCGCTGTGAGCGCCAGCAAACCGAGTAACGCAATGTCGGTATCAAGCGTTCTCGGCAGCATCAGGACGGCGCTGCCGACGGCACGGCCATGTTGACGCGCCTTGCCGGTGGACGTGTAATCGATCCGAAAAATGGTCGAGATGCTGTCGGCGATATCTTCTTCCGCGACGGACGCATTGTCGATGCGCCATCTAGCGGTGCTGCGGACGAGACATACAACGTTTCGAACAAGATCGTCATGGCCGGCGCCATCGACGTTCATTCACACATCGCGGGCAACAACGAGACGATGGGCCGGTTGTTGTTGCCTGAGCAACGGTACCCTTCAGATGTCGTTCATGCCGGTCACTTCCCACAACCGCGCGGGACGTGGAATACCTTCGAGACCGGGCGCATCTACGCAATGATGGGCTTTACCACGGTAGTTGAACCCGCGGTGCTGCCACATCAAGCCATGCAGGCGCATCTTGAATTGGCTGACATTCCGGTCATCGACAAGGCAACGCTGACGGTGCTCGGAAATGACGATTTTTTGCTCAACCTCCTGCATCACCGCGAGGGCCCTGATGCCATGCGAGACTACGTGGCCTGGACACTCGCCACATCTCGCGGACTTGGTATCAAGGTAATCAATGCAGGAGGCGTGGCAGCATTCAAGGACAATGTGCGCGCGTTTTCGCTTGACGATGAAGTGCCCGGTTACGGCGTATCCTCACGCACCATTATGAAAGCGCTTCAGCGCGCGGTCCATGAACTGAAACTGCCACATCCGCTACACGTCCATTGCAATAATCTAGGCATGGCTGGCAATGTCGAAACCGCGCTCGCGACAATCGCCGCTGCGGAAAGCCTTCCGCTGCATCTCGCGCATCTGCAATTTTATGGCTACGGCAAGGAAGGCCCGCGTGGCTTCTCCTCCAGCGGTGCGAGTCTCGCGGAGGCAATAAACGCGGCCAGATCCGTGACCGTCGACGTCGGTCAGGTCATGTTCGGACAGACCGTCACGATTTCTTGCGATGTGCTGCGGCAGTTTAACGCTCGCAACGGGGCGCGTCCGAAGAAATGGATGATTTGCGACGGCGATTCCAACGGTGCCGGCATTGTACCCTATAACTATCGAAGCACCGATTTCTTCAACGCTGTGCAATGGGCGGTGGGGCTCGAATTGTTCTTATTAACGAAAGATCCGTGGCGCGTGCTCTTCACCACGGATCATCCCAACGGCGCACCATTCACGGCCTATCCCGATATCCTGGCTCTACTTATGGACCGGGACTTGCGGACGGAATGGATATCGCACCTGCCAAAAGAGGCGATGGCAGTGACTATACTGGCCTCTATTACCCGCGAGTACACCCTCACCGAGGTTGCGATCATGACACGCGCCGCACCGGCCAAACTTCTCGGCCTTAAGGACCGCGGTCATCTTGGTCCTGGTGCTCTAGCCGATGTTGCTGTCTACGAGACCGACACTGACAAAGCTAAGATGTTCCGAAAGGCCGCCCTCGTGTTCAAATGTGGACAGCTTATCGTGCGAGACGGCGCGCTACTTGACTGTCCCTACGGTCGCACCCTCGGTGTGCACACAGACCGCGAGCGCGCGATCGAGCGGCGCATGCGCGAGTACTATGAGGAACGATACGGACTTTCACCCGACTTTATGACAGTGGCCGACGCAGCAATTGGCCGCTCGCAGTCTTTCGAAACCATTCCATGTCTCAGTTGACCGTGAACGGCATCCGAGTCGATGACACTTTCGCCGAGGCCTTCGAGATGCGGGCTACGGCCCTAACGATCACTGCACATAATGCGGCTTGGGCGCGTCAGGCGGCCGCAACCATGACAGGGTTTGCAACTTCGGTGATTGGTTGCGGTTGCGAGGCGGGGATCGATCGTGTCCTCGATCCTGATGACACGCCTGATGGTAGACCGGGCGTGCGGGTGCTTCTTTTTGCCATCTCCACCAGCGAGCTGCAAAAACAGCTGCAGGCGCGCGTGGGCCAATGCGTGCTGACGAGTCCGGGATCCGCCTGTTACGCGGGGCTGGACGCGGAAGAAAAATTAAAGCTTGGCAACGCGGTGCGCTTTTTCGGCGATGGCTGGCAAATTTCCAAGCGCTTCGGGGACAAACGTTACTGGCGCATACCGGTGATGGATGGTGAATTCATTTGTGACGCAACCACCGGCCTCTGCAGAACAGCCGTCGGCGGCGGCAATATCATCGTCATGGGCGCGACCAACGAGACGACACTCGCTGCAACCGAACTCGCCGTTGAGACCATCGCGGCAGTGCCTAATGTGATCATGCCATTTCCGGGCGGCATCGCGCGTTCCGGCTCTAAGGTCGGCTCGAAATATAAGGGAGTACCCGCTTCAACCAATGACGCCTATTGCCCGACCTTGAGAGGAGCGAGCAACAGTGCGCTCGACCCAGAAATCACATCGGTTCTGGAGATCGTTATCGACGGCCTCACTTCTGATTCAGTTGCTGCTGCCATGCGGGCCGGTGTGCGCGCCATTTTGGCACTCGGCCCGGAACGAGGTGCTCTACGCATTGGCGCAGGAAATTATGGAGGCAAGTTGGGCTCACATCATTACCATCTGAAGGATTTGTTGCCGTGAGTCCGCTCCTATTCACGTTGCGGGACTCACCCGCACAGCGACTCGATCTGGCGCCCCTAACCCCAGATCGTCTGGCCGGTCTGAGCCAAAGCAGAATAGCCGCCATCCAACTACAGACAACGCGCGAACGTGTACTTGCCGGGGATGTATTCAGAATCCATATGGGCGACGCTACGCAAATCCGCTTCGAGGGCGGCAGTGAGCGGTTCGACCGCATCGGTGCCGGTATGAGCCGAGGCGAAATTAGTGTCGACGGCGACGTCGGCATCCAGGCTGGCCGCTCGATGCAGGGCGGCAGGCTTGCAATCGCCGGGAATGCCGGACCCTGGGCTGCATCCGGCATGACAGACGGCAGGCTCATGATCTCTGGCCATGCCGGCGACAGGCTCGGCGGACCTCTCGCCGGCGAGACGGTCGGCATGCGCGGCGGCGTGATCCTCGTTCGCGGTAACGTCGGAGCACGTGCCGGCGACAGGATGCGACGCGGCATGATCATTGTTGAAGGCAAGGCTGACACCTACGTGGGCAGCCGCATGATTGCGGGTACGATTATCGTGCGCGGCCGCGCCGGCCGGCTACCCGGCTATCTTATGAACCGTGGCACCATCGTCACTTTGGATGGCAGCGATGCCTTGTCTCCAACGTTCGTCGATTCAGGCGTGCACGAGTTACTCGCCACTGTCCTGATGGCTCGCTACGTTGACACTTACAGCCCCGGAATTGCTGCAACGCTGCGGCGGCCGTGGCGGCGATTGCTTGGCGACATGGCAGTCATCGGTAAGGGAGAAATTTTATACCCCTCCGTTGCGAACTAAGCTCGTCAGATTCAATTAGTTACCATAGGATAGGCTGTTCGCCCGGAGATATGCGTCATGGGCTTGCTCGAATTGGTGATCACCGTGTGTGCCATCGGGGATCCGACGCTTTGCGAAGATCAGCGCCTTCAGTACTCGTCAGGTGCATCGCTGCAACAGTGCGCCATGCGCGCAGCGCCATATATTGCACAATGGATCGGCGAGCATCCGAAATGGATGGCGGTGCGCTGGCACTGCGAATACTCCGGTCAGAAAAAGATCTGATGCCGATGATTGACACTCGATGATGCTGCCCGCCGCGCGCACCAAGCGCGATGCTTTTCTTGCTGCAATCGGCTCTCGTTCGCTCATCATGGGTATCCTCAATGTAACGCCGGATTCATTCTTCGACGGTGGACGTTTCCTCGCAGCAAGTAACGCCATTGACCATGTCCGGCATATGATCGCGGACGGTTGCGATATCGTCGACATTGGCGCCGAGTCGACTCGACCAGGCGCAAAACCGGTCGACGAAGCAGAGGAGATGACCCGTCTCGATCAAGTGCTCGCGGTGGTGACCACATTCGACGTCCCGATGTCGATCGACACGACGAAGGCGGCGGTGGCCGAACGCGCGCTCTCGTCCGGGGCCGTTCTCGTCAATGACGTCTGGGGTTTGCAGAAAGATCCGCGCATGGCCGATGTCGTGGCGGAAGCCGAGGCCGCCGTCGTGATCATGCATAATCGGGCGGAAAAAGATGAGAATCTCGATATTGTTGATGATATTCGTTCTTTCTTCGAGCGCTCACTTGCGATTGCGGCGCACGCCGGAATTCCCAAGCACCGCATAATCCTCGATGTAGGTATAGGGTTCGCCAAGGGCAGCCGTCAAAATCGTGAGGCCATCCGCAGGCTCGGCGAACTCAAGGATTATGGACTCCCGCTGATGGTCGGGACGTCCCGAAAAAGATTTCTCGGCTCGCTGACCGGCAAGGGAATCGAGGGAACGCTATCGGGGACAATTGCAGCAAGCCTTGCGGCAGTCGCCGCTGGTGCCGCGATCGTGCGCGTGCATGAGGTTGCCGAGCATGTTGCCGCTTTGCGGGTCTTTCAGACGCTTCGCAACACACAGTAAGTCTCCATTCCAAAGACGTTCGTCACTTGCCGCATTCAGTGAGCTGTTTCTCTTCGATGGTGAAAATAGCCCCTTCTTTCACATCGATATTGCGCACAATGCATACACGGCCGGTCTTGTCGGCAATCTTTACGTCATAACGTCCCGGATTTACGCCAGTGATTCGCAGGCGTTCGTCGTGATCGACGGTGCCGTCACGATCGTTTTCGCACTGATTAGCTCCCCAAACTTCCTTGCCCACTGGTGACATTTGGAGCGCCGTAATGGTGTAAACAGTCAAATTCCAAAAGCGAATCGGCTTGTCTTGGGCTTGCGCTCCGGAATTCACAAGCGCAAGGACGACACCTACGATTGTCAGTCTGCACATGTCGTTCCTCAAACGCCCGGAATGGAGCGACTATCTATTGTTTCAAGAGCCGGTCCAGATTTACAGCCTTGTCGAAGTTACGGGCGGCTTCAAGGCCGATAGGGTCTATCAATCGTGCGGAAGCAAGATCGGTTCCCAGAAAATCAGCGCCAGAAACCGTTGCACCGTTCAGATCGGCCCCGCTGAGATCGGCGCCGCGCAGAGAGGCACCCGCAAGATTGGACTTCTTGAGTGACGCAAATTGCAATTCGGCGCGCGATAAGTCCGCATTACGCAGGTCAGCACCGTCAAGGCGCGCCGATTTAAGCACCGTGTGCAACAACCCCATGGACTGATTTTTCATATCAGGAGCAAAATTTGCGCCGGTAAGCTTGGCATCGACGAGGCTCGCGCCGCTGAGATCTGCTACTACTCGCGCCCCCGAGAGATCTGCCCCGTCGAGCCGGGCGCGCAACATTTGTGCGGCAAATATACTGGCACGTTGCAAGGTGGTGTGACTGAGGTCCGCGTCAAGCAGCCAGGCCTGGTCGAGCACCGCGCGATTGAGCTTTGCGCCGACGAGTTTGGTCTTGTTGAGGCGCGCGGTGCGAAAAACCGCACCGGAGAGATCGAGCCCGGAAAGATCGAGGCCCGACAACTTCTTCCCGGTAAAGTCAGCGGGGCGGCTGGGTGTGGCGGCCGCCGCTTTGGCGACGACCTCGTCGCGTGTCATTTCTGCGGTGGTCATCTCAGGAGAGTTCAGATCGACATGACGCATCATGTCCTGTGCCGCCGCGGGAAACGCGGCGCACAAGTAAAACGTCAGTATGGCGATTGACCTAGCTGGCATGCACTTTTCACATCTTAGCGATATTCAGGCAAATATTTGCCGCTAGTGATGCGAAGGGCAAGTCTCGTCCTAATCATTAGCCAGGCGCTGCTATAAGACGTTCTATTGCACCGGGTAGATCGGACATCGCGGCGACAACAACACCGGCGCCGGCCATCCTAAGCCGTTGAGCAAGTTCCACTGTCGCATGACTTGCGCCGGCAAAACCGATCGTCTTCATTCCTGCCGAAACAGCGGCCTGGATGCCCAGCGTCGAATCCTCAATAACGATGCAGTTGGCGGGTATTGCTCCGAGTGCGCGAGCGGCGAACAAATAAAGATCTGGCGCAGGCTTGCTGTGCTCAACTTGGTCGGCACTGAAGACATTGTCCCCAAACAGCCCCTTGAGGCCCGTAACTTCGAGTGAGAGATCAAGCCGCTCTCTGGCGGAAGATGATGCGACACAGCGTGGGTATGGCAACATATCAAGTGCCTCGCGAACACCTTTGACAGGCTGCAGTTCGCGCTGGAAACGCTCGAAAAGCCGCTGTCGCGCTGCTGCTCCTAGATCGGTGGGGATCGGGAACGATAGCAGCGCTTCCGCGGACTTCAGAACATCGCGAAGACGGAGGCCAGAGAAGATCTGCAGCGCCTGCTGAGTCGTCATAGGGCGGCCAAGGGCACTCATCAACTCGGCCAATGCCTCATTGGCGAGTAATTCAGAATCAACCAACACGCCGTCGCAATCAAAGATCAGTAGCGTCATGCTTTGTGATCGAATTTACCAATGGCTGCTTATTCGATTTGAAATCTCGTCAACAATTTTGGTGATCTCCTGCTCGGACCGTGTAGACCGCGGTGTCGCAAGTGGAATTTCGGCAACGATCTGCGCAGGCCGCGCAGACAGCAAGAAAATCCGGTCAGCAAGCCGGACCGCCTCTTGAAGATCATGAGTCACAAGCAGTGTCGTAATCGGACGAGTTTCTATTAAGGTCGCAAGTTGTGCCAGCAGTCGCTCTGCCAAAGCGTCGTCAAGAGAAACGAGCGGTTCATCAAGCAGCAGCAGAGCCGGGTCGATCGCAAGTGCTCGGGCCAGTGCAACGCGGCGAGCAAGCCCCACTGAAAGTTCGCTGGGGTAGTGCAGACAATGCGCCTCCAGATCTAGAACTTGGAAAAGAGACGCAAGCATTTCAGGAGCGATACTTGGCGCAACCAAACGCACGTTGTCGTTGACAGTTCGCCAAGGAAGCAAGCGTGGTTCCTGGAAGACCATCCCAAGTCGGCCTGATAACGGGCTCGTTATCGTCCCATTAAAATCAATATCAAGTCCTGCAATGATTCGCAGAATCGTAGTCTTGCCGCAACCGGACGGACCGACAAGAGCACCGACTTCACTGCGCCCTAGGTCGAAACAGATATCGCGCAGAACGTCGAAGCGCTCCCCAGACGCCGCGGTGAACGCCTTGTGCGTAATACGGACCTTAAGGTGCCCGTTTTCGCCAACGGAATGCGTGTCGTTCAATGGGCTGCACCACCGCGGTTTCGATAATGAGAATGACGGTTACAAATGCGAGCGCGTAAGCAAGAATAAGCGTCACGTCAAACAACTGAAAGGCCACGCCGATTTGAAATCCTATGCCATTCGGGCGCCCGAGCAATTCGACGATGAGTACGATCTTCCAAACCAACGAAAGTCCCGAACGCCCCGCCGCAACGAGATAAGGCGCAAGCTGCGGCAAAACGACGTGCCAAAAGAACTTTCCTCGTGGCACGGCAAAGACACGCGCCATTTCATCAAGGCTCGTATCGAGAGCTCGGGCACCTTCGCGCACCGCAACCACGGTGTTCGGTAATTTGTTAATGGCGACCGCCAATACGCCTGCGATCTCTGTGAGCCCACCCCAGATGAACGCCAATACAATAATCACCAGCGCCGGCAGATTCAGCAACACGATGAGCCACGGATCGCCGATTCGGTCTGCAATCTTTACCCGGCCCATAAGCAGCCCGATCGCGGTGCCGGCAATCATGGCAATCGTGAAGGCCGCGAGAACCCGTGCCAATGTCACGCCGAGTTGAAAGAACAGATCGCCGCTTTGCGCCTGGACGGCGATTGCGGTCAACACTTTGACCGGTCCCGGTAACATCTGGGGCCCCGCAAAAAGCGAGGCCAACCACCAGATTGCCAGGAACAGTGTAAGTGAGATCAACCGCACCATGGTTCAATTTTGAATGCCCGGTCGGTAGAAGGTCCCGGGCGAAAGTTCCTCGGCCTCCCCGACCAATGCTGTACCGCCGAGCTTAAGCAGCACTCGATAAAGTGCGTTTGCATCCTTCTCCTCGGACTCGACCGGCCGGCCCGGAATGCCTTGGCGGTAGCGGTCACGATAGATATTCAGGGTAGCGGTGTCGCGCGCGCCGACCAATGGCGCGATTCGCTCCCATTCGGTGTCCGACTTCAGCAGGATCTGCTTGGCCTGTCGGGTGACGTCGAGAAACCAGTTGATTGTCTCGCGATGCGCCGCCGCCCATGTTTCATCGAAAACATAGCCAATCATCGACAACGGACCGGTCACGCCGAAATTTGGTAACAACTCGTCTATACTGACAAGTTGGCGGAAGCCGCGCGTTTCCAGGTGCGCAGAAAAATTCCAGTAATTGAGCGTCGCATCGAAGTCGCCATGGAGCATTTTGCCTGCAAGCAATGCGGGCGAGCCGTATATCACCTTTGCCTGTGTACCGAGATCAACCCCCTTCTGCTTTGTCGCAGCTCGCAACAGCAGCCAACTCTTATCAAGCGGCCCCCCTGCGACCGCGAGAGTTTTATCTTGCAGATCTGTGAGAGTCCTGATCGATGAATTCTGTGGGACCATCACGGCGCCAAGCGCCGTCGAATAAGGATAGAAAACGAGCTTGGCGCCGAGTTCGCGTTCCCGGGAAACCCACAGCCAGTCGGCGGCGACAACGTCGACGGAGCCGCCGCGCAGCGCAATCTTCCCGGCCTCCGGGTTTGCAAATTCGAAGATCTTGATGGTGATGCCGGCCCTTTTGTCCAGTTGGTGCGCGCGTATGACGTCCAGCACCCAAGCAACTGTACCGGTTTTCTGAACTGCCAAACGGATCACGTCGGCCGGAGCGCGGTCCACCGTAAAGCACACAGCGGCGGTGACACAGAACCCGATGAAAGTGCGCAAACTCGACATGACATATCTTGTAGGCAGAGCTGTGCAAAAGTGTCAGGCAGAAATCCGTTTCGGTCCTGATTATAGGACCGTATTTGCATTGACGCTGCCAAGCAGCCTGCGACACTGTTGCCAATCCAGCAAGGCAACAGTCTTGAGCGAGCGGCATCGAGGGCTATCATCGTCCGTGCCCAGAGCCCGACCTGGGCGCAAGGGATGCGTAATGTTGAGGTTACCTGAAGGCCCTGCAGGCATTGGCTTTGCGCTGGTGCTCGCAGTTGCAGCGCAGGCAACTGCGCAAACTAACGACTACCCGACCGAGGCGAGAGCGGACTACGTTTTTGCGTGTATGAAGACGCACGGCGACACGCAAGTCGCGTTGCGACAGTGTTCCTGCTCAATCGACGTCATCGCCACGCTGCTGTCCTACGACCGCTATATGGCGGCGCAGACTGTGCTGAGCCTCGCACAAGTTCCCGGTCGGTTTGGCGCCATGTTTCGATCGCCTGAGCCGGCAAAAGAGGCAGTAAAAAATTTACGGCAAGCGCAAGCCGAAGCAGAGGTGCGGTGCTTCTAATTTCTGCGGTGGTAGTTCTCGGCATGTGCCGAGATGTCGCGTAGATGTTTTTTAGTTGCGGCGGATAAGACCCAAGCATAGACTTCAATTCGGTTCCGGCTTCAAGGGCGTCAGTCGAACGGGAATACTGACGCTTTTCGTAAGCTAGCGGGGCATCTTGCGGAATGCCCCCAGATGCCACGCTGCGCTGTGACACGCTGCCGGAAGCGCTTCCCAATGCACGGGTGCCGACACGCGGCACGTTCTAAGTGCTGTTGCGCCGGTCAACCCGCGACAATTTCGCAGGGAGGACTCGGATGCGTTATTTGCTTTTAACCAGCTGTATCGGTGCCGCGGCCGCTTTGGTTGCTTCTTCAGCAAGCGGCAACGAGCAATTGCAAAAAATGTCGCAAAACCCAAAAGAGTGGGTGATGCCCACGGGGGATTACTCAAATTCCCGCTATTCTCAACTTAAGCAGATCACGGCGGATAACGTCGGCAAGATGCAAGTTGCATGGACCTTCTCGACCGGCGTATTGCGCGGTCACGAAGGCGGCCCCTTGATCATTGGCGACGTGATGTATGTGCATGGCCCCTTCCCCAATCCGGTGTTCGCGCTGGATCTCAACAACGATGGGAAAATCCTTTGGAAATATGAACCGAGGCAGGACCCTGACGTCATTCCTGTGATGTGCTGCGATACGGTCAACCGTGGCCTGGCCTATGCAGACGGCAAGATTTTCCTGCACCAGGCCGATACCAAGTTGGTCGCGCTCGACGCCAAGACCGGTAAGGTGGTTTGGCAAGCGGTAAACGGCGATCCCAAAAAGGGGGAAACCGGAACGTCGGCGCCGATGATCGTGAAAGACAAGGTCCTGATCGGTATATCCGGCGGCGAATTCGGCGTGCCTTGCCACGTAACCGCATACAATCTCAGCGATGGCAAACTGGCCTGGAGAGCCTATTCGTCAGGGCCAGATAGCCAGATCCTGGTTGATCCTCAGAAAACCACCGAACTCGGTAAGCCGGTCGGCGCAGACTCGAGTCTCAAGACTTGGCAGGGCGATCAATGGAAAATCGGCGGAGGCTGCACATGGGGCTGGATCTCCTATGACCCGCAGCTAAACCTTATTTACTACGGCAGCGGCAATCCTTCGACTTGGAATCCAAAGCAGAGGCCGGGCGACAACAAATGGTCGATGACGATCTTCGCCCGTGACCCTGACAACGGCATGGCCAAGTGGGTCTATCAAATGACACCCCACGACGAGTGGGACTATGACGGGGTCAATGAGATGATCCTCGCCGACGTCGATGTCGGCGGCACCACTCACAAAGCACTAGTCCACTTTGACCGCAATGGGTTCGCCTACACCCTCGACCGCGCAAATGGAGCGCTTCTTGTGGCCGAGAAATACGACCCATCGGTCAATTGGGCCACCAAGGTCGACATGGACAAGAATTCGAAGACCTATGGCCGTCCGTTGGTCGTGTCACAATACTCGACTGAGCAGAACGGCGAAGACAAAAACAGCAAGGGCGTGTGCCCTGCCGCACTCGGTTCCAAGGATGAGCAACCGGCGGCGTATTCGCCGGATACCAAACTTTTCTATGTTCCGACGAACCATGTCTGCATGGACTACGAGCCCTTCCGTGTTGCTTACACTGCGGGCCAGCCCTATGTCGGGGCAACGTTGTCGATGTATCCACCTCCCGGCACGAAGAACATGGGCAACTTCATTGCCTGGGATGCCGGCAAGGGCAGGATCGTATGGTCGGTTCCAGAGCTGTTCTCAGTGTGGTCAGGAGCTCTGGCCACTGCCGGCGGCGTGGTCTTCTACGGCACGTTGGAAGGTTATCTGAAAGCGGTGGATGCCAAGACGGGCAAGGAACTTTATAAATTCAAGACCCCGTCCGGCATTATTGGCAACGTGACGACCTACGAGCACCGTGGCAAGCAATACATTGCGATTCTGTCGGGCGTCGGCGGCTGGGCGGGCATCGGGCTCGCGGCGGGCCTAACCGACCCGCAGGCTGGCCTCGGCGCCGTCGGCGGCTACGCCGGCTTGCGCGATTACACTTCGCTCGGTGGCCAGCTCACGGTATTTGCGCTGCCAGGCAGTTAAATTCCGGCACGCAGAATAGCACAGCGGACCCGGGGCGTCGTCTTTGGCAACGCCCCGGGTTCGATTGTAAAAACCGCAAGCCACCAGGTGATGCGAAGTCACAGAGGAAACTCCGTGAAAATATTTAACTTTGCGCCCGCGATATTCGTCGCGGTGGCGCTCGCTATTGGCGTTCCCCGCGCAGCCGCAGACGGCTCCGGCGATCCGAAAGCGGTGAAAGAGGATAACGGCAAATATTTTGATAAGGACGATACGCCGACTTTCAAAATTGAGAGCGATGGCACGGTGGATTGGTACACGTACTCAGGTTTTCGCCGCTATCATTCAGATTGCCACGTCTGCCACGGGCCCGACGGAGAAGGCTCGACCTATGCACCTGCGCTCAAGGACTCACTAAAATCGATCAGCTATGCCGATTTCATCGGAGCTATAGCGAGTGGGCGCAAAAACATTAACACGGCATCCGAGAAGGTGATGCCCGCTTTTGGGACCAATCCGAATGTAATGTGTTATATCGACGACCTTTTTGTCTACTTGCGCGCCCGTGCTAACGATGCTGTCCCACGTGGACGCCCCGCGAAGCGTGCCGAGAAGCCAAAAGCAGCAGAAGAGGCCGAAAATAAATGCCTGGGTCCTCCGCGCTGAGCGCAGGCGGACACCGGCGCATACCCGCAGATGATCGTGAGTTGTGCCATGAGGCTTTGGATTCGTTTCGTAATTTACTCAGGTCTGGCTGTGTTCGCGAGCACAGTGGTGTTCGCGCAAATGGCTCCGCCGGCAGCCGCACCAAGCGCGCCGCAATCTCAGGGTCCATTCGAACTGGTTGATCCTAAAGTGTTCCGAGTCTGCGCAGACCCACGCAACCTGCCGTACTCGGACACTAATGGCGCCGGTTTTGAAAACAGAATTGCGGAATTATTTGCGAAAGAATTGGGCAAGGGCATATCTTTCACGTGGTTCCCAAACGCGCCAGGATTTGTGAGCAGAACACTGGCAATCTATAAGTGCGACATCATCATGGGCGTGCCCCAAGGCGATGACATTGTTCAGGTTACAAATCCATATTACCACACTGTGTATGCATTGGTTTTTAGGCCCGGTCGCGGGCTGGATGGGGTCGATACCCTCACGGATCCGCGACTAAAGGACAAGCGAATTGGCGTGGTCGCTGGCACTCCGCCTGCAACCAATCTGGTGCTCAACGGTCTCATCGAGAAAGCCAAGTCTTATCCGCTCGTAGTCGATACGCGGTTTGATTCGTCCCCGATTGCAATGATCAATGACATACTCGATGGGACCATCGATGCCGGTGTGCTATGGGGTCCTCTGGCGGGCTATCACGCGAAGCAGTCTAAAGAGCCGCTTACGATCGTGCCGCTGCTTAAGGAGACTAATGGGTCGCGCATGACGTATCGCATCGGCATGGGTGTGCGCTACTCGGACCAGAATTGGAAGCGTCAACTCAATCAACTCATTCGAGACAAGCAGGCCGCTATCACTGCGATCCTCTTGAGCTATGGCGTTCCGCTGCTCGATGAGAGCAATCATCTGATCGAACCGGCTTCAATCACGAAGTAGCGTGTCGGCCCAGCTCACTCGGGGCGACGTTCACCGCGCATGGTCGAACCCCCCGCGACCTGGGAGGGAGTCGGGCTGGCAAAATGCGCGGCGACTTTGTTCGCGAGCCAGGTCCAGGCCTCGATCTCGCGCGGCCCAGCGGTCTTTTCGACGGCAGTGTGGAGATAAGCTAAATCGCGTTCGATTTTTTCCTGCGGCAGCAGGTGAAGGCGGCTCACCAGGATCGCGGCTTCGAGTACGGCAGCTTGGGCGCGATTGAAGCCCTGAAATGGCATGTGGGAAACGAAACGTACAACGCGACAGCGCAATCGGGGTCGCTGCGGATCATCTTTGACGGAGACGACCGCAAGTTCAGCATGCGACAGCGCATTCTCGAGGCGTGGCACCGGCAACTTCTCGGACGCTATCGTGGGCCAAGTGTGTTGCCCGGTGAGACAGCCCGCGAATACTCGCACATCATCGGTATGGTTCGCAGTGGCGAATGGCACTGAGACAAGATTGTCGAGAGTGGTCGAAGGGCGAAACGGGGCAATGATCCAATCGCCGTCTTCTGCAATCAGTCCGATCGGCGCAATATGAACGCGGCCTTCACGATTGCTGGTTATCACAATGCTCTCTCGAATCAGCGGCATCGCAATAACGTCCTGGCATTACAAGTCATCAGCATCGCGTTCCCTCGAACCGGCCGCGCGGAGCGTATGGCCGGCTGCGCGCAGGCGGGTCAGATCTTCAGTAATGCGGTCGACGGCGCAGCCCCAATCGAGCGGTTCATCCTGAACATACCGTTTGCCCAAACGCCAGGCGATTTCGGCTTTGGATAGCTCAGCGCCAAGGTAAAACGCATGTGGGCCGTCGTTTTCAACACCAAGCACAGGAAACAATGAAAACGCATCACCACCGATGTGGTGCATGCCCCGGGAGTAAACGTGAATTCCGTCTTCGGCCGTCTCGATCCGGAAGTTCCCGTCCTTAATCTGGGCAGCCAGTTCAGCGATCTCTTGCGCGCTATTGGAAAAAGGCTTGCGGTCGTGCAGCTGCAGCAATGCACTACCATAGCCCTGCGGCAAGCTATCGTCCTCACGCGCGGCAAGCATAATTCGGCGCGCGGCATCATGTTCTTGGAGGGTGCGGCGCGTGTGAGGGCTTACCTGCACCACAAGTACGTTGCGGATAGCGAGCTCGGAACAAATCCCAAGCAGAGCGGTAGTAACGCCGCCACTGTCTGCATCCGTCAATTCGGTGAGATTGCCGGTGCCCATGAGAATTTCCGCCTCAGGCAGTTGCCGCCGCAGCTCGTCATAGCGCGCAAGCGCGGCCATGAAACCAAAATGAATAGGGTCGAGAATTGGATCAAGGATCGCCTTAATGCCGCGCCTGGCCGCGGCTTCTGCAGCTCGCAAGAGCGAACTGAGGTCTCCGTGAGGCGCCGGTACAAGTACCGGCGTGGCCCCTGTTTCCGCGGCGATATCGAGCGTGCCCTCGTTCAGACTGAGCAGGAACTGAGCGCCGGCCAATCCGCCCGCCCGAAGTTCTTCGCTTTGGGCTGAATCGACGCTGACTGCAAAATTCTCCGCGCGCAGGGCACGCACCGCATCCTCGAGATGCGGAAACGCGGTGTCTGGGAGACAGCCGAGATCGATCACATCGGCGCCGGCTGCACGCATCTCGCGTGCCCGGCTCAATATGGTGTCGATTCCGAGTGCCGCTGCATCAACAATCTCTGCGAATATGCGGATGTCATAGCGGGACAAGTCGAGATCACGTCCGCCCTTTCCAAAATAGGCAGGCAGGTCTTTAAGCTCATCAGGGCCACGCTCGAAAGGAACTCCGAATTCAGCGCTCAAGTGATCGAGGTCGGCACGGCAGCGCCCAGGCACCAACACGCGACTTGCCTGCAGTGGGCGTGGCAGGCGGCGTTCGATGATCGCTCCCGTCATCAGTGCCGCAACCTTGACCCCGACATTGATCACCGACCAGGCGAAGCCCGGGCTGTCCATGCCGACCAGGACCTTCTCCAACCGCGATTGGGCAAGATGCCCGGTAAGGAAGGCGATATGTTCGGTCATTTGAGTTCGCGCTTTCGCCGGAAAAGCTCAGTGCCAAGCTCTGCCAGCGTTTCTACAACCACAACGTCTTTAAACGATTTCAGCCGGGCCGTATTGTCCAGATCGATTTGGCGTGGGTAGACCTTCACCATACCTTTTGGCGCCTCCGTCTCGAGCTCGGCCGCGGTATCGCAGGCAAAGACGATGGAAAACACTCTGCACTTGCCAGCCTGCGCAAACACATTGGTCGCCAGAGTATCTGAAATTCCATACACGCACTTGGCAACCGTATTCGAGGTTGCCGGTGCCAGAACCAGCGTGTGATACGTGCTGTAATAAAAAGCACCCACCGGCGCGGCACTGGCCGTGGTGTCCCGATAAATGCGCATCGATTTTGGGAGATCAAAATCCTGCCGATACATGCGAATGACCTCGGCCGCCGCACGACTGACGAATAGGTCGACATCTTGAAGCTCGCGCACAATGGCTAGACACTCCTTAAAGAAATGTCCCGACCCCGTTAACGCCCATCCCCATCGAGGCTTTTTGATTTTGGCCATAGTTGCGGAAGTAAGCGCTTCACACCCGGCTGATGCAAGTCGATGGATGTTCCCAGCGTGCCACGACCGCGAATGATCCTCCCTGCTGACGCATAATTTTTGGCAGCCACGATCGAGGCCAGGGCTCCGCTGGCGGCCAAAAAGCGAGGAAACGCTCGGTCTACGACGCCGCGCTCCGCCAAATCGACCGCCCGCACCGGATTTCCAAACGGTCCGCCGTGCTTAACCAGTACAATCTGTTCCGCACCGATATGGCCGGCGAGCCACGCCGCTAAACTGTCCGAGGTGACATCCCAGCTCGGTACGATTTCTGGCCTGCGCAGCACCATCCTCGTAGGCGACCAGATCGGCACATCGCCGGCGAGGAGAGCACGTCGGATCGCAGCCGCCGAATAAACGATAACGAAGTTTGAGCTGAGGCTTGCCAACGCCTGCCCGAACTGTTCCATCGCGAGCAGAGCGAGATGATGAGCGACCGCATCGCTGAAGCCTAATTTTGGCTGTGCGTGTCGAACGGCGTTGGCAAATGGGCCGCCGCCAGGTACGACGACACTCCGGCCCCCGGAGTTTGCCAGGACTTCGACCCAGCCAGCGAGATATCGCGAGCCGGCAAAGCTGCCGCCGAGTTTGATTACAGTGACGCAATTGTCACGCATCTAGTCGGCGGGCCCTCTCTTGCCCGAGGTCGAGGGAAATAGGTGATAGACCTTAGCGACGGCTGCCGCTCGCTGCCGCCTGATTTCGACGCCCACCCGGCCAGAGCCGGTTTGGACTTTCTCCACCTTAACGGTGACGCCCAGGACCTGAGGGTATTCGAGCACGAAGCTAGCGATCCGCTCGGCGAGCGTTTCGATTAGCGGAATATGACCTTCAGCCACAATCAGCCGAATGCCGTCGGCAATAACGTCATAAGAGAGCACGTCACGCAGATCCTGCGCTGGCTGTGCCGCGCGAGCAACATCGGCGACTACGTTGAAGCGCACACGCTGCGGAATTCCGCGTTCGCTTTCATACACGCCAATCAGCACGGGAATCTCGAAATCGTGCACCAAAACGCGGTCCATCGGCGTGCCATCTTTGGCGGTTTCAGAATAGCCACGCGCCGCCAGCAGCCAATAGTCGGTCCTGTCTTGCTCGATGCGCTCACTTTCATTACTGCGTGAGTCGTGAGGAATAAGCCCGCGAATAAGGCTCAGCGCAGCTGGATCTAAACCTGCCTGCCGGTCGTGGCGGGCGCACAGAGCACCTCTAAATCCAAGATAGTCAGGAGCGAGCAACAACAAGCGTGGAACGTCCGCTGCTTCCAGCGATCCTGCAAGTCCTGTGAACAGCCCGTGAAAGCGGCAGCCACGGACAAAATCCCCAATAGCGGCTGGATCGACATGATCGAGCAACCGTTCGCCGTTCTTGCGAGCCGTATCCAACATGGCACCGGCAAATCCAGACTCGGCCATGAGACCGATCAACTCGTTGTCAGGTTCGCAATCGATGAAGATCACGCCTACAATCTTGGTTCGCCGCGCAAGTGCAGCGAGTGCGCGAACACAGTCCCCACGCCGGGGGCCGGCGAAAAGGCCAACTTTGACATAGTCGACGCCGGTTGCCACCATTGTTCGGACGGCAGCATTGATTTGATCGGGCTCCATCGGTAAATCCCCGATGACAGCGCTTACCGGTCGGCGGCCGGCGATGACGCTGACTGCGTCACGTACGACAGAAGGTTCGAGCGCTCCCAGCGCACCTTTCGTGGGATCTTTGAGATCGATAATGTCGGCGCCATGGCTGATCGCGAGTTCCGCTTCGCGACTTCCGGTGACGCTGGCTAACAACATAGTCATTAACGCACTCCATCGAGCTTCACAGAATTCGGTCTAGCGTAGGATGAGCGGATTGCTCGCAGGTGTCGTCCATAGGTTAGTCAATATCGAACTTGAACTGAACAAGGATTGGCAGTCTGATCGCGAAAGTGAACAAAATCAGCGGCGTACTCTAGTCGTGAACAGAAGCTTTATTCGGGTTTCAGCACTCGCCCTTACGATCTTGTTTGAGCTTGCAGCCGCTGCTCAAACCCAAGATCCACTCGATATCAAGATTGGCTATTTGCGCCGGCCACAGCAACAAGAAACGATTTCACTTATACAGATGCCTCCACCCGATATCGGGCTCGCCGGTGCCCAGATGGCGGTCAAGGACAATAATACGACGGGACGCTTCCTGAATCAGCGCTACTTGCTTATCGACGTGCACTTGAAAACTGGTGACGATCCAGCGGCAGGCGTGCGCCAACTCGCAAGCCAGGGCGTCTCCGTCATCGTAGCGGATCTTTCGGCTGATGAACTGCTAAGAGCTGCCGATGCAGGCAAAGCGGATCGCATCTTGTTTTTCAATGTCGCCGCGACAGATGACCGTCTCCGGCAGAAAGACTGCCGCGGTAACATAATCCACACCGCACCATCGCGGGCGATGCTGGCCGATGGGCTCGCGCAGTACCTAGTGTGGAAGAAATGGGTCCGCTGGTTTCTGGTAGTGGGCTCACACGAGCGCGATCAGCTTTTCGCCGCGGCGCTAATACGCGCAGCCGCGCGCTTCGGTGCCAGGATTGTTCAACAGCGGGAATTCAAGGACACAGGCGGTGCGCGACGTACCGACAGCGGCGTCGCGCAGATTCAACAGCAGATGCCGGTCTTCACCCAGGAAGTGCCGAACTATGATGTTCTCGTGGTGGCCGACGAGAGCGAAGTTTTCGCGAACAACTTGCCTTACCGTACCTGGGATCCGCGCCCCGTTGCCGGTTCGGCCGGGCTGGTACCCACGAGCTGGGACGCGTCAAACGACCTGTGGGGTGGAATTCAAATGCAAAGTCGCTTTACCGAGCAATTCAAACGGCTGATGACCTCGCTCGATATGCAGGCATGGACCGCAGTCCGTATGGTCGGCGAAGCCGCCTCACGTCAGAATTCGGCCAATCCCGATGTACTCTTCGATTTTCTCAAGGGACCACAACTCGCACTCGGCGCCTTCAAAGGCCAAAAGCTGACAGTGCGTGACTGGGACCTTCAATTGCGTCAGCCCATTCTGCTCACCGACGGCCGCACCATCGTCTCAGTCTCGCCGCAGGCAGGCTTCCTGCACCAGTTCTCGGCACTTGATACACTCGGCTATGACCGTCCAGAGACGCAATGCAGTTTGCAATAAATTTGCCCGCAATGAAAACCAGTCTGAGCATACCAATGAGCAAACAGCGCCCTAGTCTGCTCGCTTTTGCAATCGTTATCGGCCTTGGAGGACCAGCGAACGCTTTTACCGCCTATGTTTCGAACGAGAAGGGCAACACCATTAGCGTGGTAGACACCGACAAGATGGAAACCGTCGGGACCATCAAAGTTGGCCAGCGGCCACGCGGCATCGAGCTGACCAAGGACGATAGCCATTGCCTAGTGGCGGTGGGTGATGACGACACGGTCCAGGTCGTCGACACCAAAACAGGCGAGGTAATTGCCAACCTGCCATCGGGGCCCGATCCCGAGTTGTTCACCCTAAGTCCAGACGGACGCGTGCTTTACGTAGCCAACGAAAACAACAACACGGTCACAATAATCGACATGGAGAGGCGGACCGCGCTAGGCGAGGTCCAAGTTGGCGTCGAACCGGAAGGAATGGGCATCAGCCCCGACGGTAAGGTGCTCGTCAGCACCTCAGAGACAACAAACATGGCGCATTTCATAGACACCCGCGAGCGCAAAATCATTGCCAACGTATTGGTGGATTCTCGCCCTCGTTTCGCGGTGTTCAAAAGCGACGCGTCGGAGCTCTGGGTTTCCTCCGAAATCGGCGGCACCGTTAGCATCATTGATCCGGTCAGACACCAAGTGACCAAAAAGATCAGCTTCGCTATCCCCGGTCTGCGCAGCGAGGCCATTCAGCCCGTAGGTATCAGCATTACAAAAGACGGCAAGACCGGCTTCGTTGCTCTCGGTCCGGCCAACCGAGTAGCCGTGATCGATGGCACAACTCACGAAGTAAAGAAGTATCTTCTTGTCGGTCAACGAGTTTGGCACATGGCGTTGACGCCCGACGAAAAGTACCTGCTGACCACAAATGGCCTTTCGAACGACGTCTCGATCATCGAAGTAGCCAACCTGAAAGTAATCAAGTCGATTCAGGTGGGTGAATTGCCATGGGGCATAACAATCACCAAACGGTGAAAACGGATCAAAGCTGGATGGTTGCAGGGCATGACAACACCGATGCTTTCGGTTGAAGCCGTCAGCCATGCCTATGGTGAACGGCGCGCGCTCGATAATGTGACATTCGCTGTCGAACCGGCGACATTTGCCATACTGCTTGGTCTCAACGGAGCCGGCAAGAGCACACTCTTTGCGCTGATAACCCGGCTATATGCCACGCAGCATGGCCGCATCCGAATCTTTGGCCACGATGTGGAGAGGGCCTCCGGGGAAGCCCTGCGCATTCTCGGTGTCGTGTTCCAGTCTCGCACGCTCGATCTCGATCTCTCGGTCATGCAAAACCTTATGTATCACGCGGCCCTTCATGGAGTTCGCAACCGGGAGGCACAGAGGCTCGCGCACGAAGTGCTGGTGCGCATGGCGCTGAAAGATCGCGCGCATGACAAGGTTCGCAACCTTTCGGGGGGACTTATGCGGCGCATCGAGATTGCGCGGGCCCTGCTGCACCGCCCTCGCCTTCTGGTCCTTGATGAGCCGACCGTTGGCCTCGACGTCAATTCGCGAGCCGATATCCTAACCTATGTGCGACGGCTGATAGCCGAGGATGGCGTCAGTGTGTTGTGGGCCACGCACCTGATCGACGAAGTTGGCGAAAACGATCATTTGATCGTGCTGCATCAAGGGCATGTCCTAGCCGACAGCCCCTTGCCACGCGTCCTCGCCGATTGTGGCGCTACAAGCGTTCTTGATGCCTTTGCTAGATTGACCCGCAGCGAGCATTTGATGGGCAAAGCCGAATGAACAGCACCATCGGCGACAGGCCTAGGGCCATTTCTGTTCTTTCGCGCAATGGCTTTTCGCTTGGTCAATTCGCGACCTGCCTAAAGGGCATCATTTGGCGAGAGAGTCTTAGATTTCTGCACCAGAGAGAACGCTTTATCTCAGCGCTCGTTCGTCCTTTGGTGTGGTTATTTATTTTCGCCGCTGGTTTCCGACAAGTACTCGGCATGTCGATCATCCCTCCTTATCAGACGTATATCCTTTACGCTGAGTACATTACGCCTGGCTTGATTGCGATGATCCAGCTGTTCAATGGCATGCAATCATCCCTCTCGATGGTGTACGACCGTGAAATGGGCAACATGCGTACCTTGTTGGTAAGTCCTTTTCCGCGCTGGTATCTTCTTTGCTCGAAGCTGATCGCCGGCACGGCTGTTTCGTTGCTGCAGGTGTATGCATTCCTGCTGATCGCGCGGTTCTGGGAGATCGGGCCGCCGCTTGCGGGCTATTTGCTGGTCCTACCAGCGCTCGTGCTCTGCGGTCTTATGCTCGGAGCGCTTGGCATGCTCATCTCCTCGGCGATCAAGCAGCTCGAGAACTTTGCAGGTGTAATGAATTTCGTGATCTTTCCAATGTTCTTTGCCTCATCGGCGCTTTATCCACTCTGGCAAGTGCGCGAGAGCAGTCCGCTGCTTTACTATATTTGCGAGTTCAACCCTTTCACGCATGCCGTCGAGCTAATTCGCTTTGCCCTCTATGCGCAGGTGAACTGGCTCTCCCTTGCCGTCGTGGGCGGGTGCACCGTCCTATTCATCCTTGGCGCCATCCTCGCCTACGATCCGTCGCGGGGGCTCATAACGCGTCGAGGCGAAACTGCAGGTGCATCATGAAACAGGGGATCATTGCAGGACTGGCAGTTGTCTCCTTACACGCCACCGCGATTGCTATGGACACACGTCATCCAGATTGGCCGTGTCCTCAGATCGTAGTGCCCAAGCTTTCGATCGCAGCCTTTTGGACCGGTCCCGACATCGATGATATCGGCGATGCCTGGATGAAAGATCCGACGATTCAGACTCTCGTGCTCCATCTTGCGGGACGACGCACCCCTCTTGCGGATGCGGAAAAAGGTGCGGCCGATTTCATTGTCGGAACGAGTGCCGTGAAACAACACAAAGCAAAGCTGTTATTCGCCGGCCTTTTCGCGACGCTCAGTCGAGAACGAGATGACGTTATGGCCGGCATTTGGCGCTTCTCATTGCGACAGCAGCAGTTGAGAGAGAGAATCAATGCCGAACTGACCAATTTGCGTGCACAGCAGGACGCGTCCAATCAGGACGAGAGGGAGATCGAGAAGCTTGGCGACCAAATCGCTTGGGAAACCCGTGTGTTCGACGAGCGCCGAAATACAATCGGCTACGTATGTGAGGTGCCGTCTACGATTGAACGCCGATTATTTGCGCTGGCACGGGTCATTCAGCAGAAATTGGACTGAATTAGCAGGTATCCATTTCAACTGAATTTGCGGGCATCCACTATGGTAACCCTGACGCGATGGCGTCATCTCAAGAGCCTAAGCAGCGCCCGACCAGCTTTTGTCCTCAATTCTTTTGCATCCAGTGTCCCGTCACGATCCGGATCAGCGGCCTTGAAGCGCCGCTCGACAAGCGCAAGATATTCATCCTTTGTCAGCGTCTTGTCGTGATCGGGATCTGCAGCTTCCAGTTCCTTCGCCGTAAGACGTCCTCGCAGCTCGCGCCGATCGAGGGTTCCATCGTGATCGCGGTCAAGACCATCAAATACAGCGGATGCCGCTTTTTTGGCCTCTGCAAGATCAATCGTACGGTCGTTATCAGTATCAAGTCCGTAGAGTGAATCGCCTGACCTCGCAAATGCGAACTTTGGAAGTGCGCACGAGCCGAGCATGACTGCAACACTGAGAATAGCTTGCCGCTTAGATACTATCATCTGATTTCTCTCGCTGTTGTGCCGCGTTACAAGGCAGATCGCGAGGCTGACGTTCATGCAATCGCTATGGCGGCCTGTCTCGAAGACCCGCCACGAATGTGGGCCTCATCCGACTTGAGCACAAAGATATCCGCATTGGAAGCAGCCGTCCCGCCATCGAAAATACTTCGCAGCGTGATGGTTCGCTCCGGCCAGGAGTGGATCTTCAGCGAGCACAGAGCGCGTTCTCCTCTCGCGCCTGCAAAGAAGAAGTACAGCGCCCATATTCCGGGTCTCGGCCCCCAATATCGAGCGGCAGGGCAGTCCAGCTGACAGCATCGCATACACTGCCGGACGAAGCGTTACCGCAGGCCTCGACGAACGTCGTGGCTTCCGGAGGAAGCGTGATGTTGAAGGAGAAAATATGATCGTCGCTGGTCTGGATGCCCTGCGAGGCTCCGTTCACCTTCAACTCGATGCGCGCCAAATTGGAATAGACGCGTACGGCGATATTGCCGCCTAGGCGCGGATTGTAGCGCCGCTGTGTGATGTGGACAGTCGGCTGAGCCGACCAGTTCGCCTTATACCAGTAAAACGCGTCTTTCCGCGTCACGCGGTCGTACGTCACGAGTCCTTTGTCGTTTCGGCCGGGCGTGTCACCTTCATTGCGACTGTCGCTAGCGAAATCAAACATGTTCCAAACGAACTTACCGCACAAGTATTTGCGGGGTTTCATCGACTTCCAGTATGTCTCATGGAAGAACGACTGCCACTCCTCCGGATGAAACGGGCCACCTGGAATAGGTTGCGAAGGGAGCGATTGATGCTGTCGCACGCTCGCCCCAGCGCCGTACTCGCTGACGCACAGAGGCCGTCCCAAAAGCGATCGGTGCAGCCCGTCGATGTAATCAGCAAGATCGGAGTGACTGCCTCCGTACCACCCGAGATATATGTTGTATCCGATTGCATCGGCCGTGCTTCGGACCGCCACGCCATCGATTCCGCTCGTGGTAGCGATCGCGGTGAGCCGGCTCGGATCTTCGGCCTTGGCCAAGGCGATCAGTACCTGGACCGTCTCAGTCGGATCCGGGCCGGCATGAGCTCCCAATTCATTCCCTAGGCTCCAGAAGGCAATCGAAGGATGATTGTAGTTTTGACGGATAAGCTCCAGCAGTTGTTTTCTAGTCGTGGTCATGTATGTAGGAATTGCGTTCACGGAATCGATGTTTGGAATCTCCGCCCAGACCACGAATCCGAGCTTGTCGGTCAAATCGTAAACGTATTGGCTGTGTTGGTAATGCGCCAATCGGACGGCGGTCGCGCCGATCTCAGCGATAAGGCTAAAATCGCGTTGTTCATCATCCGACGACATGGCCCAGCCGCGACCGAGCAAGTCCTGGTGGCGGTTCACACCATGAAGGTCGAGATTTTTCTCGTTCAGAAAAAAGCCCTGCTCTGCATCGACGCGAAATGACCTGAAACCAAGTGGCTGAACGACCATGTCGCGTGCTTGGCTTCCCGTCGAAACAACGGTGTATGCCATGTAGAGAAACGGGTGGTCGCGGCCCTGCCACAGATGCGGTTTGGTGACGCTGGTTTGGACACTAAACGGAGCGGACGCCTTGGCTTCGGCGTGAACGACGGTGGTGAGAACCGTGAGTACTCTCTGGTCGGCGTCGACGACGGTCGTTTGTACTTCAATATCCTGAGCAGATTCATCGCCATTGTAGACGTCGCCGTGCACCGCCAGCATCGCTGATGCGGCGCTGACCTCGCTCGGCGTAAGAAAGATGCCAGGTGACGCGTAATTGGTCATCGCAACGTGCACGGGTTCGGCCGTGAGAACATGCACGCCGCGATAGATCCCACCGAAAAAAGTAAAATCGGCGGTGAAAGGTGCGACATCGGGAAACGGAGCATTACTTACTCGCACCGCAAGAATGTTATCTCCCCCAATGCGAACAACCGAGGTCATTTCGAACCGAAACATCCCGAAGCCTCCACGATGCTGGCCCAGGTAAACGCCATTCACCCAGACCTCCGTTACCGTGTTGACGCCGTTGAAATGAATGAAAATTTGTCGGCCAGCTTCACTGGCGTCGATAAAAAAATGACGACGGTAGAAGCCTGGTCCACGATAATAGTCGTTGCCGCCGTCCTGGCCGTCTCGGGCGTTCCAGGTGTGGGGGATTGAGATGATCTCCCAGGTTTGGTCGTCGAAGTTTTTCTGTTCCGCGCCAGCTACATCGCGTTTGACAAAACGCCAACCATCGACCAACGAGGTGTCGCGTCGGATCTCCGCATGCGGCGTGAACGTTTGCGCCAGAGCTATGTCGAGTGAACCGCAGAGAAACGCGATTGTCCCGACGATGAGGCGCTTCATTTCAGGATACGCTGCGACGTTTTTTGAGTGGGTCGAACCATGGTAGCAAACTTCGTTTTAGGCCAAACGAAGCTATCTGATACTATGGGATGCGCACTTTCGCCGAAAGCGACGTCGGATACCACTACGAGCGTAGAGCTTGTAATCGTGCCCTCTTACGAACCGCCGAAAGGGAGGCAGCGTGAGAAAGTTATCGGCGGCGCTGAAGCAATGTGGCCCCTGCTGATATTCGCGGTACTAGCACTGTGGTTTTCCGCTAGGCCTGTGCCGGCGGCCGAGCACGATGACATTCCGGTGGTGGTAGCCGATTTTGATTACGAAGACACTTCAGGGGAGACGGGGGACAGGCGGACGGCACACGCGTCGCGCGTGAAGATGTTCCCCAGTCTCCTGCGAGAGCGCCTGTCAAGAGAGGATAATTACAAGATTTTGCAGCTCGATTGTGCCAACGCGACCTGCTCAGCCGATAGCATCGGCGTGGAGGACCTTGTCGCAGCTGCGCTGAAAGCCGATGCGCAGTTCTTAATATATGGGCGCATCCTCAAAATGAGTACGCTCATCCAGTGGGGCAGCATTCAGGTCGTCGATGTAAGGCAAAAGAAGCTTCTGCTGAAACGCCTCTTCTCATTGCGAGGTGATACTGATGAGGGGTTTCGCAGAGCGGCAGAATTCGTCGGCGAGATGTTGAAGGGCGTTACGCCGAAATTATAAGCGTGGCAACGTCGCAGCGGGAAATGTCGCTTTTGAACCAGCATCTCGTCGCGCGCTTCAGTAAGCGCTTGTGGTGTTACAGTAGCGGTGCGGACTACGAACTTGCCAAGTCTGATGGATGCTCGGTTTCCGCAGATCGGAAAGGGTCATTCGATTGGTTCGCCAAACAATCTTGTCTGGCGAATTAGCGATCGTGTGGGTCTATATTCCCACGCTCGAAGAATAGTGGGGACGCTTCTTGCTGCGCTGCGTAGGTCTGCGGTTAATTACACCGGCACTCCGCGAACGCCACGGTCGTCCGGCACACAATCCAACTCATCCCGCGCTTGCCTGAGCCCACGTCGAGGAAAATGCCGTCGAAAAAAAGCACCAGGCGCCCCTGCGCTGAAAGATGTGCCAACAGTGGCACGAATTCTCAAGTATCGGGATGTTGTGCGCCAATTTGCCGAAGGAGGTCCGCAAGGTCATAATAAAATCGCTCACCGGCCATCAACCCTTCGCGAAACGTTACAATTACAACGAGCGGTAGTCGAATTGACATTCCGCGCGATGCATTACCAAGGAAATCCGAGCGTTGTGGACCGACAAACGTCGTCTCTGCAATCAGATTGCCTTCTAGTGTCCAGTGCCGTTGGCGAGACTCAACTGTGATATCGAACGCCTTCCACAGTTCGGCGTAGTACTGACGTGCTCCATCTATTCCTTGGTACACCTTCTTCAGCGGTAAATCCTCGAATATGCAATCCGGGTGAAGCGTACTAAGAGTACCTTCCATATCCTGCGCATTCTCAAACTGAAGATGTCTGCGGACGCATTCCTGATTTTCTTTGAGCTGCGTTTCGCTAATCATCTTGCCAGTCCGCCTTCGATCTTAGTGTTACCCCGTTCGGCATAAAATCCAAGGGGTCGAAGAGCGCCGCTGCCTCTTCATCAGTTTGCCTTGACAGCTCTTACAACCATTTCAGCGACCCAACGTCGCCAGAGCTTTAGCTGCTCGCCCGCCAGATCAAGCCCGAGGTAGGCGGACAAGGTGTAACGATTCGAAACATAGAAGTAGTTCAGCGCGAGAATCGAAAGATAAATTTGCAGGGGATCAAGCCCGGATCGAAACACGCCTTCTTCAACGCCGCGGTCATAAATCTTGCTCATCAAGTCAAGCGCGGGTGAGGAGAGCCGCTTCATTTTCTTCGATTTCGATACGTACCGGCCCCGATGGAGGTTTTCGTTATTGAGAATGGTCAACATCTCCGGATGGGTGAGATAATGATCGAGAGTGAAATCGACCATCGCTCTAATCGCGTCCAAGGGCGGCGATCGATCTAGCTCGAGCGCATTCTCGGCCTCCCACATTTGCCGATACACGTTCTCCAAGACTGCGATAAACAGCCCCTCCTTGCTCCTGAAATAGTAATAGATCATCCGCTCGTTTGATTTGGCCACACGGGCGACGAGCTTCACGCGGCCCCCGCTCAGGCCGTGCTGCGCAAACACGTCTGTCGCAGCGCGAAGGATTCGCTCGCGGGTCTGCTGGGCTTCGCTCACCTGCTTGGGAGGGCGTCCAAGTCGGGAACGGCGCCTTCTGCTTGTTCGATTTTTGGTTCTCGCCACCCACACCCCCCGAAAGAACGAAAGTCGGACGAAATTCTTCTATGTGGCTTGGGAAGGGTGCTCAAGGAGCATTCCCTCGAGCTCTTGCGGGCCCGCCGCGGCTTGGTTACGCTCGCATGAATTAAGCGTATACTACATTATCGAGCCGGAGGACGACCATGGCCAAGTTCGTACGAAATGCGTGGTACCCGGCGGCCTGGACACGCGACATTGGCCGCAGCCTCACGTCGAGAACGATCCTCGGCGAGAACGTGGTGCTGTATCGCAAGCAGGACGGCAACGTCGCCGCGCTTGACAATGTGTGCCCGCACCGTTTCGCACCACTGTCGATGGGCAAACTCAAAGACGATACGGTCGAGTGCGGCTATCACGGCATGACCTTCGACGGAAGCGGGAAGTGCGTCCGCATACCGGGGCAAAAGATCATTCCCGCTAACGCAAAAGTGCGCTCCTATCCGATCACAGAGAACATGGGGCTCGCCTGGATTTGGATGGGTGATCCGGAAAAGGTGGCGCAGACGCCGGTCTATGATCTTCCGCAATACCACAGCGGCGATTGGACGACCCTCGAAGGCGACGCACTTCCGATCGGGTGCCACTATCTCTCGCTGGCGGATAATTTATGCGACCCCGCGCACGTGAGCTTCGTGCACCTGTCGACCCTCGGAAACGCGGCGAGTGAGGACGTTCCGATTCAGTTTGAAAAGAAGGCGGACGATCAACTCCTGACCTGGCGGTGGATCATCGACGCGCCTGCGATTCCGCTGGTGAAAAAGTTCGCGAAATTCACCGGGAACGTCGATCGCTGGCACTATTATCACTATTACGCTCCAAGCAGCGCCGTGATCGATTTTGGAAGCGCTCCGACTGGAACGGGCGCTCCCGAGGGCCGGCGCGACAATTGTCTTCAGTTCTACGCGTGTCATTTCATTACTCCGGTGGACGATTCGTCGTGCATTGATCACTGGATTGTAGTGAAAAACTTCAAATCCGACGACGCCACCAAGGACGCCATGAAGCAGCAGTTCAGGCTTGCCTTCAACGAGGACAAAGAGATCCTCGAAGCGATCCAAAAGAACGAGACCGCCGATCCGCAGCGGCGGCCGATCAGACTCGCGATCGATGCATCTCCGGTCAACATGCGACGTATGATCGACCGGATGATTCAGACCGAGCAGACGAATGAAGATGTCCACGCCGCCTGAGGACGCGAACTATGGGAGGAAGGGCATGAGAAATGGTCTAGCGTTCCTCGCATTTTCAGCGGCTTTGGCTGCGCCGGTCTGGGCGGAGGCTCAGGATACGATCAAGATCGGCGACGTAAACAGCTACAAGCTAATGGCGATCAGCACAATTCATTACAAGCGGGGCGCCGAGCTCGCGATCGAGCAGATCAATGCAGCGGGCGGCGTGCTGGGCAAAAAGCTTGAGATGGTGACACGTGAGGACGGCGCGAACCCGGGTGAGGCGGTGCGAGCCGCCGAAGCGCTCGTCTCTAGCGACAAAGTCGCCGTGCTGACAGGCACCATCCTTTCGAACGTTGGGTTAGCGGTCACGGACTTTGCGAAGCAGCGCAAGATCTTCTTTCTCGCCTCCGCTCCACTCACCGACAAGATCGTGTATCAAGATGGCAACCGCTACACCTTCCGTCTTCGCGCCTCCACATACTCCCACGCTGCGGCGCTCGTCCCCCAAGCGGCGAAATTGAATAAGAAGCGGTGGGCGTTGGTGTACCCGAATTTCGAGTACGGGCAGTCGGCCATCGAATCGTTCAAGCGGTTACTGAAAGAGGCGCAGCCCGACGTTCAGTTCGTCACTGAACAGGCTGTGCCACTCGGGAAGATCGATGCGGGCGCGGTTGCGCAGGCGATCGACGACGCAAAGCCAGACGCGATCTTCAACGTCCTGTTCGCCTCCGATTTGGCGAAGTTCATTCGCGAGGGTGAGACCCGCGGCGTCTTTAAGGGACGCGAAGTCGTTAGCCTTCTCACGGGGGAACCTGAGTACATGGACCCGCTAGGGTCCGACGCGCCGGTCAACTGGCTCGTAACGGGCTATCCCTGGTATGCAATCCATACGCCGGAGCACAAGGCATTTCTCAGCGCATACCAAAAGAAATTCAACGACTACCCACGGATCGCTTCGCTCGTGGGCTACGACGTCTTCAAGGCGCTCGCGGCGGGAATTGCAAAGGCCGGTAGCACCGATTCCGAAAAACTCGCCCAGGCATTCAAAGATCTGACCTTTGACACGCCCTCGGGCAAAGTCACGTTCAGAGCGCTAGATCACCAATCGACATTCGGGCTGTACGTTGGGAGGACGGACGTGAAAGATGGGAAAGGCTACATGAAGACCTTCGAATATATCGACGGCTCAAAGCTTCAGCCCCCGGATGCCGAGGTGAAACAGTGGCGGCCTGAACAGGCCAACTAAGCATTTGACCCATCCCGACAACCCATGCGCTACGTCACGACCGAGATGATCAACCTTCGGGACTATGGAATGAATGTGAACGTCACTTGGGAAGAGCTATCCGCCGTAAATGAAGGCCCGGCCGAACACATGGCCGGCATTACGCCTGCTTCTGGTCCTTGGCAGGCTTAATGCAGCAAGGGCGTGTTATGTCCGCTTCTGGCCCTTACCAGACATTTCGGGAATTAGAATGAAGATATTTCTCGCCGGAGCGGGCGGCGCCATTGGCCGCCGGTTGACACCATTGCTGCGCGGGGCCGGGCATACGGTTGTCGGTACTACGCGGTCGAAGGACAAGACGGCCGCGCTTGCCGAGCTCGGCGCGGAGCCGGTGGTGGTCGATGTGTTCGATATCAAAGCGCTCGCGCGCGCGGTGAAAGCGGCTGCACCAGAGGTGCTGATGCACCAGCTCACCGATCTTCCCTTCGCGCCAGGGACGCCACGTTACGATGAGGGCCTCGAGCGCAACGCCCGCCTGCGTGTCGCAGGCACGCGCAACCTAGCGGACGCCGCAAGAGCGGCCGGCGTGCGACGCATGATTTCGCAGAGCATCGCTTTCGTTTATGCGCCGGCGGACGGCACGCGGGTCGAGACCGATCCGCTCGATGCAGCGGCGACTGGCGCGCGCAAGCACACAGTTGACGCTGTTGTCGCGCTCGAGCGCGCAACGCTCGAACTGCCGGAAGGCATCGTGCTGCGTTATGGCTATCTCTATGGTCCGGGCACCTGGTTCGTGGATGCCAAGCGGCCAAAGCCGGCGCTGCACGTCGATGCCGCGGCCTCGGCCGCGCTGCTAACCGTGACCAAAGGCACGCACGGCGTCTACAACATCGCGGAAGACGACGGCGTCATTTCAAGCGAGAAGGCCAAGCGCGACCTCGGGTTTGAGGCGACGTTCAGGATTTGACGGTCCCCTCGTCTGACCGTTTCGAGGGTCTGCTTCTTGGCCTAAGCTTTATAACGTTCATGTGCGCCGCCGTATCCAACCCTGCGCGCTTCAATGAATATGAGACGTTCTACAAAATCATTTCTATTAAAGCTTTCTTGCGGAAGACCGTAGTTAGCGTGACTAACAATTTCCGCTTTGCCACGAAAGCGGACATGTGCAGTGCAAAACGGCATGTCCGCTTTGGGCCAATAGCAGACATTGGCCGCACGTCGGTTCGCGGTATCATTGCTCTTTATTGGCGAGTCTCCTACGCCATGTGGCAAGCCCGAACGGATCCTCTCGGGCAGCCAACCTGCGATAGCTGACGAGATCATCTGCATCGAGCGCTGGTACCTGGCCGCGGCGTTGCTCTGCGCCGGCCCCCGATCCAATGTCGAGCGCCGTGCCGACGCCTGCATAGATGTAACGATCCCCGAAGGCCTGCTTTAAAGCCGCAAACGTCGCCTCGCCGGTGCAATGGCCGGGCGCGATGTTCTCGACCTTGAAAGTATCTTTTAGCGTTGCCACGATTTTGGAAATGGCGTCATCCGATGCGACAACCAAATGGAAGCCGCCAGCGATCAGTTGGATCTTGGGATTTATCGTTGCGGCCGCCTCGACGATCCTGTCGATCCCGGGATGCGAGCAGCCGACCACTAACACAACTCCGCCCGGCGTGTTGATGGCGAGCGACAATTCTTTGAGCTCTCGGGTGCCCGCAGCTTCCGACACAAGGGCAATCAGGGTGATGCCGGGGGCGATTTCGGTTGTCTTGTCGATAAGCTCGAAATTTGCGCCCTGCCAGGCCGAGCCGAACGTCATCACCTCAGGCGGTTTGCCGTCAAAGTAGCGCATCTCCGGCGGCAAGGCTTCAACCTTGCGGTAGAAACTCGACGGCAGCGATGAGCCGTAGACGCCGAAGCCCTCCTTGGGCGCGTAAATCTTCACCTTTGGATTGACGCTCAGCACATGTGCGAGCCCGGCCATGTGATCCCCATGTCGATGCGACAGAACAACGAAATCTAGGTTGGTAAGATCAACATTTTTTGCCTTCACGTTCGCTGCGAAGATGTCGCGGTCATCGCCGGTATCGAACAGGATGCGTTTGCCCGCGATCTCTACGAGCGCTGAGAACCCCCAGTCCTTTCGCATTGAAGCGTCCTTGCCGAACGCATCGTAGAGAATTGTGATGCGCTTCTCAGGTGCGGAACCGCCAACTACGACACCTTGTGCATTCGACAGCACCGGCATCATCAAAACAGTCAAAGAAAAACCGAACGTCCCAAGTGCGCGCAGGATCATGGATCGCCTCCACGTATTTCGATTGCCGTATGAACGAGTTTGCCAAGCATCTGGACCAACGCAACTCATCAGCGAAAAGGCGATACTATTTTTACGAAAAAGATATTCTGAAACGGCCGTTAGGGATGTCTGCTTTGGGCCATAAGCAGACATCGCGCTGCCTCATTCAATTACGTCGTCCGTCCACCCTGCCCGTAGCGCCATGATAGCGAAAAGCGCAAAATGGCTTTACGCTGCCCTGCGATTGGAAGGCACGCTAGCCATGGGCGAGCTCTTGGTGACGCTGATCGTTCCGCCGATCGTGGGCATGGTCGTCTTTATTGTCGTTCGACATATCTGGAAGCGAGACGAGAATGCCTCCGGTGACGGCGTCTACGCGTTGAACAAATCGGATGGCACCGTTGTATTTGGAGATGGTATTCAGGGCGCTGTGCCGCCGAGCGTCCAGAGCAACGTCGAGGCGAGCAATAAAGTCGGCGACGGCATGGAGACAGTCACGTGCCAATGCGGCGCGATCTATGAGACGATTGAAGCCAACGTTGCCACCAAGGATCAAAGCCCATTTAAATGTGTCCTGTGCGAGAAAGAATTATCCACACGGACCAATGTGCAATTTCGTCTTAGACAGCAGCCTCAACAGGATCGAGAGTGATATGGGGCGCCCGGTTTCGAAGCCGTGAGCAGTTCTCTGCTTTGGGTCGAGTGGACATGTCGCAAATCATTCCGGCGACAAATTATTTGGCCCCGCCGTTCTTGGTTCTATCTGAACCCGTCGTGGTGCCCTCGCGTTTGCCGGTGTAGGAAATGCGCCAGACGGTGCCGCCCGTATCATCGGCCACAAACAGCGATCCATCCTTGGCAACTGCAAGGGCGGCAGGACGGCCCCACACTTCTGCGCGTCGCTCGCCGGATATCCAAAAGCCAGTAGCAAAATTCTCATAGAAGCCTTCAGGCCTGCCGTGTTTGAATGGAACGCGCACGACTTTATAACCGGTCGGTTCTGTACGGTTCCATGAACCTTTCAGTGCGACAAAAGCGTCACCCTTGAACTCCGGCGGAAACTGATCGCCATCATAGAAAACAAGATCAAGCACCGATGAATGAGCCTCGAACAGAAGATCGGGGCTGATAGCAGCCTGGACCTTGTCTGGGGCCCGGTTCGCGAAGCCGGGCTGCGGATGCTTGCCGATATACGCATAGGGCCATCCGTAGAATCCGCCCTCCTGAACGCGGATCAGATAATCGGAGGGCAGCAGATCACCAAGGCCATCTCGCTCTTGCACTAAGGCGTAGAGATCACCGGTTTGCGGATGGAATGCGAGCGCCGTTGGGTTGCGCATGCCAGAGGCAAACGTCACTTGATTTGAGCCGTCCGCGTTGAATCGTTGGATGGTCGCTTTTGGCTCGGGTTCGACTCCCAAATTGCCAGATGAGCCTACGCCCACAAATAGTGCACCGGTTTTCGGATCAACGACGAGATCGCGGTTCTGGTGGCCCTGGACGATGCCGAAAACTCCCTTTTTGGTGATCATCTTGGCGCCATAGGCGCCGGGGGTCGCCTTGCGCTGATCAAGCGGTACTTCGTCTACTCGCTTGTTCTCTGGTCTGCCGGCGCGAAGTGCTCCAAGGGTATGTGGCACGCTCCAGATGCCATCTTGGTCGGCCACAAGAACCTGGTCGTTCTGCCAAGCGAGACCATAAGGTTTGTTCAGGTCCTCGACGTGACGATTAATCCAGGTGGCTTTGCCGGCGCCGTCATCACGCAAAAGAGTGAGGTAACCAGCGCTTTGCTCAGCGACCAAGACGTCGCCGTTGGGCAAGACGAGTAGCCGCCTTGGATTGACGAGACCCGTTGCAAAGGGTGTTGCTGTGAAACCCGGCGGAACCTGCAGCGTTTGTCCGTTGTAAGGAACGGTCAGCGCTCGGTTGGTGACAATGGCGCTGGTCTTCGGAGCCGGCAACTCGGCTGGATCGATGCGAAACCGCCGCCCGATCTCGTGCTGGGCTCGAAAATTCTGGGTGAATATGTCCTTTGGTTCTTCTTCGCGTGCACCTTTTTGCTGCGCGCCCGCGAAGGAAAGCCCCAGCGCAGAAGTAATCAGAGCCACGGCTACGAGAGTGTGAGTTTCTGATTGCCTCCACATCGGTCAGTCCTTTCTGGATTTCGATAACACCGAGACGTGACATTGCACAAAATAATGTGCACCGCTGTCAATCGAGGGCGTGCTAGTGCGTTTCGGAGAGAAGGCATTCATCTATTTCTTCAACTACTTCCGCCGCTTTAACGGTTAGATTTTCGGAATCGGTAAACTTTCACAGGCGCGGTCGCCCGCCGCTTTTGCAGACAGTCGTGCGACCATTCAACATTTTGAAGTCAGGCGGACCCTGGTCCAATGACATTTCGTCTGTCCGCTTTACCCTCAAACGCGGACATTCCTTATTGGAGATTTACTGCTTCGGTAGGCCAGGCCACAAGTTGTTGGGAGTGATGATCCTGGTAATGTCCTGCATCATGGCCCACGAGCCGGGAATATCGACGCCGGAGTTCAGCAGCACGACCATCGTGATCGCCTCGGACGGCAAGTAGTAGGGATAGGCCATGTAGCTCATGGTGTTACCATTGTGTCCGATCCAGCCGTTCTGGTTTTCAATTGCCAGGCCGTACAGCGCTCCGTCGCCTTCCTGGGGTGCTGGCATGAACTGGTCGCGCTCGCGCTTCATGGCGGGCGACAGCAGCTTACCCATTGCGAAGTCATGGGCCCACACGCGCAGATCCTCGAGCGTCGAGATCATATTTCCCGACGCCCAGCCCCACGACGGATTCCAGTCCGTTGCGTCAACGACGGTGCCGTCCGGCATTTTGAAGTAGCCGCGGGCGTGGGGAGCGGGCATTTCGGCTCCAACCGGAAAAACAGTGTGGGTCATACCCAGCGGCTGCAAGATGTGCTGCTCGATGAAGGATGCGAGCGACTGACCGGAGGCGTTCTCGACCACCATGCCGAGCAGGACCGTGTTGGTGTTGGAATAGTCGAAGGCGCTGCCCGGCGGAAACAGCAGCGGATGGCGGTATGCGACCTCCACCAGTTCGCGTGGCGACCATTGGCGGAAGGGCTGCTGCGGCAGGTCCTGATTGGTTTCGTCACTGTAGTTGTAAAGCCCGCTGCGCATGGCCGCGAGCTGCCTTAGCGTGATCTGGTTGCCGCTCGGCACGCCTATCACATAGCGGTCGATCGGATCATCAAGACCAAGCTTGCCCTGGTCCGCCAGCAGCAACATGGCTGTGACCGTAAAGGTCTTACTGGTGCTGCCGATGCGCATATAGAGATCAGGTGCCATCGGCTCGCGCGTCGCCACATTGCGCTCGCCAAAGGTCCGTACGTAGGGTGCGTGGCCATCTTGCCAAATACCAACGATGGCTCCGGGAACCGAAGCTTTTTGCATGGCCGCAGGGATCGCGGCGTCAAGCGCATCGCCGCGCTGGTCCGCGTAAGCGTTCCATGCTCCGAAGAGCACGGTCGCAATTGTGGTCATGCCCACAATTGTGCGCAGTGGACGTAACGTGACTTGGCTAATCACAACCCCCAACCAAATAGACCGCATGGAAACACCAAGTCTTACTGCACGTGTGAACTCTACCCCACTGCTCCGATGCCTCCGATAATCACGGTTATCGGCGGTAAACTGAAGAAGCGCCATCGGGTTGTGGCTAAAGTAATGTCGACCCCTGGGACTCCGATCCATTAGCGCCCCCCCGGGGGTATCTACCGTCGAGCACCCTGAGAAGAGCTATTGCCCAATTTGCGACTGACTGTAATTCCGATGCGCTCGCAGATACCCATTTTTCCGGTTCAGGCAGACGTGACAACTCGCGCCGATGGACGACGGCCTCTTTTGCAAATGCCGAAAGCGGGCTGAAAGAAGGATTAGCTCAGTACTACGCGTGTTACATTGCTTGGGGGAAAAACGCCCGCGCTGCATTGAGCAGTGCGTCGTCGCCGTAAACCCCGGGCACAACTTACGGAAAAAACGACGGAGCCTATTTTCTGACCTAATGCGCGCGCACACTGTTCGCATTCTTTGCACTGTAAATGTCGGCTTTTGACCGCGTCAAGAAACAGTGAGCTGTCGCCAATGTCTGCTTTTGGCCCAAAGCGAAACATATAGAGTGCCAAAACGGTGAGGGCTGTGTCGGATGAGCTAGGCCGCGCTCGGTCGTCGAATGCCCAGCGCGTTAATCGCGCGTTCCGCCATCATTGCCGAATCACGTTCACCAGCTGCACTTACATTGATGATAGATTTTGCGATCAGCTCAGTGATCGGATCGTCACTATTGTCGAGCTGGAGAATGACGAGTGCAGCCTCATAGGCATCCGACATGACCCGAATTTCGTCTGGGCCAAAAGCGCCATTCGCGATCAGTTTGCGTATTCCCATGATTTTGCTTAGTCGTCCGTGACAAACATTTTGTCTTCGCAGGCTTTGCACTCGTACAAATATTCCATCTTTTCACAATTGTTTTGGATTGCGACGAGCCACATCGGTACATGACAATTCGGACATTCGGGATGTTTTGGAAAAGCAGCCGGCTTATTTAGGAAATCGGTGAGCCGCTCGGTCAGTTCGTAGCTCTCCGCGAGCTTGAGCCAACGTTCTTCAGACGCCAAATATTCGTCGCGCAATACGGGGTCAGTGCTTTCGAGGGCGCGTTGTCGCGCTTTGGACGCCCACTCATGGCACCGTCTTGCACGTGCACTGACTGACTTAAGCACAGCACAACCTCGATCTGAACTTCGCGTGACCCCCGTTTACGTCGAGGCCCCTAAGGTAGCGTCTGCCGCGCTTTCCATCGGCAACACCAGAAATTCCTCACACGAGGTGCAGCAGTAGGTGAGAAGGTCGGTGTTGGCTTGAGCGGGGTGCGGCTCGCTTCCGACCAGACGCATGGGATGCCCGCATTGCTGACAAAGATGCAGTGCCGATCCGGTCACTGACTTGAGTTCGATCTGTTTCATACCTCCGACGCTACGCTGCACCCCTGCGTCGTCAATTCTGTTTCTTTGCAACCAACCTTTGTGCTGACAGGCGAATTTGATCACAGCGATCCTTTTGCTTGGGCTGGTGATCCGCATCTTTTTTACCTTTTGGAACCTTATGGGCTATTAGCGATGTATAAGGCATTCGCTTAGTTGGAACCTTATGAGCTTTTGATTGTTTATTGTGGGCTTGCGCTGTAATCGCAATATGAGTAACTTACTCATATTGCGTTGTTGACTAAGCGAGGTATGCCCCATGGCGAATGGAGACACCCGGGGTGAGCGATTGCAGATCATGCTCTCCGGTGACGAACTGATCCTCTTGGACGATTTTCGGTACAAGACGCGTATGCCAAGCCGTGCATCCGCAGTCCGCGAGCTTCTAAAGCGCGGCCTTGCTGCCGAAGGCTTCGGGTCCGCAGCTTTTGGCACTAAGTCGGAAGAGTTCGGTATCAGCGGCAAGATGCCGACAGGTCGCAAAAGCCGATAGTGTCCTGACGCGGAGGTGGGTACGAGGCGGAACGGTTCGTCCTTGGCGGCATTTTCATACGTGCCGCGTTACCATTTCCATATCGTCGATGGTGTCGAAGTTTTTGACAGCCTAGCCACAGTGCTTCCCGACAATGAGGCAGCGCGAACGCGTGCCCTAGAACTGGCGACTAATCTTGGAAAAGCACATTTGGCCGACCTGACCACCCGAGCCATCCGGGTCACCAACGATGAGGGTGCGGTGCTTTTTAGAGTGCCGATCCAGCGCTCGCGTTAGTACGCGCATGTTGGCCGCCGGCGTGTCGCGTTATCATCCCGACCCGGAAGTCGCGCTAACGGAAAGCGGCGCATGTCAAAGGGCATAAAAAACACGAAAAAATGTGCACAGTGCGTTGCAACATCGCAAACAGAGTCGCACAGCGCACAGACGCCTACCTAGAGACGGCCATAGCCTAAATCATCACCGACCGAGACCCTGCCAGCGTCGGTGACTGAGAGACTCAATCATTCTCCCGCCTGTGCCAAGCAGTAAGGGAGCGTCCCATGCCACAGCCAAATCGTCCTGATCCCTCCCCGTTGGCTCCGATTGCCAGACGTCGGTGTCCAAGTTGCGGATTGCAGTTGTTCCTGTCGTGCATCCGACTATGAAGCGCGAACCTACGAATGTTCGGTGTGCGCCTATGGTGAAACAGTGAGAGCAAAATTTCGATAACGCCCACCGAAAACGATTTCGAGACGCATGTATTAGCGTCTGGTGTGAATGTTTTTTTCAAACCGACGCAAAGCCACTACATATTTGTTCGGATTTCCGACGACGGACATGTGTCGGGGTCGGCACCTCTGTCACGTGATGCAATTGTTCGGCACGCCCGATCAGGTGACACAGCCGACTACGATCCCACTCAGCTTTTTGAAATGGCCTATCAGGTAGCGTCAAAGGCGGTAGGCTGACAGCACATCGCATCGCACTATGTCAAATTTTATAGACGCATAGCTCTGATCAGGGCACAGGAAAGGTATAGGCGACAACAAGCTAATTTCGGTTGACCTATGCCCGCGAACTAACTGGACAACCCGGAATTTTGGCGGTACCGCGCCGAGGAAGTACGCACGATTGCTGATGACATGAAGCACGGCGAACCTAAGGCCATCATGCTGCGAATTGCCGAAGACTACGAACGCATTGCCAAGCTTGTTGGGCAACACGCTTCTTCTTGAGGCAATCGCGCTCCGTAACGATCACCGGGGGCGCTTGGCGAGGCTTCCGTTTTAACAAGCTAGCGACCTATGAACGACTTGCCCTTAAAACATACCGACCCAAGCTTTCGTGGCGTGGTCGTGGCACTCGTCGTCATTGTCGTCGTATGCGGCATGCTAGAATTCGTGAATTTTTTTATTCGCTAACGCGATTGCGCTAGAGATGGCCGCCGCCGGCAGTCGTGAAGCTAGCGCGCACCGGCCTGGCGGACGACGCCGGGGGCTTTAGCACGTAACAAAAAACTTCAATCCGATGTGTCAAAAGACATAACGGCACCGAGCAATCGGTGCTACGCAGTTCACATAGGAGAGGCCAGTCAGATGACTTCGCAGTTGAACAATCCAGAATATTGGGGATTCCGAGCCGAGGAAGTACGTACCATTGCCGACGATATGAATAACGCCGAAACAAAAGCGATCATGGCTAGGATTGCCGAGGACTACGAACGCATAGGGAAGATCGTCAAGAAACTCGCGCATGACAGCAAACAACAAAGCGCATGGACTCAAACCTGCGCGCCGTACTGATTGCTTTGACAAATATCATCGTCATTTATTTGCCGCAGGCGTGGCCGGACATTGGTTCGGATAACTAGCTACTAACGATCCCCCGCGGGGCGGGTTGTTTGCTCCACTGATTTTGCAATATCCAGTCAACATAATTGCATTCGGTGCACTGGTAGACTTCGTAAGCATCATTGTCGGCGGTCCTCGGAATAGTTAGGGCGTGCGTTGAGCAACCTCCGCATTTTTTGCAAGGCTTTTGAGTCTTGCGATGAAAAATGTTGGTACTCATTTGGCAGTCCGGCCTTATTGGCGGTACGCGCCACTGAAGGCCAAAATAATTAAAAATGGATTTGACCGCTGTGCCCGCCGTCACAGAAATCGAACCTTATTCAAGCACCGTTGGCCCAAGGTCCAATTCAAACAATTCACATGGCGTGGTAGCGGAGGAAGGCACGGCTTTCTTTGAGAAACGAAGCCGTGGATTTCATAGAAAGATATTTGGGTTTTTCGCTGACCATGGTGATGGGGGATTGGAAGTTATTTTGCTGTTTGCGTTCGCCACAGCAGTTACCGGATTGGGCTTGCGGTTTTTCAAGGCAGAGGGATGAGCCAGTCCTTTAAAATGCCCCGGACTTACTCGACGCCAAAAGACAGTTGGCCAGCGATCACGAGTGGTTGTGGAAGATCACTATTAGATTGCGGCAATCCGACGAAATCATTGAAACGGACGGCGTTGCTGCCAGGAGTCCAGAAAGCTACTCGACCGACTGCATAATCAAAGCCTTTTAAACAACGTCTGTGATAGTGCAGCATGGGCTATAACGCGCGCAACGACGAAATCCGCGACAACGTCACGGGTATGCGGCGTAAGTGGGAAGCGCAACGTCACGCGCTAGCGACTGTCCGCCGTTTCAACACAACGCTTTCCGCCAAAGGCTATGTTTGGTTTTGGCGGAAAATCGCCGCCGCACTCACATCACAGCATCACTGGCTGTTCATCACTGCGACAGTTGCGGGACGGTGATCGATTTAGATTTGCGGGTGAAGCCCTGCGACGGCGCGCAGCCGAGTTGCTTCATCATCTCGATGAACAGCCGCCTCCTGAATATACACTTACAAGTATGCGCCCATGTGTATTGGACATTTATTGGATACGGCAGGTCGCGATTTAAGAAAGTGCTTGATTTTATTGGCGCTCCCTAGGGGAGACTGCGGGCAATTTCAGAAATGCCTACAATTCCGAACGAAATCACCTCACCTGCGTGCGGAAGGATACCACCGTGGTGTCCCACCGACAATCTATTGGTGCGGTCGAGAGGAAACGGCCGGCGATCAGCTAACCTACTGAAACAATTTAACTTCAGGACAGCCCACTGACGTTCTTTGTACTCAGCTTTTGTACTCTTTGCTATCGAAATTACGCCGCGTTATCCGCGTCTGTGGAACAAAATTTTCTTGGACCGCGTTTAAATTTGAGTTTGGCACAAGAGTGCCTTTAGTTTGCGTCCCGCACAGGAGTGGCCCCTATGACAATCAAGATTGTCAAAGTGCTCGTCGCGACAGTTGCGCTCGGCGCGTTAGTCCTCGCAGCTGACCCCAGCATGGCGAAAGGAGGCGGTGGCGGCCATGGGGGTGGCGGTCACGGCGGTGGCGGTCATGGCGGCGGTCATGGCGGACGCGGCGGGCACTGGGGCGGCGGAGGACATTTCAGTGGTGCGCGTATGCACGGGTCGCATGTCCGCGGTTTAAGCAGTCATGGCAAGAGCTTCGCTCATGGAAAGAGTTTCGCTCATGGCAAGAGCTTCACTCACAGCGGTCTTTCGCACGCGGGCAAATTAGGTGCCGCTGGCGCGCTCGGGGGCCACGCCGCCTGGAACCACTGGGGCAATCGCTGGAACGTAGGGTGGAACGGTGGATGGGGCGGATGGGGCGGATGGTGGGGCGGATCGGTGTTCTGGCCCTTCTTCTACGGCGACCTCTTCGCCTTCGTGCTTTGGCCCTACGGCTATTACTATCCGGTCTGGTTCGACCCATTTTTCGTATGGGATGCCATATTCTGGCCCGGTCCCTATTACTCCTATGCCTACGGCCAGCCCTACTACGATGTTTACGGAAACTACGGATACGGCTACGCACGCACGCGCCACGCCAAAATGCGTTACGTCGATCGCGAAACGACAGGCTCGACACTCAACGGCAGCGAGTTGGCGCAAACCTGCGGCGGCCTCGCGCCAGGCGTGACCGATCTTCCGATCGATCGCATCGAGAAAACAATCCCGCTGACGGACGAACAACTCAAAGCACTCGATGCGTTAAGAGCCGCTTCAACGCAGGCGAGCGATGTTCTCAAAACCTCCTGTTCCAGCGAAGTCCCGATGACGCCGCTGGGACGGCTCGATACTGTTCAGAAGCGGCTGGACGGCATGAACCAGGCAATGGGGATTGTGCGTACGCCGCTCGACGATTTCTACAATTCGTTGAATGACCAGCAGAGGCAGCGTTTCGCCGCGCTTGCTCCGGTCGCGAGCGCGAGAACACGCCGAGTCCCCACTCCAAGCAACGATCTGGCCGCGCTGTGCAGCCGCCGCGAGGAAAGCTTCACGCAGCTGCCTGTACAGCGCATAGAGCAGATCATCAAACCAACGCAGCAACAACAGGACGTATTCGACAAGCTAAAGGCCGCCTCAGCGGAAGCTGCCAATCAGTTGCAGGCATCCTGCCCTACCGAACTGCCGCAAGCGCCGATAGACCGGTTTGATGCCGTCGGGAAGCGCCTCAATGCAATGACAGCGGCTGTTAAGACGGTACGCCCTGCACTCGCCGACTTCTATATGTCCTTAACCGATGAGCAGAAGGCGCGGTTCAATACCTTGGGGCCGCCGCAGAATACAAGTCCCCGTCAGGGCTGACGGACACATTCCATCGGATGGGAATTATTGTACTCGCGGGCGCTTCAAACCCCTTGGATTAGATTAGCGTGGTGCCGCCGAGAGGAAACGGCCAGCGCAGACCAAAGTTGCTGAAAAACTTGAACTTTCTGACAGCCGTCGTCTGCATTTGTACCAAGCGTTTGTACTTCAAGCCAACAATAACAAGCACTTTTGGCATTGCCCCTAAGGCCAATGTACGCCTTTCCACTTCCAGTGAAGAATTTCTTTGCAGTGCGACCTGCCCAGACAAGACGGGGGGCCGCATTTGCATTTTAACGACAGCGCAAAAGGGAGGATTTCAATCATGGCCGCCAGCAGAAAAATCTGGCTCGGTTTGATGGGGTTGCTCGCTGCCGCAATGCTGACGATCACTTCCGCAACCGCGCAGCAACCGTCGCAGCGGCCCAACATCGTCT
>DASRAF010000257.1:0-16468 GCA_035638295.1 Pseudolabrys sp.
ATGGTCAAGTATTTGTTCACGCCGCAAAGTTCCACCGAGGTTCTCGGCTTTGCAGTCTTCAAGCACGGATTGGAATTCGTATTCGGCCCGCTGGCGCCGCAGCCGCTCGCCTCGCAGATCTACGGCATCTATACGGGACTGGTCTACTTGACACCCATCTTCGGTGGATTAGTGGCCGACCGCGTGCTCGGCCAGCGCCGAACGGTGATCATTGGCGCCACGCTGATGGCCATCGGGCATTTCATGATGGCTTTCGAACATTTGTTTCTGGTGGCTCTCGGTTTTCTGATTCTCGGAAACGGAGCATTCAAGCCAAACATTTCCACCCAGGTCGGCTCACTCTATCCGCCACGTGATCGGCGCAGAGACCGCGCTTTTTCGATTTTCTACGTCGGCATCAATCTGGGCGCGTTTCTCGCGCCGCTCGTCTGCGGCACGCTCGGTGAAGAACTTGGCTGGCATTACGGCTTCATGGCAGCCGGAATTGGGATGACGATTGGACTGGTCATTTACCTCGCCGCTACGCCACACCTGCCGCGCGACGCTTTCGAAAAACGCGCAGCGTCTCACGCCACACTCGACGCAAAAGCCTGGCAGTCAATTGCAGCCCTTTTGCTGCTATTCGCACCCGTCAGTCTGTTCTGGGCGACCTACGAACAGCAGGGAAACACGATCACGCTCTGGGCCGACCAATTCACCGATCGACATTTTCTTGGCGGCGAAATTCCCGTGACCTGGTTCCAGGCTTTCAACCCCTTCATGATCTTTGCGTTCACGCCGTTCATCGTTGCGCTATGGCGTTGGCAGGGGAGAAGCGAGCCCACAACCAGCACAAAACTTGCTATGGGATGCCTGATCAATGCCCTCGCCTACCTGGTCATGGTGGCTGCCGCCTGGACCGCCGGTGGCGGCAAAGCTAGCTGGCTGTGGCTGTTCTTCTACTTTGTCGTCATCACCGTCGGCGAACTTTATCTTTCTCCAACCAGTCTATCGCTCGTGACCAAGATCGCGCCGAAGACACTGCTATCGATGATGATGGGAGTTTGGCTTGCCACGAGCTTCGTCGGCGGATTTCTGGCCGGCTATCTCGGCACATTCTGGTCAACCATGGACAAAGCCAATTTTTTCCTGATGCTCGCGTTTATATCCAGCGCGGCCGGCTTCGCAATCATGCTCTTGCGTCGGCCGCTTCGGTCGGTGTTGCAAGACTAGCCTACGGGAAGGCCAACATATTGTTCGGCCAACGAGGTTGCTGCCGCGCTTGAGCTGGTGAGATAGTCAAGATCCGAAAGTTGTCGCCGGCGGTCAAAAGCCGACTCGTTCGGGAAACGGTGCATGCTCTGGGTCATCCACCAGGAGAACCGCTGCGCATACCAAACCCGGCGCAGGCACATGGTCGAATAGTTTTCCAGCCGATCGTTGTTTTTGTTTTTGTAGTAAGCGTCCAAAGCGCGCGAGAGCATCACCACATCGGCAAATGCAAGGTTCATCCCTTTTGCGCCAGTCGGAGGAACGATGTGCGCGCTGTCGCCGGCAAGGAAAAGTCGCCCATACTGCATTGGCTCGACAACGAAACTGCGCATCGGCGTAATGCCCTTTTGCAGCATCTTGCCTTCGGCAAGTTTGCGGGCTCCGCCGAGCCGCCTGTGCAATTCATCCCAGATGCGGTTGTCGGGCCAGGCTTCAATCTCCTCATCATGATCACATTGAAGATAGAGGCGCGCCAAGCTTGGGGAACGCATGGTGTAAAGCGCAAAGCCGCGATCGGTGTAGGAATAGATCAATTCGTGATCGGGTGGCGGGCTCTCCGACAGGATGCCGAGCCAGCCGAACGGATAGTCTCGTTCGAATACACTCAGCACGCCGTCCGGAATGCTCGGCCGGCAGACGCCGTGGAAGCCGTCGCACCCCGCTATAAAATCGCAGTCGATTTCCTGGCGTCGCCCGTCATGCTTGAAACGGATTTTCGGTTTTTGCGTCTTCAGGTCGTGAACTGTGACGTCGTCGACCTCAAAGAGCAAAGGCGCGCCGTCGGAAATTCGACGGTCCACGAGATCCTTCACCACTTCCTGCTGCCCGTAAATCGTAACGCGCTTGTCCACCAGTTTCTTGAAGTCAATGCGGTGCAGATCGCCATTGATGCCGACATTGATCCCCCAATGCAGCATGCCCTCGCGTTGCATGCGGCTGCCGACGCCGACGTCGATGAGGAAGTCAGCAGCCCAATGCTCGATCAAGCCGGCACGGATGCGATTCTCGATGTAATGGCGGCTGCGATTTTCGATGATGATCGACTCGATGCCCTGAAGATGCAGCAGCCTTGCCAGCATAAGTCCGGCGGGCCCCGCTCCGATAATTCCAACTTGCGTGCGCATCATTTGTTTCCGGCGATAAATTAGCGCTCCCCTATAAGTCCCGCTCCGCCAGCGGCAAAGGGACGCTAACCGAAAACCATTGCACAGTGGCGTTGCCGACGGCGTTATTCCGTCGAGTTAGGTAATAAAAAGCGGCAATCGTGCGCTTCAGAGCTAAAAAGCTAATAATTAATGCCACTTATCGTCGTGCAAAGCATTGACTTTGGCCCTTTGCACCCTATGTTCCGTGCAACCGATCTGACATGAAGATTCGGCCGTCCCCGCGCAAAGCAACTGGTTTTGTTAGTCCAGCGCGCTCTGGGCGGCTTCTGAGGTTATATGCCCTTTTCTCATCTCGGCTTATCTGCCAAAGTTCTCGCCGCCATCAAAACGGCTGGCTACAAAGCTCCCACCCCAATTCAAGATCAGGCCATCCCGCATGTGCTTGCGCGGCGCGACGTGCTCGGCATTGCACAAACCGGCACCGGAAAGACCGCTGCCTTCGTGCTGCCGATGCTGACCATGCTGGAACAGGGTCGCGCTCGCGCGCGCATGCCGCGCACGCTCATTCTCGAGCCGACGCGTGAACTCGCGGCGCAGGTTGCCGAACACTTCGAGAAGTACGGCAAGAACCACAAGCTCAACGTGGCGCTGATCATTGGAGGCGTTTCGTTCGACGATCAGGACGCCAAGTTGCTTCGCGGAGTCGACGTCTTGATCGCCACACCGGGTCGCCTGCTCGATCACTTCGAACGCGGGCGATTGCTTTTGTCGGGTTGTGAGTTGCTCATCATCGACGAGGCGGATCGCATGCTCGACATGGGCTTCATCCCCGATATCGAGCGAATTGGCAAACTGGTACCGTTCACGAGGCAGACGCTCTTCTTTACAGCGACCATGCCGCCGGAGATTCAGCGCATCGCCGATACCTTCTTGCACAGTCCTGTGCGTGTCGAGGTCGCCAAGCCTGCCACCACAGCAGCAACAATCACGCAGCTGCTGGTGTCGACCGGTCGCGAACCGCATGAGAAGCGCGAAACGCTACGTGGCCTGATCCGCTCTGCCTCCGGTTTCAAGAACGCGATCATTTTCTGCAATCGCAAGCGCGAGGTTGCCAACCTCCATCGCTCCCTGCTCCGTCACAAATTCAATGCCGTCGCACTGCACGGCGATATGGATCAACCCGCGCGCATGGCGGCACTCGACAGATTTCGTCGCGGCGAAGCCGAATTGTTGATCGCATCTGACGTCGCCGCCCGGGGCCTCGACATTCCCGAGGTCAGTCATGTGTTCAATTTCGACGTGCCCCATCACGCCGACGATTACGTGCACCGCATCGGTCGTACCGGTCGCGCCGGACGTTCCGGTACGGCAATCACGATTGTCGCTCCGATCGACAACAAGGCGGTCCACGCCATTGAACGCCTGATCGGCCAGACCATTCCCTGGATGGATAAACCGGCAGCGTCCGAAACGAGCGCAAGCCCCTCTCCTCGGGAGCATGGCCAACGACCTCACGCCGAGGCCCCGCGCGACCGAAATCGTGCGCGCGGGCCGGCACGTCAGGCAAAGAAGAATACGCCTGCTCCCAAGTCACCGTCCTATCAGCCCGCGCAGGAAAGCGACGGAGGCCATCTCCCGGCCTTCTTGCTTCGACCCGTCCCGCTTAAGGCCTGACGCGCGGACCCTGGTTTACGCAAGCGTTGACGGCTGGACGGTGGCGAGGAATTTGCCGTCATTCTGCCGAACACGATGCTGCGGGCGGCCGTAACGGTTGCCGAGCACATTCGCCGGGCGGTGATGGCCAAGGAATTGATGAAGCGCTCGACCGGTGAAAATCTAGTCGGATGACAATATCAATCGGAGTTGCCACACTGCGAAAAGCCGACACCAGGCAGTCGCTGATCGAGCACGCCGATACATCCCTCCATGCCGAAAAACGGCATGGCCGCAATCGCGTAATTTGCGAGATTGACCCCGAGGTCTCGACCGACGGCACTGCAGAAGTCGCCTAGCGCAACTTAGTTTGCGTCTTTGGCCGGCGTCAACTGCACCGACTCACCGCAGCCGCATGCACTGGTCTGGTTCGGATTGTTGAATATGAATTGCGCCGACAGCTTGTCGGTCTTGTAGTCCATCTCGGTCCCAAGCAGGAACAATATGGCTTTTGGATCGATCAGGATCTTCACACCCTTATCCTCGACCACTTCGTCCGTCGCGTTCACCGCCTCGGCATACTCCATCGTGTATTCCATGCCAGCGCAGCCGCCATTTTTGACGCCGACGCGAACGCCGGCCACGGGTTTCCCTGCCCGCGCCATCACGTCCTTGATGCGCGTCGCGGCGGCGTCGGTAAGCCGCATCACATGAGGTCGGGATTGTGCCATGGTCATAGTCGTCCTCGTTTAACCTGTATCTGGCGTCTCGCCGCTCCCACTTCAATTCACCACATATTCAATACGAGTCGCGCCTCGTCGGACATACGGCTTGGGTCCCAAGGCGGGTCCCACACGACGGCCACTTTGGTCTCCTTTACGCCCGGGATGCTCGACACCGCATTCTCGACCATGATCGGCAAGTCCTGAGCCGCGGGGCAATTCGGTGATGTCAGTGACATGTCGATCTTAACCCCCCGGTCATCACCGATATCGATTTTGTAGATGAGCCCCAGTTCATAGATATCAGCTGGGATCTCCGGATCGTAGACGGTTTTCAGCGCGGCAACGATATCGTCGGTCAGCTTGTTGAGTTCATCCTGCGGCAGCGCCGGCGAGCCAACCACGGCGGCATTCTCCGGCGGCTTCTCCGTAGCTGGTGCGTTTGCGAGGCTATCTTCGGTCATACGAAAAATTCCTGCGCCTTGACGAGCGAGGCGGAAAGCGCGTCCACCTCCTCTCTCGTATTGTACATGGCAAATGACGCGCGACATGTGGCCGTCAGGCCATAGCGCGCAAGTAGCGGCATCACGCAGTGGGTGCCGGCCCGCACTGCCACACCGGCGCGATCGATAATCGTTGCGACATCGTGCGGATGAGCGCCTTTCATTTCGAATGAGACGATCGGGCCCTTATCGGCCGCATTGCCGATGATTCGCAGCGAATTGATCTGGCCAAGTTTCTCGTGCGCGTATTTGACCAAGCCGTTTTCATGCGCACGAACGCGAGCCTTGCCGACGGAATTGACATAATTGATCGCAGCACCGAGACCGATCGCCTGTACGATCGCTGGAGTGCCCGCTTCGAACCTGTGGGGCGGCTCTCCATAGGTAACGCGATCCTCGAACACCTCATGAATCATTTCGCCGCCGCCATTGAATGGCGGCATTGTCGCCAGGTGTTCGTATTTGCCGTACAACGCGCCGATGCCCGTGGGGCCATACACCTTGTGGCCGGTAAAGACATAGAAGTCGCAGTCTATGTCGCGCACATCGACATCCATGTGGACCGCCGCCTGCGCCCCGTCGACCAGGACCGGAATGCCGCGCGCGTGCGCAAGCCTCACGACATCTTTTACTGGAACGACGGTACCGAGGGCATTTGACATATGCGTAATCGCAACCATGCGCGTGCGTGGCGTCAGCAGCTTCTCGAATTCGTCGAGCTGAAAATTGCCATCGTCGTCAATTGGCGCCCATTTGATCACCGCGCCCTGGCGTTCGCGCAGAAAGTGCCATGGCACGATATTGGAATGGTGCTCCATGATGGAGAGGACGATTTCATCACCGGCCTTGATACGCTCGCGCCCGAACGTGTACGCGACAAGGTTGATCGCCTCGGTGGCGTTGCGGGTAAAGATGATTTCTTCCTTGCGACCGGCGTTCAAAAATGCACGTACTGTCTCGCGCGCACCCTCGTAGGCCTCGGTTGCCTCGTTTGCGAGATAGTGGAGACCGCGATGCACGTTGGCATATTGCTCGGTGTAGGCTTTCTCCAATCGATCTAGAACTTGCTTTGGCTTCTGCGCCGACGCCGCATTGTCGAGATAGACCAGCGGTTTGTCATAAATATTGAGCGCAAGCGCCGGAAAATCGGCGCGGATGCGGCCAACGTCATATGAACCGTTGGTGACTGCGGGATGCATGGTTACCCTCGCGCGCCCAGCCAGTTGACTGCAGTCTGCATCAGCGATTCCCGAATTCTCTCATCGGCGATCTCCTCGATCGCTTGACCGATAAAGGCCTGGATGAGCAAAGCTTCCGCCTGCTTTTCAGGAATGCCGCGCGACATCAGGTAGAATTTGAGGCCACTATCGAGTGCGCCGGCCGTGGCGCCGTGACCGCACTGCACGTCGTCGGCAAAGATTTCCAACTCAGGCTTGTTGTCTGCTTCTGCTTCGTCCGACAATAGCAGCGCGTGGCTTGCCATTTTGGCATCGGTCTTTTGCGCGTGCGGCTCGACGACGATCTTGCCCTGGAATATGCCGTGGCTTTCCCCATCGAGCACCGACCTGAATCGTTCGCGACTGGTGCAACCGCCCGCCGCGTGCTCGATCACAAGGGTATTATCGACGTGCTGACGTCCTTTGATCAAAGTCGCGCCGCTGATCGAGGCTTCAGTGCCTTCCCGGACAAAGCGCACAAAGGTCTGGTTGCGAACCACCCCACCGCCCGTCGTAAAAGCAAAATCGCGGTAACTTGCCTTGGCGTCCACGGTGACGCCTAAGGTCGAAACACGCAGCGCCGCGTCACCGTCGCGGCCAACCTTGATATGATCGACTTGCGCTCCTTCGCCGATGACGAGCTCGAGGACAGAATTGACCTGGTAGTCGGCACCGGAGGGCCCATCGAAACTTTCGATCAGCGTCAGCTGCGCCCCCTTCTCTACGATCACGACGCAACGCGGGTAGGTCGCAGCCGCTGGACCTGAAAATATGTGTGCGAGTTGGATCGGCTTGCAGATGCGCGCGCCTTTTTTGATCCGGAGCGCGACGCCCCCCGTCATAAACGCGGTGTTAAGCGAAACAGCGATGTCGTCTTTGCCGGGGATGAGGCCGTGCGCCGTCTCCTCCCCCACGAAGGCGAAAAGCTCGCTCAAGACAACGCCCGGATCAGACGAACTGTAGTAGTCGCTCCAGCCAGGTTCATACCGTCCGTTGACGATAGCGATCCGGCTCGCCTCGACGCCCGACAGATCCGGCACGACGCCCTTCGAGGCGGCAGGTTCCGCAAGCGGCTTGGCCTCGCGTATCAGCGCACGCAGGTCGGTGTATTTCCATTCCTCGATGCGCCGATGCGGCAGGCCGCTCGCATCAAAGCGACGGAACGCGTCGTCGCGCAGCGCAACAACCGCTCCCTTGCCGGGCAACTTGCCGCGCGTGGCCGCAAAAGCAGAACTGAGTGCCTGCTCGGCCGGCGTCTTCATGGCGCGCACATCCGCGGACATCAGGCCGCCTCACCTTGGAACTGGGCGTAGCCTTTGGCCTCGAGCTCGAGCGCGAGCTCTTTGCCGCCGGACTTCACGACGCGGCCGGTGGCCAGAACATGCACGACATCGGGCACAATATAATTGAGCAATCGCTGATAGTGCGTGATTACGACCATCGATCGCTCAGGCGAACGCAGACGATTGACGCCACCGGCAACGATCTTGAGCGCGTCGATGTCGAGACCAGAATCGGTTTCGTCGAGCACCGCCAGCTCCGGCTGCAGGACCGCCATCTGCAAAATCTCGTTGCGCTTTTTCTCGCCACCCGAAAATCCGACGTTGACGGCGCGACGAAGCATCTCCTGGCTGATGCCGAGATGGTTGGCGGTATCGCGCACAAGCTTCATGAATTCCGGCGTGGAAACCTCCGTTTCGCCTCGCGTCTTGCGCTGGGCGTTGAGCGCGGTGCGCAGGAAGGTCATCGTGGCAACACCGGGCACTTCCACCGGATATTGAAAAGCAAGGAAAATACCCCTGGCCGCACGTTCATCGGGCGACATCTCGAGGATATTTTCCCCATTCAGCAGCACCTCACCTTCGGTGACCTTGTAATTGTCCTTACCGGCCAGAACGTAGGCGAGCGTCGATTTGCCCGACCCGTTCGGGCCCATGATGGCCGCGACCTGGCCCTTTTCGACCGACAACGTCAGGCCGTTGAGGATCTTCTTGTCCTCGACCTCGACATGCAGATTTTTCACTTCAAGAAACGACACGTCTTCGTCCTTACACGATTAAATTAAATGCCTTCATCGGGGCGCTGACCCCAACGCCAACGCCACTTACCATCGGTTCGCTGTCGGCTGATACGGACCATCCAAAACACGGCGATTACGATGAACGCCGCCCATGCGAGCCACACACCGACATTCGAACGGCCCGCTAGAAGGTTCATGGCAACGATCGAAAGTGCGACAACGGCCACAATCCCGACGGTCAGGGCCCATCCTTCCCACGTGACCGGTGTCGCACCGTAACCGTATCGTTTTGGCCTGAACCAATAGTGCGTCATGGCCTAGCCCACCGATCCTTCCAGCGAGATCGAAATCAGTTTCTGGGCCTCGACCGCAAACTCCATCGGCAGCTGCTGCAAGACGTCCTTGACGAAGCCGTTGACGACCAGCGCGGTCGCCTCCTCCGCCGACATGCCGCGCTGACGGCAGTAGAACAGCATGTCCTCGGAAATCTTCGAGGTGGTGGCCTCGTGCTCGAACGTTGCCGCAGAATTCTTCGCTTCGATGTAAGGCACCGTGTGCGCGCCGCACTTGTCGCCGATCAGCAGCGAGTCGCAGTTGGTGAAGTTGCGCGCGCCCTTGGCCTTGCGATGCGCCGAAACAAGACCGCGATAGGTGTTGTTTGACTGTCCGGCCGCGATACCCTTGGAAATGATGCGGCTCACCGTGTTCTTGCCGAGATGCAGCATCTTGGTGCCGCTATCGACCTGCTGGTGACCGTTGGAGATTGCGATCGAGTAGAACTCGCCGCGCGAATTGTCGCCACGCAGGATGCAGCTTGGATATTTCCAGGTAATTGCCGAACCGGTTTCTACTTGCGTCCATGAGATCTTCGAACGCGCGCCACGGCAGTCGCCCCGCTTGGTCACGAAGTTGAAGATGCCGCCTTTGCCCTGCGCATCGCCCGGATACCAGTTCTGCACGGTCGAATATTTTATCTCGGCATCGTCGAGCGCGACCAGTTCGACCACGGCGGCGTGGAGCTGGTTCTCGTCGCGCATCGGCGCGGTGCAGCCCTCGAGATAGCTGACATAGGCGCCCTTGTCGGCGATGATCAACGTGCGCTCGAACTGACCGGTATTCTTCTCGTTGATGCGGAAATAGGTCGAGAGCTCCATCGGGCAGCGCACGCCTTCCGGCACGTAGACGAACGAGCCGTCGGAGAACACCGCCGAATTCAGCGTCGCGAAGTAGTTGTCAGAAGTCGGCACGACCGACCCGAGATACTTCTTCACCAGTTCGGGATGCTCACGGATCGCCTCCGAGATCGGCATGAAGACCACGCCGGCCTTTTTCAGTTCTTCCTTGAAGGTCGTCGCGACCGAAACGGAATCGAACACCGCGTCGACGGCCACACGCGAGCGCGTACCATCGCCGCGCTCCACGCCAGCCAGGATCTCCTGTTCGCGCAGCGGAATTCCCAGCTTTTCGTAAGTGCGCAGAATCTCGGGGTCGACCTCGTCGAGCGATTTCAACGACGCCTTCTTCGGCGCCGCGTAATAGTAGATGTCCTGATAATCGATTTTCGGATAGTTCACGCGTGCCCAGGTCGGCTCGCGCATCGTCAGCCAGCGGCGATAGGCTTCCAGCCGCCAGGCCAGCATCCACTCCGGCTCGTTTTTCTTGCCCGAGATGAATCGGATCGTGTCTTCCGACAGGCCCTTTGGGGCCTTTTCGGATTCGATCTTGGTCTCGAACCCATACTTGTATTGATCAACGTCGATACGGCGGACCTGTTCGACGGTCTCTTGTACGGCCGGCATTCTTCCCTCCGCTCACGGTTGCAAGGACCGCGGGTTGGATTTGTCGGTTATGGTGCTCGCGCTATCGTTCGGCGCTGGTTCCCATGGGTTGATGAAATGCGGTTTGCGCCGTGGCCACCCGTTCAGGCAGCGACGCCGCTTCTCTCCTTAAATAGTGATCCCGCAACGGTATTCCAAGTTTGAACGAAGCGATCGACCTCAGCCTCAGTGGTGCTGTTCCCGAGACTGGCCCGGATGGCGCCGCGCGCTATGGCAGCGTCGATACCCATGGCCGCGAGGACATCCGACGGCTGAACTTTGCCTGACGAACAGGCCGAGCCCGACGATACAGCTATCCCGTTGAGATCGAAGGCGATTATGGCGGTTTCCGCCTTCACGCCCGGAACCGCGAACAAAGTCGTGTTAGGCAGACGCGTTTCGCCGGCACCAAAAATCTCGGCCTGCGGCGTGACGCCTCTGAGACCCTGTTCCAACCGATCACGCATCGCCGTTATACGCCTTGTGTCAGTCAGCTTCGCAACAACGGCCGCCGCACCAAATCCGGCGATGGCGGCAACGTTCTCGGTTCCTGCCCGCTGGCCGCGTTCCTGCCCGCCGCCCCTCATCAGAGGCTCGGCAATGTGGACGTCACCGCGCCGAACAAGTGCGCCCGTGCCCTGCGGACCACCCAACTTGTGCGAAGAGATGCTCACAAGGTCGGCGCCAAGGCTCGCGATGTCGCAATCGATTCTGCCGGCGCCTTGCACCGCATCCACGTGGAACACGCCGGACGCCGCGTGCACGATTTCCGCAATTTGAGCGATCGGCTGCACGACGCCGGTTTCGTTGTTGGCAAACATCACCGAAACCAAAGGCCGCGCGGCCTTCTTCAGCGCGAGTGAGAGCGCAGCCAGATCGACAACACCGCTGCGGGCAACCGGAAGTATTTCGATGCTCTCGCGCGGAAATCGTCCGCCGGCACGAACTGAAGGATGCTCGATTGCGGACACGAACAACCGGTCGCGCCGCTCCTTGCGCCCGGCAATTTCCAATGCGGGAGTGAGCGCGAGCATGTTGGCTTCGGTCGCGCCACTCGTGAAGGTCACGTTCTTCGCGTCCGCGCCAAGCAGCTCGGCAACCCGCTCGCGCGCCTCCTCAATCAAACGACGGACGGCCCGGCCCTCGGCGTGCACCGACGATGCATTGCCTGTGAAAGCCAGGGCCGCGCTCATGGCGGCCCGCGCCTCCTCCCTGAGGGGGGCGGTGGCATTCCAGTCGAAATACGCTCGCTCGGCCAAGATCCTCACCGATACTTAATTACCGTTTTCCAGGCCCAGACCCTGCAAAAAGCTTGCTTTTTGCCCTAGGGATTGTGTTAGAAGCCCGAAATCGCCCGGCCCTTATAGCGTGTGTTGAGGCTGGGAACAGCGGAATTCGTATAATTAGAATAATTCCAAACTAGGTGCCCGGTTCAGTAAATGCAGCCAGGCGACAACACACCGCTGCCGCCTCGCGGCGCGGCAAGCCCGGTCCGAGGTCGATAGCCATGCCTGAGATTATCTTCACCGGTCCCGCCGGACGCATCGAGGGGCGGTACCATCCCGCGCGACAGAAGAACGCACCGATCGCGATCGTCCTGCACCCGCACCCGCAGTTCGGCGGGACGATGAACCACCCGATCATCTACCAGCTGTACTACGCCTTTGTGCACCGCGGTTTCTCGGCGCTGCGATTCAACTTCCGCGGCGTTGGGCGCAGCCAGGGTTCGTTCGACCATGGCCAGGGCGAATTGTCCGATGCGGCAGCAGCCCTCGATTGGGCACAGACCATCAATCCTGAGGCGAAAAGCTGCTGGATTGCCGGCTTCTCGTTCGGTGCCTGGATCGGCATGCAGTTGCTGATGCGCCGGCCAGAGATCGAAGGCTTCATCTCGATCTGCCCGCCTGCGAACCTCTACGACTTCTCCTTCCTCGCGCCCTGCCCTTCGTCGGGCCTGATCATTCACGGCGACAAGGACGCTGTGGTCCCACACAAGGACGTAACGACGCTGGTCGACAAGCTGAAGACCCAAAAGGGCATCGTGATCGAGCAAAAGGTTGTGCAAGGCGCCAATCATTTCTTTGACGGCAAGGTCGAAGCGCTGCTTACTTCGGTCAGCGCCTATCTCGACAAGCGGCTGAAAACAGAACGCAAGCCGGCAGCGTGAGTTTGGCCGGAGCGCCCGTTGGCAAGCTGTGCTGATGGGCGAATTGGCGATACGCGGCGATCGATCCGCGAAGTGACCCATGCTCCTTGTTAAGACTTACCTCGACAGAAGTGCTATCCACGGTCTTGGGGTTTTTGCGGGCCAGGCTATTCGGAAAGGCACGAAGGTCTGGCGTTTCGTCGACGGCTTCGACAGGGTCTATTCACCGACGCAATTTGCCAAATTGCCGAAGCCGGCCCGAGACTACATCTGGAATTACGGATACCGCGTCGACGGCGAGATTCTGCTGACCAGCGATCACGATCACCACATGAACCATTCGGACAACGCTAATACGCATTGGCGGAACGGGCACATCGTGGCAAGGCGCACCATTCGCAAGGGCGAAGAGATCACCAACAACTACCGCGAATTCGATGCAGGTTTTTGCGCGGCCTTCCTGAAAAAGAAGAGATGACGCAAGAGGGTGTCGCGCGGGGTTCCTTTTTTTCGCGGCCGTGCATTGTTGAATCCGACGCCGGACCTGTTACACCACCCGGCGACGAAACAAGAAGGCCGCCCGAGCTCGGCAATGAGCGCTTATAAATACGACTTCTTGAACGTCCTCGCGGAGCGCGGCTTCGTCCATCAGGTATCGGAGCCTGAAGCGCTGGACGCTCGCGCCAAGGCGGGACAGATCACCGCCTATATCGGCTTTGATTGTACGGCAGCGTCACTGCACGTCGGCTCGCTGCTGCCGATCATGATGCTGTACTGGCTGCAGAAGACGGGACACCGCCCCATTGCGCTTATGGGTGGCGGCACAACCCGCGTCGGCGATCCGTCAGGCAAGGACGAGACCCGTCGTGTTCTCACCGACGAGGCGATCAATGAAAACCTCAAGGGCATCCGCGCGGTCTTTTCGAAGTTCCTGAAATTCGAAGACGCCGGCGGCACCGCCATCATGAGCAACAACGCCGATTGGCTGAACAAGCTCAACTACATCGACTTTCTGCGCGACGTCGGCCGCCATTTCTCGGTCAACCGCATGCTCTCGTTCGACTCGGTGAAACTGAGGCTCGATCGCCAGCACGAATTATCGTTTCTCGAATTCAACTACATGGTCCTGCAGGCTTACGACTTCGTCGAGCTCAACAAGCGCTACAACTGCATCCTGCAGATGGGCGGCTCGGATCAGTGGGGAAACATCGTCAACGGCATCGATCTTGGCCGGCGCATGCAGAACGCACAGTTGTTCGCTCTCACATCGCCGCTGATCACGACTTCGTCCGGTGCAAAGATGGGCAAGACGGCAGCCGGCGCGGTTTGGCTCAATGCCGACCTGGTGAGCTTTTACGACTATTGGCAATACTGGCGGAACACCGAGGATGGTGACGTCGTCCGTTTTCTCAAGCTGTTCACCGTGCTGCCGCTCGATGAGATCGCGCGTCTTGCCGCGCTCAAGGGCAACGAAGTCAACGAGGCGAAGAAGGTCCTCGCCACCGAGGCGACTGCCCTCGTGCACGGCCGCAAAGCCGCGGACCAGGCCGCCGAAACGGCACGAAAGACTTTTGAAGAAGGCGCCCCAGCCGAAACTTTGCCAACCGTGCTCGTCGAGCACCCGATTGGTGTTCTCATTGCCGCTGTTCAGACGGGCGCCGTCTCTTCGACCAGCGAAGCGCGCCGTCAGATCAAGAACGGCGGGATAAAATTGAACGGCGTCGTCGTGACCGACGAGAAACTGACCCTTACGACCGACAACGCCACACCCGAAGGCGTCCACATCTTGTCGATTGGCAAGAAACGCCATTTCCAGCTCAAGCCGAAATAGCCCGCTCACCGCGATGGCGGCAGGAAATTGGGATCGAATGTCCCAGGCGAAGGGATGAATTTGCGCAACAGACCGGGCGCTATCGCGCTGACCGGGTTGACCGTGATGCGCGGCGCACTTGGCGGGCCGACAGCCTCGTAGGTGATGCCGAGCAGCCCCTCTTTGTTGCCCCCGCCGAGGAACAGCCCAACAATCGGTATCTGCCCGAACATGTTGTTGAGGCCGTAGAACGGAACGAATGTCCCACGCAAGTGCACCTCATCGCGCGCGTAGTCGATGTTCCCTTCGACCGTCGCGCCGACCAGCGGCCCGCGTAGGACGCCTTCGCGAACCGACATCTTTCCAGGGAAACGCGTGAAATCCGCGCGCATCTCCGAGAAATCCACGCCGCTCGTGCCGGCGGCGTTCGGCGCACCGGACACCACTTTTTCGAGCGCCGGCTCGCCGCGCACAACAAATCTCCGGATGAAAAGCGTGCCGACCTGCGGCGTCTGCTCTTGCGTGGGTGGATCCATGGCGACCCACATCTGGCCGCCATACATCCTCGGATACATGTCGGTGAAGCGAAACAACGCACCGGCATCGTCAGTTTCAAAAAAGATCACCTGATGATTATCGCGCGATCGTACGCGCAAATCCCCGTTGAGCGGCGTGTCGCGACCGATTTTGCTCGCCATGGCAAAGCTGCGAATGTGGCCCGCGCGTCGTGACATTTTCAGATCGAGACCACGTAACGTCTCACCGTTGTAGCCGGCCACCGTGCCGAGCTTGACATCAAGATCGAGGTCGATCTGCTTCGGTTTGTTCTTGTCGGACGAACCGGTCATCGATGATTTGACGAAATTGCGTCCATCATAAATATCGCCGCGCATCGCGGCGCGAAGCGCCCCGTCGCCGGCGCGGTCGGCCCTCAATGTGGCTTTGTCGCCTTCGGACAGCGCAAATACCGGAAAATTCGCCGACGAGACTTCGTTGTTGCTGTCAAATTCGATCGAGCCCCGCACCGTCGCGCCCGAACCGTCAATGCTCAAATCGTCAAAGCGAACACTCTTCCCGGTTTTCATCATTACATAACTGGCGCGTGCGGGTCTCCCGGCCGCTTTCACCCACCCTGGCAGAAGATTGTCGATCTTGACCGGCGTGAGATCGGCCTCAATGCTCAAGCCTTCGTCGCTGGCGTTGTCGCCGACATGACCGACGACCTTGACCGGTATATTGCCGGTCACAGCATTGCCAAGGTCCATGCCTAGCCGGCGCCGCGCCGCTTCATCGATCATCACCTGCATGTGCAGTTCGGCGTCGGTATCGTCTTTCTGCTTGCGGACATCGATTGTCGCGGGAGTGCCGTTGATCTTGACGTCGCCTTTGATCTGAAACCCGTCTTGTGTCGCGGTCGCCTTGAGCAGAGAGGCCTCGACTTTTTGGCTCAGTAACATCTTTTCCGCGGCAAAATTCACCAGGTCAGCATTGATCGTATAGGTCGCATTGTCCTTGGGCGCATTTCGGCCGATTAGCATATTGACCCCGACCTGTGCGGTCACCGTGCCCCGAGTCGATGCGGGATCGAGCGTGATGCCGACGGTTTCGCGCAAACCTTCGCTTGAAAGAAGCGCGGCCGTGGCCGGCATGGTGCCGTCAATACGGAACGCAGCGCGTGCCGATACCGGCTTCGGATGGGTATCCGGCACCTCGAACACGCCGCCCGCGACGTTCAGTTTGCGCCCCGTCGCGACCTCGGCCGTGCCGCGGCCGATATTGACCACGGCATTACGTCCGACAATGCGAAGGGTCAGATCGGCATCCCGGATCGCCGGCAAGGAGGCGATCGGGCGAACGGTAGTCCCACTTGTTTCGATGTCGATCGAAAGACCGTCGTCCGGCGTCGGGGGTCCGTCATGCTTGAATACTTCCAGGGGAGCATTGCCGGCGATCACGGCGCGCTCGACCATTCCACCGGAGATGTGCTCCAACACCCACGCCCGCACGTCGGCGGCGGCAAATATCGGCCAGATCCGTTTCATCGCCGACACGGGCATGCGCGTACATGCGACGCCGAAGGCGATATGCGGTTCCGTTCCGGAATAATCGAAGCGACCGGTCAGCGCCACGCCGACATTGTGCTCGGCGCGCGTGTCGACCCGGCTAAAATCGCCTTGGTCGAGGTCGATGCGTTTCCGTGTCGGATCGATACGCGCGCGGACG
>DASRAF010000258.1:0-2943 GCA_035638295.1 Pseudolabrys sp.
GGCGGTGGCGTGAGCTACGCTACAACATGCCGTCGATATATAGCGGCTATTCAGAAACTCAACCGCGTTGTTACTAGGCGCCAAATCAACATAACGCACTTTGCAGGCGTCATGCGTTTGTCCGTGACGCCTGCATTTTTCTATTTCCTCGAGCAATCCGGCAGCCGCATATCGGCACATAGCGCTCAATTAATTTCCGCTTTCAGTTTTGCCCTGAGCGCCCGCATTTCTCACAGGACCATGTCGCCGGGATACGCGCTAAGGGTGAGAGAACCAGTCACAACAGTCCTCATACCGAACTGCTGGGCCAAAAAAAGGGCCCTGCAAGGGCCCTGTTAGGCGAAGTGGAGGATTCATGCCGCCGTCAAAGGGAGCCGGCGGATGAGCCCATCCATTGAACGGCCCTCACTTCATCATCACAAGTAAAATGGCGATAAAGATAACGATACGAGGCCGTTAGGAAAGTCTGTCCGGGAGCGCCAATAACGCGGGTGTGATGGGTTGGGCGCACAGCAATAGCCCCTCTATGGCTCGAGCGCGGCTGTGCCGCTTCCTTCAGAAGCGAAACGGCGGCCGTTGGCGAAATACCAAGTTCTGTAGAACCACATCTGACATCCCTTCTGACGGCGAGCGAACGCGCCTGATGGCGTTGCTGGGGCCGGCGCCGATATCAATTTGACGATCTGGTGCGATAGTCGAATACGTCAGCGACAACCCTACGCAGCGTGTGGCTGGAACTGGAGATCGCCGGCCCCTCGAGCGCCACGGCGCGGGGTTGGTATCGCTGCGCTAATGTGCGATACGGGTGCCCTCACCGGATTCTCGTCATGGTCAGCCGATCCCTCGCAGTTCTCGCGATTCTGCTTCTGGTTCAGGTCACGCCGTCGCGCGCACAGGATCAATCCGTTGACGCCTTCACCGCCGAGCTGTGGAAGGACGCGCAGGCCAAAGGCATCACACGCGCCACTTTCGATACCGCCATGAAAGGCGTCACGCCCGACCAGCGAGTCATAAACGCGACTAAGCGCCAGCCCGAATACGGCAAGCCGGTCGGTGACTACGTGAATGCGATCGTCTCGAATCGCCGTATCGCGGATGCCCAACTCAAGGCGCGCGAATGGGCCAAGACGTTCGATGACGTCGAAAAGAAATTCGAGGTCGAGCGTTGGGTGCTGCTCGCGCTCTGGGGAATGGAATCCGACTTTGGCGCCGAGAAAGATCGTTGGGATGTGTTCCGCTCGCTCGCCACGCTCGCCTACATCAAATATCGCGATCCCTATTTCCGCAACGAACTGCTCGTGGCGATGCAGATCATGCAGAACAGCCATCTTCCGCGCGAGAAAATGGTGAGCTCATGGGCGGGCGCCATGGGGCAGACGCAATTCATGCCGACGAACTTCGTCGACTATGCGATTGATTTCTCGGGTGACGGGCGCGCCGATATCTGGGCCAACGTGCCTGACGTGCTTGCTTCGACGGCCAACTATCTGCGCAAAGGGAAATGGAAGGCCGCGCTGCCCTGGGGCTTCGAAGTGACTGTGCCGAAGGGTTTCGACTATATGCGCAGCCGCGCAAACTTCACCGAATGGGAAACACTTAGTGTACGCCGCGCAGATGGAAAGCCGTATCCAAGCTCCGGCCAGGGAATTCTGTTTTTCCCAAGTGGCGCCAATGGACCGGCTTTCATCGTCACTGAAAATTTCGATGTCCTGAAGGAGTACAACAATTCCGATGCCTACGCGATCGCCGTTGGCCATCTGGCCGACCGCATCCACGGTGGCGGACTGATCAAGGCTGCGTGGCCCAAGGACGACCGGCAACTCTCGCGCGATGCACGCGTCGCGCTGCAGAAAAAACTGGCGGCCCTCGGCTACAAGGTGAATGAATTTGAGGGCCACATCGATTTCGATCTGCGCGACAATATTCGCGCCGAGCAGAAGAAGCTCGGCATGGTACCGGACGGCGCGCCGACGCCTCTTTTCCTGGAGCGGCTCGGAGTGAAAGGGCCCTGAACCGGGCGGAACATCACTGGAAGTCGAGCATGCTCTAGTTTACACTCAGTGGTTGTGGTCTCTTTCGCGCCCTATTTCACTGGTCTGACACGGCTTCTTAACGGGCTTATTTGACAGTAAGGGGCACCTTCCCCATGTTCCGGGCCAGTTACAAGGCCGATTCCGCCTTGGATCGCAACAGTACAGGCGGATAACTCACTGGTTTTCCATGAATATTGTAGTAGTCGAGTCGCCGTCCAAGGCGAAGACGATCAATAAGTACCTCGGCTCCGGCTATGAGGTCCTGGCGTCTTTTGGCCATGTCCGTGACCTCCCCCCAAAGGACGGTTCGGTCGACCCGGACAATGATTTTCGCATGCTGTGGGAGGTCGATCCGCAATCGCAGAAGCGGATCAACGATATCGCCCGCGCCCTGAAAGATGCCGACAAGCTGATCCTCGCTACCGACCCGGATCGCGAAGGCGAAGCGATCTCGTGGCACGTGCTCGAAGTCCTCAAGGAAAAGAAGGCGCTCAAGGACCAGAAAATCGAGCGCGTGGTGTTTAACGCCATCACCAAGCAAGCGGTGAGCGAGGCGATGAAGCATCCACGCCAGATCGACGGCGCCCTGGTGGACGCCTATTTGGCCCGCCGTGCTCTGGATTACCTCGTCGGTTTTACTCTGTCGCCGGTTCTCTGGCGCAAGTTGCCGGGGGCGCGTTCAGCCGGACGTGTGCAATCCGTCGCGCTTCGCCTTGTGTGCGACCGCGAACTCGAAATCGAGAAATTCGTCGCCAAGGAATACTGGTCCATCGTTGCCAAGCTGGCGACACCGCGCAACGAAGTCTTCGAAACACGCCTGGTCGGCGCCGACGGACAGAAGATCCAGCGCCTCGACATCGGTTCGGGCGCCGAGGCGGAGTCATTCACCCGTGATCTCGAGAACGCCGTG
>DASRAF010000259.1:0-2777 GCA_035638295.1 Pseudolabrys sp.
ATATTGCCTTGAAGGCGCTGATGGATTGTCTGGTTGCCATCTCGGCATGTCCGTTTGATCAAGAAATTGATGGTAAGCGCATAAATCACCCGAGGTGTACCCCACTGCGGGTTGAGTTTGTACCGCGATAGGGAAGAGGAAGGGAGCTTGAGACGATAAACACACCAATTCCGACAATCGCAATCACAAGTACGGCCCAAATGACCCGATCAATATATAAGTAAGAAGGTTCTGGCGTGTCGCTCACTGGTTCCTCCCGTCCGCACAACAATATCTGCCGGGACCGGACTCATGCAGTGCAGCAGAAGCCTCCCCAAAGGGAAGAAAGGCGCAGTAACGAGCGCCTCAGACCCGCGCTACTGCCTTTCCGCCTGCGCCTTCAGCGCCGTTAACTCCGCCTCGCTGCGGAAGGTCATCACCGCAACCTTGCGCGTGCGATAGTACGGCAGGATCACTTCGAGCTTGCCCTCCCGTTCGGCGATCGCGATGTAGCGCGCCTCAGTGCCGCGGTTCGGAAGGTCGAACAAGGTCCATTGCCCATTGCCCGGATCGTAGCGCGCCACCTTGTCAGTGCTCCACAGGTTGGTCCAGACGTTGTGCTTGGAATCGACCTGCACTTGATAGGGCTGATGCGCCTCCGGGTTCGGCAGCGGCACGAGCTTGATCTCCTTCGTCCTGATGTCGATGCGCCCGAGCGTGCCGCCGAACGAATTGCCGACCCAGACGTAGTCGCCGTCCTTGTCGGCGCCGAGCCGGCGCGAGCCCTGCGCCCAGGCGAACGGCGCGTTGAAGTCCGGTGCCACGAAGGTCTCATAGAACTTGCGCTGCTCGGGGGTCAGATTATCAATCACCGCCTGCTCGGGCGGCATCTTCAGCTCGCCCGTCTTGCCCGTGCTGATGTCGCTGTAGTCCATCAGGTCCTGGCTCATGATCGCCCACCAGCCGTTGCCAGTGCGGTCGACGGCTAGCCCATAGACCGTGCCAATACCGTGCGGGGTCTTGTAGCTCACCGACTTAAATTCGGTGAACGTCTCTTTGGCGATGTCGAAGCGCAGAGCGCCGTCGGGCGAGGTGACCCAGACATTACCCTTGAGATCAACGTCGAGCGTGCCGGCGGTGCCCGACATGGGCTTCGGCGGCGTGTAGACCGAGATCTTCTCGGTCTTCGGGTCGATCTTGGCGAGGCTGCCGTGGCTGCGCTCGACCGTCGAGCGCGTGTTGAACCACAGATTGCCGTTCTCGTCGCGCACGATCCCATGGCTGCCGGCGGCAAAGCCCTCGATGTCGGGCACGCCGAACTTCTTCACCGCCCCGGTCTTGGCGTCGATCTTCGCCACGGTGGTGTCGCGGCTCGGCAGACTGTAGGCGATCCACAGGTTACCATCGAGATCGGCCTGCACGTCGTGCACCCCGACCATACCGTTGAGATCGGACGGAGTGCCGAGCATCCAGTCGCTGCCGTCATTCGAGGGCTGCGGCGGGCCGTTGCCCGGCTCCTTCGGAAAGTCGTACTCCTTGAACACCACGCGCGCGGTCTCGCCCTTCGGCCGCTCCGGCAGCGTGACCTTCACCGAGCTTTCGCCCGGGCCGCGGGCGCGGGCGAGATAGGCCGCGAGCTCCTTCTGGTGGAAGTCGATGTTGGGCGTGCCCTTGTGCTCCGCGCCGAGATAGTGGCCGAACACGTTGAGCCGCTTCATCAGCTCGAGGATGGCGTTCCAGCCGGTCTCGTCGAACTTGTGCTGCAGGGGATAGCTCGCAGTGTGGCAGCCGGTGCAGTTCTTGCGCACCTGCGTCTTCATCCGGAAATCGTCGGGCGTGTCACCCGGTAGCGAAGCCAGCATGACGTCACCTGGCAATTGTGAAAAGAAATCCTTCGCGGGCTTGAGCACAAAGTCCTGCCGCTTCGCCGCGCTGAGATCGATTGTGCTCTTGGCGGTCTCGTAACTCAGCGCCTGCGCCCACACCCGGTATTTGCCCGACGTCAGCGGCGGGAAGTAGTAGCCACCCGCGTCATCGGTGAACACGCTGGTGGTGATGGTTTGGCCCTCGGCCTTGGCTGAGACCGTGACGCCGCCCATTTTTTCGCCCACCGCGGACGTGACAGTGCCGCTCAGAATGATGTCACCGGCGAGGGCCGGCGCGGGCAGGGTGGTAAGCAACGCGATGAGGGCGATCGTTGAGACTTGCGCACGTGTCATCGGAGTCTCCCCTTGAATTTTCCGCTCAGCGCTTTTCAGCCGGCGGCAGCGTCTGCAGATAGGCGGCAATTGCGTCGATCTCAGCCGGCGCGAAATGATGCTTGAAGCCTGGCATGCGTGGCGTGCCGTTTGCGATCACCTCGCGCACGAGTTCAGGCCGGCCGTTGAGCGACTCGCGCGACAGCACAGGTCCGAATTGGCCCAGCACGAGGTTCGGCTTGGTATGGCAGATGCTGCAGCTCTGCTCGTAAAGCCGCCATCCAAGCCGCTCCTTGTCGGATAGCTGACCCGGATCGCTGCTTTGCGCGATCACAGCTGGCGAGGCAATGCAGCAAAACAAGAGAACGGCAGCGGCGCGCGTCATCCTTGGCACTTCCCAAAGTATATATTTTTGGCCAAGCATAGGCCTGCGCTGGTCGAAACGGAAGGGCTCGGCCGACATTGTGCCTACGTGCCAATCGCTGCGCCTCTGCTCCTCCGGCGCAATCGGCATCACGTGAACCAGGAGTCAAATGACTGGCCCACGTTTGAACTGTTGGCTGGCCGTGCGTTGCAAGGTGGATGTGTGGTCTTGCATCA
>DASRAF010000260.1:0-2519 GCA_035638295.1 Pseudolabrys sp.
AACACTGTACTACCAAAGCGAATTTGTGCAGGTCGGTGGATTGATTAGCTATGGAAGCAACTATGCCGAGCGGTTTCGCCAAGTGGGCATCTACACAGCGCAAATCCTCAAAGGCGCTAAACCCGCTGAGCTGCCGGTTGAACAGCCGACACGGTATGAACTGGTGATTAACCTCAAGACAGCGAAAGCCCTCGGACTGGCTGTGCCGCCAAATGTGCTCGCCACCGCCGACGAGGTGATCGAATAAACGATCCTTTTTGCTGCACCGCATGAGTCCGCTATTGGCCCAAAGCGGACATCGCTGTATGCACCGCACATGTCCGCTTCTCTAATCGGCCGGTTTGGGTCAAGCGCTTTCAGGCCATCCACCAAGCAGTGTTCGATATCGCTCGCGGGCTCGTGCTTCTCTTCGGACTCGGCGCAAAGGCCCTTCCAGTACGGGATTCGAGAACGAGGCGGAACCATCTTTCGGGCGGCCTTGCCGTCACGTGACGGCAGGTCCAAGCAGACATGCGATCTCACCTCATCCATCGTCCCGCGAGGGACATCATTCCACCGCACGGTGGAGCTCGCGTTTTCTCCTATCGATTATGATCTTGCGTTGTCACGCTGCTGCAGCCTCTTGCCGGCTCCAGCGAAACTCGGTGCCATCAACCCAGATCCGGTGCATGATCACGGCCAGCCGGCGCGCCAGCGCCACGATTGCCTTCTTGATCCCGCGGCGTCTGGCGATCTGCATCGCCCAGGCCTTGAGCCAGGACCATTTTGTTGAGCGCATCAGCAGGATCTGGGCGGCCTCATAGAGCATGACCCGCATCATCTCGTCGCCGCACTTCGATATGGCGCCGGTGTAGTCGCGCTCGCCCGATTGATCCTTGCAGGGTGTCAGGCCCAACACCGCCCCAACCGCCTTGGAGCTGCGAAAGCGCGCCGGCACATCGATGGTGGCGCGGTAGGTCAGCGCCACCACCGGACCGACACTGGGGATCGTCATCAGGCGCCGGCAAACCTCATCGTCACGGACAATGGCCAGCACACGGCGGTGCAGGACGGCGGTCTGCTCACGCAGCACCCGCCGGACGACGAGCAACGGCTCAACCAGCACGGCCAGATCGGGATGGCGCTCGACCAGCTCCTGGATGCGCGCCTCGAACTTCAGCTTGCCGACGATCCCGACCTTGAGCCCGAAGTTCCGCAAAGTCCCGCGCAGGTCGTTCTCAATCGCGATCGCTTTCGACTGCAACAGCTTGCGATGGGTCAGCAGCGTGCGCAGCTTCTGGCTGCGTAACGTCTTCACGTGCACCGGGCGATAAAGTCCCGCCCGCATCATCTGCGCGATACCGCGGGCGTCATTGCGGTCGGTCTTGTTGATCTGCGCCTGCAAAATAGCCCGCATGTGCCGTGTCTCGACACAGATGACCGGCAAGTTTGCTTCGCCGAGAGCGCTGTAAAGCCACTGCGACAGTGGTCCGGCTTCCAGTCCAATGCGCTTGAAAGAATAGCGGCGATTGATCAATACCTGCAGTAGAGCTTCCGGTTCACTCGCAACCTTGGCCTCACGAACGATCCTGCCTGTCTCATCCACAATGCAAACGCTCGTCTCATTGACTGACACGTCCAATCCAGCAAAATGCTCCATGCTGCGCTTCTCCTTCTGATGCTTGGGGCCCGTAACGGTGACCTCGTTTCACCATCAGCCTGAAGCGCAGCACCCAAAATCTTTCAGCTATCCACAACACCGTCCGGCCGATTACCCCATCTTTCGGGGGTAAAGCGGACATGGCGGTTGCGTCGCGGAATGTCCGCTTGTGACCCAAAGCGGACACTTGCCCCCAGCTTCAGGGTTCAGGAAGTCTCCTTCCTTTCGTTTACTGGTCCTTCGTCACCCCAGATATGCTCAGGGTTCGTATGCGTATGATCTCGGATCACCCGCGGACCGATCTTTTGCTGATAAGTCTCCGTCTTCCTCTCGCAGCAACTTGGCGTCGCGGCGGAGTTTGAGTGCTGATCCAGACATAGCGATGGTTCTGAGCCAACTACGGTTGTGGACCAAGTCTCACTAGCGCAAGACATATCTCATCTCCTTTGGAGTTGAGACAACGCTTGGCTGAACGCGACAGCTCACCGGGCGGTTGTCGAAAGCCCGGAATCCAGTGCCGCCTCCAGACGAAAGACTTGTGGAGATCAGACATTTCGCCAAAAGTCCTTTGCCCGGCAGGCGGGCAAACTTGCAGTGCTTGGGCGAAATGCCTTGGGTAAGCCGGGCGACTGCGATCAGGCCCGACCACTGACAAATTGGTTCAACAATGACAAATGTCAAGGGTCCCAATGTCCGCTAATGGCCCTAGCGGACATTCGTAAGCGCGGTCACATGTTTTGGGGTAAAGCGGACATTCACCTCGCACCGCCGAATGTCCGCTTTTGACTCAAAGCGAGACATCGACCCGGCCGCTTCAAGAGGCCAAGCCGAGCCGATACGATGGCTAGTTCGCATCCTGGTCCGGTTGGGCGACGCGGTG
>DASRAF010000261.1:0-2560 GCA_035638295.1 Pseudolabrys sp.
AGTGAAGCGCTTTTTGTTTGGCTGCGCGAAACGAGATGCCTGAATGTTGCGCCGACCGCGGATGCGCTCTCCCGACTGCGGATACTCGAGGACTGCATCCTCTCTATAAATCTGGTGCTCCTCGTCGAAGTTATTTGCGTCAGAGGCAGCCCAGTGTCGATCCAGCGCTGCGCGAATATCCTTGTTTTCCATCGCGGTCCTCTTTCGCATTTCCCGATACACAGGCCTATACCCGCCCGAGCGCAACATCGAAACCGGTCTGGTTGTCCGCTTTGCCCCGAAAGCGGACAAAGTAGGAGACACGACACCAGGTCCGCTTAGTGCCAATTCCAGACATGAGCAAGTGCAGCAAAACTACCGGGCGGTCTCGGAAGCTATGTGCCCATCGAGGAGCAAGCGCCGTTATCCTCGACGACTAGGGAGGCAGCTTCGCGCAACAGCCTAGCGTTACGCAGTTCCCCTCGTCCTGTGTCGATACCCCGTCGAAGTCATAAGCCATTGCACGAGCCACGGGAAGAGCGCGTGCTGCACGTAAATTAACTTCATCATGAAGGGTATGACGATGAGCCGCTTGTTGGCGCGCACACCGGCCACGACCGCCTTTCCCACCTCTTCGGGCTTAAGCACTGGAATCATTTTCGCTATCTTTGGTATCCGTTCGAGGCTCCCCGGATTGCGCGCCCAGTACGGCGACTCGATTTCAGCGCTTTCGTACAATGTCACGCCTACACGACAGCCATGCAGGTCCGCGCGCAAGGCTTGCGTCAGTCCCCGTATTGCCCATCGCGCCGCGATATAAGCCGTGGCGCCCGGCCAAACGAAGCGCGAACCAACCGAGCTTATATTGACGATATGCCCGCTGTTTCGCGCGCGCATTGCCGGCAAGAAAGCGCGTGTGAGCCAAGCGGCGGCAAAATAAGGCACCGCCATCATGTCCTGAATTTCTTTCGGGGTGGTTTCGTCAAGAAACTTCCATTGGCCGCTATAACCGGCATTGTTGACGATGATATCGGGAACGGTGGCCTCGCGCTCGATGCGCTGCGCGATTGCCGTCACTTGATCCGGGTTCGACAAGTCCACCGGATAAATGCGCGACTTGCCGCCCAATGATGCAATTGCTGCGGCGACTTTCTTCAGCTCGTTTTCGTTGCGGGCGAGCAAGAGAAGCTCGCCGGCGCCTGCCAATGCCATTTCTTTGGCGATTGCGGCACCCACGCCGCTCGATGCGCCGGTAACAAGGACCGTTTTGCCTTTGATTTCCATGAGAGTTCTCCCAGGGTCATTTCCGTTGCGGCCACGTCGGCGCGGAGCAGGGCTGAAGTCGACAATTCGATTCCCATCGCTTTGGCGGTCTTAAGATTGATTGTGAATTTCGCGTTCATGGATTTCATCTCCCTGTAAGTGAGGCGTGGAGGTTTTCAAATATTCACTCTTGAGCATCTTTTTTACGATTTGCAAAAGCCGTCTCGAAGACCTCTTTCACAGGGCTGAGTGCCTGTACAAACTCCAGCGCCTCACCTTCAGGACCGCGCGCATAGATAAGCGCCCAGCCGTTTGACTTTCCTTCCGTGATCTTGTTCGAGAGCGTGTCAAGGGGCGCTTTCTTACGTCCTTCTTCGGTGACAACCGCAACAGTCCGGTTGGCGCGTACGTTGGTCATGCCCCTCCGCGCGGCTTCAGCTTCAAGGTCGTGGATGAATTTGTTGAAGTCGACATCATCACGTAAGTGAAAACAGAGGTGTAGAGAACGAGGATACGCGGGACTCCTGTGCTCGTGCGCCGGGGCCCATGCTGCTCCTGTACCCATAGGTTCCTTATTCTCGCGATAGTGCAGGAGTTCCAGAACCATGTTGTCAAACTGGATGAAGCGGACGTCCAGGCGCTGCTCTCCGTTACGAAGATCGGGAACTCCGTTGGTCGCCGGATTGATTTTCTTCTCGTGAGCTTCGATCTCGTCATTCAGCATCAAAGTGTTCTGAATTTTTTCGCCATGGAAGTCCCCGTCGCGCATCACCTCGGTGCCGCCCAACACATCTGTGTAGAACGCATACGCCCGGTCCATATTCTGAACCGTCAATCCAAAGTGCTGAAAACCGAGGATACGCTTCCCGAGCGGTGCGTTGTCGCGTGTTGTCATAGCTACTACTCCTTCTCTATGGGTTTCTTGGGCACAGATGAAATTTGCGCCGCATCAGGACGAGATCGCCGCGCAGCCTACCACCCTAATGAAATCGCGTCGCCTCAACCGATCGAAATGCATCCGCTTCCCTTTGCCAGGGCGACAAGATAGCGGATTGGGAGAGATCAAGTCAGGGGCGCGCTGCAGTGCAGAATTCCGGTCGGGCTAAGGACCGGTATGGGTCAGAGTCGGTCATTCGGCGATGTCGGCCTCAATGTCCGGTTTGCCCCCGAAAGCGGACCTACCTCCCGATCTTAGAACTACTGCCTCCGCCAGCTCTTAGCGAACGCCGCCATCGCGGCCTCGCCTTGTAGCCGCGCGCTGTCCATTCACGAAAGGTCTATCGGGCGCGGGGGTGTCCAGGTTCCAAGAGCTGTAGGT
>DASRAF010000262.1:0-3062 GCA_035638295.1 Pseudolabrys sp.
CGCGGCCGATAACGACAGGCGCTTTCAATTCGCCGCTCGCCACCATCTCGTTAAAAGCCAGTCCCATACGATGCCGGTCGCCAAGCCCGAGCCAGCAGATGCGTGCGGGGAGCCCCTGGAACTTGATACGCTTTTTCGCCATGTCGAGCCAGTTATGCAGATGTTTGTCGTGCGGCAGTAATTCCTTAGCCTTGGCGTCGGTGCGGAAAATGTCCTCGGGGTCGCCCGACAAGGCGGCCCATCGGAACGGCCCAATGCCCCGGCAAAAAAGCGGGCGGATATAGGCGGGCACGAAGCCCGGAAAATCGAAAGCGCCGGGCACGCCTTCGTCCTTCGCGACCTGCCGGATGTTGTTTCCGTAGTCGAAGGTCGGCACGCCCATTTGCCGGAAAGCCAGCATGGCCCGCACATGTTCCACGATGGAGGCGCGCGCCGCGCCCTCCACGGCTCGCGGATCGCGCTCGCGTTTGTCTTCCCATTGTTCGAGAGTCCAGCCTTTCGGCAAATAGCCGTTTTGAACGTCGTGCGACGAAGTTTGGTCGGTCAGCAGATCCGGTTTCACGCCGCGCCGCGCAAGCTCCGGCAAAATCTCGGCCGCGTTGCCGAGCAGGCCGACCGAAATCGGCTTTTTCTCACGGCGGGACTGCTCGATAATCGCCAGCGCCTCGTCGAGATTTGCCGACATGAGGTCGAGATATCCGGTTTTTAGCCGTTTTTCGATGCAGCTTGGCCTGCATTCGATGGCAAGGCAGGAAGCGCCTGCCATCGTCGCCGCCAAAGGCTGCGCGCCGCCCATGCCGCCAAGGCCCGCCGTCAGAATCCAGCGCCCGGCCAGATCGCCGTTGTAGTGGCGGCGTCCGGCCTCGACGAAGGTTTCATAGGTGCCCTGCACGATGCCCTGGCTGCCGATATAAATCCACGATCCGGCCGTCATCTGTCCGAACATTATCAATCCCTTGCGGTCCAGTTCGTGAAAATGTTCCCACGTCGCCCAATGCGGAACGAGATTAGAGTTGGCGATCAGAACGCGCGGCGCGTCGGCATGCGTGCGGAAAATGCCGACCGGCTTTCCCGATTGAACCAGCAATGTCTCGTCGGTTTCCAGCTTGCACAGCGCCTCCACGATGCGGTCGAACGCTTCCCAATTGCGTACAGCACGTCCGATGCCCCCATAAACGACAAGCTCGTTCGGCCGTTCGGCCACTTCCGGGTCGAGGTTATTCATCAACATGCGCAAGGGCGCTTCGGTCAGCCAGCTCTTGGCACTCAGGGCCGTGCCGCGCGGCGACCGGATAACCCGTTGGTTATCCCGGCGCGTATCTTTCAGAGTTCCTTCGGCGTTCGCGGTTTTTTGCATCGGCACTCTCCACGAAAAATCAGGCCGGGCATTTATTTCTTAAAGCCACTCTTAGTCACTAGGTTCGCAGACCCCTGCTGGAGTGAGAAAGATTCGAACCACTGGTTCCGCCAGGGCGAAGGGGAGCTATTGCGGAATGTTGGTGACGGTCGGGGTCAGGCGGCTAGCGACTGTTGGCTGACGGTTTCGATGCCGTCGATGAACTTTACCCCAGTGATCAGTTTTGGCAACTGGCTGTGGCCGTCGAGACGGCGCCAGCTTTTCTCAGCGGCCTGTGCGAGCTTGAAAACCATGGCGATCGCCGTCCTGTTTGAGAGGCATCCCTTGGAGCGCACGGTTCGATGCCGCACGGTGGCGAATGTGCTTTCAATGGGGTTGGTGGTCCGCAGGTGCTTCCAATGCTCAGCAGGGAAGTCGTAAAACGCCAGCAACGCCTCGCGGTCCTTCGTCAGGCAACCCACCGCCTTGTCGTACTTGATGGCGTAGGTCTCGACAAAGGCGTCGAAAGCGGCGTTGGCGTCGTTCTTCGTCTCGGCCATCCAGATGTCCTGGAGAGCGCGCTTGGCCTTCGATTGCTGGCTCTTCGGCAACCTATTGAGCACGTTGGCCGTCTTGTGCACCCAGCAGCGCTGACCGCGGGTCTTGGGCCACACCTCCTCGATGGCCTGCCAGAAGCCGAGCGCGCCGTCGGCAATCGCGAGCTCAGGCCCGATCACCAACCCGCGCCGCTTTAGGTCGAGCAGCAGCCCTTTCCAGGATTGCGCATTCTCCCGCACACCGTCGGTGAGGCCGACGAGCTCCTTATTGCCTTCGGGTGTCGCGCCGATGATCACGAGCAGGCACTGCGCATCGTTCTCGAGCCGGGCTTGCACGTGGATGCCGTCGGCCCAGAAATAGACGTAGCGCTTGACTGACAGATCCCGCTTCTGCCAGCGCGTGTGCTCGTCCGCCCAAACGTCCCTGAGCCGTGCGATGGTCGAGGCCGAGAGCCCACCAGCATCCTTGCCGAGCAGCGCTGCCAGCGCCTCCTCGAACCCGCCTGTGGAGATGCCCTTGAGGTAGAGGATCGGGATCAACACCTCGAGGCTTTTCGAGCGGCGTGCGTAAGGCGGCAGGATCGCGGAGCTGAAGGCAATGCGCTCCTCGCCCGTGCCGACCCGGTCACGAATGCGCGGAGCGCGCACCGCGACCGGGCCGATGCCGGTCATAATCTCGCGCTCGGGCAGGTGACCGTGGCGCACCAGCCGTTGACGTCCATCATCGGTGAGCTTGTCGGCGTGGCCCTCGAGAAACCCGGCCACCTCCGCTGCGACAGCCTGGGCCAAAAGCGCGCGGGCACCGCTGCGCAGCACCTCAGTCAGCGGGTCGGACAGCGCACCTGGCTGGGAAAGCTGGAAAACATTACTGTCGGTCACGGCGTATCACTCCTTCAGTGGAGAAGTGGAGGCGAGAACACCCCCACGATACGCCGCCTTACCCTTTCATGCCGTCACCAACTTCTGCGAATAGCTCCTGGTGTGGGCGCTGATCTCTCTGCTCGTCACGCCGATGAAGGGCGATGGGGTCTTCGAATTATACCGCCCCGACGCCGCCAAGGCGGCCGCCGAAAAGGCAGAGCGCGAGCGGAAGCCGGAACCTACGCCGCAACAGGGATCGATGGAGTGGTTCGAAATGATGAAAAAGCGCCAGCAGCAGTGAGCGAATA
>DASRAF010000263.1:0-3694 GCA_035638295.1 Pseudolabrys sp.
CTTCTCCTTGATCAGCTGCCAGATGATGCGAGTCATTTCGTCGCCGTCCATTTCGACGACGGGATTTGCGACCTTGATCTTCGCCATTGCGGATAGAACCTTTTTGAAAGTTGCGCGGACAGGAAGGGAAGGCTTCCGGCGCGGGCCCTATAGCACCCAAAATTGGACTGCGAAAGCTGCGATTTTTAGCAGTGACGGAATGACATCTCAGCGCCAGCAGCCCGCAGCGCGGCGCGAGCGCAGCATCCCACGACGCCCGCGGGCAATCGTAAAGCCCTTGATCCGTCACGACAAAGTCGATGCGGCGCGTTGCGCACTGCCGGAGTATTGACGACCGGCTCTGCGTAGACATTGAAGCTCGTGTTGACGAGGACCGGAAAGCCCATCTCGCGCTCGAACGCTCTGAGGATATCGTAGTAGAAGTGGTTGTCCGCCCGGTCGATAATTTGCGGCCGTGCCGAATGGTCGACGTGTACTACGAGCGCGCTACTCCGAAAGCACGTCGCACGCTATCGTCATATAGCCGCAGGCGCGCCGATTGACATTCGTGACATCGAAGACCTCGCTAGCTTTTTCGCGTTGGATTCCAGCCGGACGTTTAGGAGATCGTGCGTTTCGTGTTGGGTCGGATTTGCAAGTATGGTGCGCGCACCAAGGGCAGGGGGTCCGAACTCCGTACGTTGGTATAGATGGCGCCAATCTCGCCGCTTTCAGGCGCGCAGCAGCGCCTTCGATGGGAGGATCGGGGAGGCGCCGGACACCGGGTGAGCGGCCAATCTCGGTGTCGGCAGCGGCCGAGAAATCTCGCCCTACACGCGGCCGTCCCGATAGCCCAAGTCCTTGCAGGAGAGGGATAAAATCTTGGCCAAACCTGCGTCACCGCTGTTGAGGTGATTTTTGTACGAACCGCCCGTGCCTGCCAAGGTGCTTGCTTATAGGGATACAGAGGCTTGAGCCGAGGGTAGACATAGCGGCGACGAAACTGTTTCCGCGCAGCCCTCCCAACAAGTGCGCGCCGCAATAGGCAAACATGATGCTATTTCTGTCAATACGGTGGTGAGCAATGCCGGGTGCCGGGACGGACAAAACCAAGCGCTGGATCGAAACACCTGCACCGATCGTCGTTCTGGTCGAGCCTCAGCTTGGCGAGAACATAGGGGCGACGGCCCGCGCGATGGCGAACTTCGGCTTACCGCGCTTGCGGTTGGTCAAACCGCAGCAAGGATGGCCGAACGAAAGGGCACACGTGATGGCGGCGGGCGCCGACCGAATTCTTGACGGCGCGGTGCTATACGACAGCCTCAATGATGCGATCGGCGATTGCAGTTTCGTGCTCGCGACGACCGCGCGCAATCACGATCAGGCGAAGCCCGTCATATCCGCCGACGCAGCGGCGGCCGAAATGGCTCAGCGCGTTTCTGGGGGCGAGAACGTGGCTATCATATTTGGCCGCGAGCGCATCGGTCTTGAAAACCACGAAGTTGCACTGGCCGATCGAATTGTGACGCTACCGGTGAATCCCGCATTCGCTTCGCTCAATCTGGCGCAGGCGGTCGTCATTGTTGCCTACGAATGGTTCAAACGCGTCGGAGGAGGCGGGCTGACTTTTTCGATGCCGCAAAAATCTCCACCGGCGGCAAAGCAGCAACTCGACGCGTTCTTTTCCGATCTCGAACGCGAGCTGGAACGGATCGAGTTCTTCCGCCCGGAGGAAAAGCGCGGCACCATGAGCGTTAACTTGCGCAACATATTTCAGCGCATGGCTCCCACCCAGCAGGACATTCGCACATTGCATGGTGTCGTCAACGCGATCGCGCAGGGACGAAAAGGGCCTGCTCGTGGGGGTGTGCTCGATCCAACGGGGGCGCAGAAGTTGCGCGACTTGCTCGCCGAATACGGCGGCGGTCGTGTACCGGGTGAACACGGTCCGGTGCGTGGACTGGCGCGCCTCCTGCGCCGAAATCCGACCGAAGCGGAGCGCATGTTATGGCAAGCGCTCGTCAACGATCGGCGCTTTGCTGGCCGGGGCTTCAAGCGTCAGGTGCCGATCGGACCGCACATCACTGATTTCGTTTCGTTTCCACTCAAATGCGTCATCGATATCGTGCCGCCCGATGAGAGCGATGACGCAGGACGCAGTCGGGCGGAACGGCGTACTTACCTTGTCGAACGTGACTACCGCGTATGCGAGGTGAGAGCGGAGGCGGTCGAGGGAGATCTTGCAACAGTGCTCGACGACCTATTTTCCGGCCTCCCGGAGGTGCAGTGAGTCAGCTCTTCAGCGCCTTCAACTGCGTTGCGGTGGCGGCACGCAGTGTGGTTTGGTCGTTTCCAGCTATGACGAAACGGTAGCCACGTTTCGCCATGGCGACGGCGCTCTCTGCGTCTCGGCAATAGATGCCGGGAATTTTATCGGACTTCTTTGCCGCGGCGCAGATCGTGTCGATCGCCTGCTCAACCTGCGTAGCATGCACATCTTGCGCCGAGCCGCCGCTAAGTGCGGTCGCGAGGTCATATGGTCCCACGAAGAGCCCATCAATGCCGGGCGTTGACGCGATTGTGTCGACGCACGCGAGGGCGGCGGCCGTCTCAACCATGGCGAAGGCAAGGGTGCCGTCATTGGCCTCCCGCATGTAGTCAACGGGTGCTGTGTGCGGGCTTTGCAGCGCCATCGCGCGCAGTGGCCCCCAGCTGCGCTCCCCAAGCGGTGGGTATTTCGCAGCGCTTGCGAAACGAAGGGCGTCGGCGGGGCTGTTGATCATTGGCGCGACGATCGCTTCCGCCCCGAAGTCGAGCGCGCGCGAGACAAGTGCCAAATCATTGAGGGGTACCCGCACGACGGGTGCCGATTCGGCATGGTGGAGCGCACCAATGCCTGTTGTCAGCGTTGGAACATCCCAAAGCCCATGCTGGGCATCGAGTACGACTGCGGGAAAGCCCTCGCGAGCGATAGTTTCCGCGACAGCAGGGGAGCCAAGCATGCACCAGGCCCCAAAGACCGTTTCGCCCGCGCGCAGGCGTCGGGCGAGGGCAAACGCTGGCACCTTAGCCGCTCTTCTTGATCTGCGCGACCGCCTCGCTGAGCAGTTCGGTCATTCGGGTGCGAATCTGCTGCTCGGTGATGCCTTTCGGCTGTAGGTCCTTGATTAGCTTGTGCACGACGTCGTGATCAGCGGCCTGTTCGAAGTCGGCCAGTACGACCTCCTTCGCATAGGCCTCCGCGTCGGCCCCGCTCTTTCCAAGAATGCCGGCGGCCCAAAGGCCCAGCATTTTGTTGCTGCGCGCCGTTGCCTTGAAACGAAGCTCCTCGTCATGCGCGAATTGCTTTTCGAAGCCTTCTTCGCGCTTGTCGAATGTTGTGGTCATGCCGCCCTCTTTGACTTTGCTTCCGCATAATTCGCTTCAAAAGATCTTTGCCGGCTTTGCGAAACGAGCATGCGGCCCGCGACTGTCAAAGTCGCGTACATATGAAGTGAATTTCCGCCTTGCATATCGCCAGCTTACCGTCAAGGCAACATCCGGCGGCTCGTTTGCGGCGAAATTACGAAGTGGAAAACGTGACGCAGGCGTGATTGTGCTGCCCTTGGTGATCGGCTAGGTTGAATTTGTGCCTGGACCGCTGGCGCGGCCAGCGCTTTCAGTCCGGTCCCGCAGCCGCGGATCTTGCAAAGTTGCACAACAAGGAGCCACGGCA
>DASRAF010000264.1:0-13016 GCA_035638295.1 Pseudolabrys sp.
GTCCCGTTCGGCTCGGAGGTATCCTGCACGAGGCCCGGCCGAAGTTCTGGGAATGAAATTTCCAAATTGTACGGTTGACCGCGAATCGCGACGATGATTCGTTAGATGACGTTGATTCGCCGGTTGTGCTCGGGTCCGGCATAGCGACCTCGGCACAGGTCTCCATGAATTTGCAGGTCAACGCCAATCTGGCACTGGAACTTCCTCCCGACCTCGCGTGCCAGACGCCGGATCCAGAAAAGAGAATCGATCGCCGCGTTGAGCTTGCCGCGCAATTCATCCCAACAGGCGCACGCGTTTTCGATCTGAGCGAAGGTGCGGCGCTACAGGCACTTCTGCCGAACGGGTGCGGTTACCGCGGCATCGATCGTCCACTCGCGGCATTCATCCGCGACCTGAAGTCGGGCGACTTCCCGACCAGGGCGGCGACGGATTGCGATGTCATCGTCATGCTCGGCGTGCTTGAGCGGACATCGGACGTCGAAAATCTTTTCACGCACCTGCGGTTCTGCCGGCACGACATCATTCTCAGCTATTGCGCGACCGACCTGACCAAGGGTGTCGATCGCGCCGCGCTCGGTTTTGCCAACCACCTGAGCTTCTACGAGCTGGCGCGTCTGTTTGATCGCTACGGCTTCCGCATCGAGTGTACGACGCCGATCGACGAGACGCAGGTGCTGATGCGGCTCAAGCCGAGCGAATGGCTGTCAGCACCCACAACCAGCAGCGTTGCCGTGATCTCGGCTGACGATGCGGGAGATTTCGGTGCGCGGCTTGGCCGCCAGATGGTCAACGCGCTGGTGCCCGGCGAAGCCGAGGTGCATCATCTTAACTTGCGCACACTCGGCGAGGCGCGCGGAGGCTACGACCTGGTGGTGCTCGGCACCGGCAACGGCCTTTTCCCGACGCTGCTCGGTGAAGAGGTGCTCGAGGTCGTTTCGCACGCCAGGGTGGCGATCGGCATTTTCGGCACGCACAGCCGCGAGCTGATCGCGCGGCCGGCTTTCGATCGCCTCATCGACCGTCTCGATACCTGGTTCGCGCGCTACGAGGACGACGTGCTGATGTACGGGCGCGGCCGGCGCAATGTCGTTCACATCGGCGACTGGCTGATCGACCAGTTCCCGCTCGCGCGGGCGATCAATGACGAACCGCTGATGATCAGCGACGACGTCGGTCAGGAATTCGCGCTCGATCGTGCCATCCGCACCATCCAGCAGCATAAGCAGGTCTATTCGACGCTGCCGACCGCGCTGTTGTGCGCGCTGACATCGGCCGAACTCGCGGCCTACGCAGAGCCACAGCGGTCGGTTGCGGGTGGCCAGTTCCGCAGCATGTTGATCGATATTTTCGGACGCGCCTTTCCGGAGCAGAAATTCTTCATGGTCGACCGCGACGCCGTCACCCGTTACAAGACGCGCGTTCACAGCAATGTCGGCAAGGTCGGCGCGCGTATCGGTGCGATCCTGCGTGACGTTGCGGTCGCAGCCTGAAATTCCGCTCAAATATATTTATTTTCTTGAGCCGACGGCCTATATAGCCGCCGGCATCACGACATAAGCGCACGTTTTCCCATGGCAGGTCATTCCCAATTCAAGAACATCATGCACCGCAAGGGGCGCCAGGATAAAGCGCGCTCCAAGCTGTTCGGCAAGCTCGCGCGTGAAATCACGGTCTCAGCCAAGCTCGGTCTGCCCGACCCCGCATTCAATCCGCGCCTGCGCGCGGCGGTAATTGCGGCGCGCGCCGAGAACATGCCGAAGGACAATATCGACCGCGCCATCAAGAAGTCGCAGGGCTCCGACACGGAAAACTACGATGAGATCCGCTACGAGGGTTATGGGCCCGGCGGCGTGGCGATCATCGTCGAGGCGCTGACCGACAATCGCAACCGCACGGCCGGCGAAGTCCGCGCGATTTTCTCCAAGAACGGCGGCAACCTCGCGGAAACCGGCGCGGTGTCCTTCATGTTCAGTCACGTCGGCATCGTCGAATTCGATGCGAAGGCCGCGAGCGCCGATGCCATGCTGGAAGCGGCGATCGAGGCCGGAGCCGAGGATGTGACTTCGAATGACGATGGCCATCAGATCATCACGACGCCCGACACGTTGAACGACGTCGCCAAGGCGCTCGAGGCCAAATTCGGCGAGCCGCGCAAGACGTCGCTGCTGTGGCGGCCGCAAAATACCATCGCGCTCGACGACGACGCCGGCGAAAAGGTCCTCAAACTGCTCGAGTCGCTCGACGACAGCGATGACGTGCAGAACGTCTACGCGAATTTCGAAGTCTCCGACACACTGGTCGCAAGAATGAGCGCGTAGCTCCCAATTGTCATGGCCGGACAAGGCCGGGCATGACGTTCAGCCTTCGAATTCCAGAACGTACAGACCGGCATTGTAGTCGGTCGCGTAGACCAGACCCTTCGCATCCACAAACACGTCTGCGGATTGAATGACGCGCGCGCGGTTCGGTCGCGTATCCGCGAGCGTTGCCGGTTGCGGCGGCACCAGAGCGCCGACTTCCTTCGGCATGAAAGGGTCCGATATATCGAAGACGCGGATCCCCGCGTTCTGATACGTCGCGAAGATCAGTTGCGAGCTGACGAAACTGCCGGGCCGGTTTTCATGAATATTGTGCGGCCCGAAGTGGCCGCCCTTGGCCTTGTAGTCGGCTTCAGCGGGTGTCGGGAACGATGAGATGCTGACTGGATTTTCCTGCGCACGATTGTCGAATACCCAGATCAGCTTGAGCCCGTCTTCCTGGTGATCGAGCACGGCCTCGTCGAGCACCACCAGCAGGTCACGATCGGGCAGCGGCAGGCAATTGTGCGTGCCTCCGCCGAACGGCGGCGACCAGTTCCGGTGCACGATCAGTTTCGGTCTCGTGCGGTCGGCGATGTTGAGCACTACCATGCCCGCATCGCGCCAGGCCGCGTACGCTGTGTCGCCGTTGACTATGGCGTGATGCAGGCCATAGCGGCGAGTCGGCTCCCATGCAGGTGTCTCGCCGGCCACCAGATTCATGCCCGGGATCCACCATCGCCCGGCCTCGCGTGGTTGCGCCGGATTGCTCATGTCGACGGTCATGAAGATATAGTCGGTGAAGCCATCGAGCAGCACTGAGACGTAGGCCCAGCGCCCACCCGTATACCAGATGCGGTGAATGCCGCCGCCCTCGACCGGCATGAGGCCGATGCGGCGCGGGCTCTCCGGTTGCGAAATATCGAAGACGGCGAGGCCCGCGCTCCAGTCGCGTACGCGCCTTGCCTCCGCGGTGCCGACCGTCTTGCCGAGCGCCCCGCTGTAATAGGCGCGCTCGTCGGCGAACTCGGCGGCGGCGAACATGTCCTTGGCATTGACCACCAGCAGCAGGTCATCGTGCGTCTGCAGATGAATGGTCCAGGTGTTGGGCGGCGCGGCGACGTAGTTCACCGCGCGCGGATTTTTCGTGTCGCGCACGTCGATGACCGAGAAGCCCTTCGAGAACATGTGACCCACGTAAGCAAAGCCACGATGCACCATGATCTGCACACCGTCGGGCCGGCCGCCCTGATCGGAGTGGCTGACGACGCGCATGTTGCGTGCATAGTCGGGCTTGGGCAGGTCGCTCATTTGTATGCGTCGAGAAAATTCGGCACGGCGATCCAGTCGAGCATGGCGCCATCGTTTTGCAGCAGGTCGTGCATGCGCCGGTCTTCATCGGTCTTCAGGTTGACGCCGAGATGCGTACCGAGCTTGCGACCGTGCATCACGATGTGGTTGCCGATCGGCTGCCGCTCGACGTTGTAGGCCTTCAGTGCGTCGTCGATGTCGTCGTGGTCGCTCAAATGCTTCGCCAGAGCCTGCGCGTCCGTTCCCGCCTTGGCCATTCCGAATCCCATGTGCGGACGCGCATTCGCCGCCGCGTCACCGACCATGGCAACACGGCCGAACACGATCGCCGGCGCGGTGAAATCGTAGATTGGCGTGATGAAAGGCTGCTTGATCTTCATCAGTGCATCGAGCAAGGCGGGCGGCAAGGTCTCGTGCGCGTCCTTGTACATGTCGGCGATGAGATCTTTTCGGATCAGCGGCGGCGGCACCGAATATTCGTGCTGCACGCCGTTTTCGTCCACGTTCATCTCGCGCAGTTTTGCCGCGTCGGCGACGCGGTACCAGATGAAATTGAATCGGCGTTTGCCCGGCCGCAGGTCGTTGTCGAATCCGGCGATTGGGTAGGTGATCACCTGCTGGCGCGTTGGCAGATAGAACGTGAAAAGCGGATAGATCGTGTTGAGCGTGTCCGGTGCGAGGTCGGCTTCGTTCGGCGCGCCGCGCCAGATGTAGTAGCCGGCATAGACCGGCTGCACGTCTGGGGCAATTTGCCCGCGCACGCTCGACCGAATTCCGTCACCGCCGATGAGAATATCGGCATGCTCGACGCGCCCGCCCGAAAACTGCACACGCACTCCGCGCTCATCCTGGTCGACCCGTTCGAAATTCCATCCGAGGTGATAACGGGTCTCGTCGATGGTCTCCCGCAGGAGCCGCTGCAGGCGATCCCAGGATGTAAGGATTTGCCGCAACGGCCGCTCGTCGGTAACGCGGCCTTCGCGGTCAATCGCCACGCGCTTGGGTACCTCGACACCAAGATCCTTGGTGCCGGCCCCGCTCGCTTCGAGGGTTTCCATGAGCTCAGGGTGGCCGGTGATGCCAGCGCCGCGGCCGACCAGTTCGACGGTCGACCGCTCATAGACGTCCACGTTCCACCCTTTCTGCCGCAGGAACGCCGCAGAAAAGAGCCCGGACATCGAGCCGCCAATGATGATGGCCCGTCGCTTGACGCCACGGGGCGAGGGTGGACCCGGCATGCCCCGCATCCTAATGCCATGACGTGGGAAATTCCGAATCCCGCGATGGTGGAAAGCTTGCCCGGTCAACCTGGAACGCGCATTTCGGTCCTAGGCTGCGGCCGGGCGCGGGGTTATCAACAGACCATGGCCCGGCATCCGATTCGCATACTAGGCATCGATCCGGGGCTCCGCCGCACCGGCTGGGGCCTGATCGAGAGCGACGGAAATCGGTTGATTCACATCGCCTGCGGTTCGCTTGAAACGAGCGAGCGCGCCGAACTCGGCACCCGCTTGCTGGTGATCCATGATGGGCTGATCTCGGTCATCGAGCGCTATCGTCCGCACGAGGCCGCGGTGGAGGCGACTTTCGTCAACACGAATGCGGCGGCGACCCTCAAGCTCGGGCAGGCACGCGGCATCGCCATGCTTGTGCCGGCGAAGGCCGGGCTCACCGTCGCCGAGTACGCCCCCAACGTCGTGAAAAAGACCGTCGTCGGCGCCGGTCACGGAGAAAAGACGCAGATCCGCATGATGATCGGTGTGCTGCTGCCAAAGGCCGATCCCAAAAGCGAGGATGCCGCTGATGCCCTCGCCATCGCCGTCTGTCACGCGCATCATCGGACCAGCGCGGCGCGGCGCTACGCGGCTGAGGCGTGAGGCGGCGGCATGATCGGCAAGCTCAAAGGCATCGTGGACAGCTACGGGGAGGATTACGTCATCCTTGATGTCGGTGGCGTCGGCTATCAGGTGTATTGCTCAGCGCGCACGATGCAGGCGCTTCCTTCTCCGGGCGAAGCTGCCACCTTGTCGATCGAAACCCACGTACGCGAAGACCAGATCAAGCTGTTCGGTTTTACGAGCGACATCGAGCGCGAGTGGTTCCGTCTGCTGCAGACAGTGCAGGGGGTGGGTGCCAAGGTCGCGATGTCGGTGCTCGGCACGCTTAAGCCATCCGAACTCGCTTCGGCGGTCGCGATGCGCGACAAGGCCATGGTGGCCCGTACGCCGGGCGTGGGCCCGAAAGTGGCGGAACGCATTGTCACCGAACTGAAAGACAAGGCACCGGCCTATGCGAATGTCGATCCGGCCGTGGTGCACCTTGCCGGCGCGCTTGACGAGAAGCGTGCGCCAAGGCCGATTGCCGACGCTGTTTCGGCGCTGATCAATCTCGGTTATGGACATCCACAGGCGGCTGCCGCCATCGCGGCTGCGGCACGGACCGCGGGCGAGGGCGCGGACACTGCGACGCTGATCCGGCAAGGTCTGAAGGAATTGGCGAAATGAATACCCCGCGCCGACTGGTGGCCGCCGACCACCGTGATGATGATGTCGATGCTTCGCTGCGTCCGCAGCAACTGAGCGAGTTCATCGGCCAGGAACAAGCGCGCGCCAATCTGAAGGTGTTCATTGAAGCAGCACGGGCGCGCAAAGAAGCGCTCGACCACGTGCTGTTCGTGGGACCGCCGGGCCTCGGCAAGACGACATTGGCGCAGATCGTCGCGCGCGAACTGGGCGTCAATTTTCGCGCCACTTCGGGCCCGGTGATTGCAAAGGCGGGCGATCTTGCGGCGCTGCTGACCAATCTTGAGCCGCGCGACGTTCTATTCATCGATGAGATTCACCGGCTCAATCCCGCGGTCGAGGAAATCCTTTATCCGGCGATGGAAGATTTCCAGCTCGATCTCATCATCGGCGAGGGGCCGGCGGCACGTTCCGTCAAGATCGATCTCTCTCCTTTCACATTGGTCGGTGCAACCACACGCGCGGGACTGCTGACCAACCCATTGCGCGACCGATTCGGCATCCCAGTGCGACTCAAGTTTTATTCCGAGAAGGAATTGGAAGAGATCGTCGATCGTGGTGCGCGTGTCCTGCGCATCGGAATCGCACCCGACGGCGCCAATGAAATTGCGCGCCGCGCGCGTGGCACCCCACGCATCGCCGGACGGCTCCTGCGCCGTGTGCGAGACTTTGCCCATGTCGACGGCGCCAAGACCATCGACAGGAAAGTCGCCGACCGCGCGTTGTTGGCGCTCGAAGTCGATGCGGCCGGGCTGGATGCGATGGACCGCCGCTACCTTTCGACGATTGCCTCGAGTTACGGAGGGGGTCCAGTCGGTGTCGACACGCTGGCTGCCGCTCTGTCGGAGCCGCGTGACGCCATCGAAGACATCATCGAGCCGTTCCTGATCCAGAAAGGTTTTCTGCAGCGGACACCGCGCGGGCGATTGCTCACTGCGCTGGCTTTCCAGCATCTCGGACTGCCTGAGCCCGCGCGTGATCCGGCGCAGTTTGGGCTGTTTTCGGGAGAAGATGAGTGAGCAGCACAATCATCAGCGTGGTGGCCGCGCTAATCCGTGACCCCGATGGTCGCATTCTTCTGGTGCGCAAACGCGGGACCGAGGCTTTCATGCAGCCGGGTGGCAAGCGCGATGTCGGCGAAAGTGACGTCGCCGCTTTGTCGCGCGAAATCGCCGAGGAACTGGGTTGCCGGGTCAGGGACGCGAGCGCGCAGGCCCTGGGCGTGTTTGATTGTCCGGCGGCCAACGAGCCGGGGTTTCAGGTCAACGCGACTGTCTATGCCGTGGATGTTGAAGGTCCAATCGAGCCGGCCGGGGAGATCGACCAGGTCGTTTGGATTGATCCGCACGCGCTTCCCGATCTGCCATTCGCACCGCTGACGCGCGATCACGTGCTCCCGCTGGCGCGTTCACTCCAATAAACGGCTGTGTCGGCGTCCTAAACGATTGATGCCGTTCCGCGCTGTCTGTAAATAGTTCGCCATGCATGCTCTCGATGGCGAAATTCACGACGGTCGGCACCATCAGGCCGTCCGTGTGTATTACGAAGACACGGATTTCTCCGGCATCGTCTATCACGCAAGCTATCTGCGCTTCATGGAGCGCGGACGCACGAATTATCTACGGCTGATCGGCGCCGACCATCGCGCGCTATTCGAGCAGGCTGAAAAGGAAGCACCGGGATTTGCCTTCGTGGTGCGGCATATGGGTATCGATTTCCGGAAGCCGGCGTTTATGGATGACGTGCTCGATATCGTCACCGCGCCGGAAGAAGTGAAAGGCGCTTCGGTGACACTCAATCAGAAGGTCTTGCGCGGCGAAGATCTGCTGGTGGAGGCTCACGTCCAGGTGGCTTTTGTTTCCGGAGGGCGCGCAAAGCCCATCCCGAAGCCGCTGCGCATTGCCATGAAAGCCGATCAGGAATCGGGCGGCGCCACCTGACGGCGCGTGCTATCGTTCCTGAATGAGTAACAGTTTCGCGATATTCGACACCGCGATCGGTACGTGCGGAATTGTCTGGAATGCGCGCGGCATCGCGGGCGTGCAGATTCACGACGGGACGGAAGCGGCGACGCGGTCGCGTCTCTTGCGACGTTTTGCCGGTGCGCAGGAAGCAAAGCCCCTGGCTCATGTGCAGCAGGCCATCAATGGCGTTGTCGCACTTTTGCGCGGCGAGAAACGCGATTTGAACGACGTGACGATCGATATCGACGGTCTGCCTGAGTTCAATCGCAAGGTTTACATCATCGCACGCACGATCCCGCCGGGTTCGACATTGACCTACGGAGAGATCGCAGAACGGCTTGGCGATAAATTGCTCGCGCGCGAGGTCGGACAGGCGCTCGGGCAGAATCCGATTCCCCTGATCATCCCCTGTCATCGTGTGCTGGCTGCGGGCGGCAAGACGGGTGGCTTCTCGGCGCCGGGCGGCGTTGTCAGCAAGCTGCGTCTGTTGACCATCGAAGGCGCGCAACCGAACGGTCCGACATTGTTCGACAATCTGCCGCTGGTCGCAAAACGCGGGCGGCGTTCGTAAGCGTCGACGCGCCTGCCGGACTCATGTTAATCCTGTTTACATGAAATGGGGCAGACGTGCCGGACCGCGCGGCTATCACCACGGCAATCTCAAGGAAGCCCTGGTGCGCGCTGCGCTTGAGCTGATCGCGGAGAAAGGGCCGGCCGGCTTCACCTTCGCCGACGCGGCGCGCTGGGCGGGTGTTAGCCCGGCCGCGCCTTATCGGCATTTTCGCGATCGCGACGCGCTGATCGCCGATGTTGCGCGGCGTGGCTTCGAGGAGTTTGCAAGCGTGCTCGCCAAAGCCTGGGATGAAGGGCGGCCAGAAGTGATGGCCGCGTTCGACCGGCTTGGCAAAACCTATCTCGCTTTCGCCAAACGCGAGCCGGCTTATTACTCGGCGATGTTCGAAGCGGGTGTTCCTCTCGATACCGATCGTGAATTGCGCGAGGCGAGCGAGAACGCATTTGCAGTACTGCGCGCGGCCGCCGAGAAACTTGTTTCGTTGATGCCGTCACAAGGACGACCCCCGGCGTTGATGGTCGCACTGCACGTATGGGCGATGACGCATGGCATCGCCTCATTGTTCGGCCGCGGCGATTCAGCCCGCCGCTCACTGCCGATGCCGCCCGAGGAACTGCTTGAAGCTGCGGTTCTCATCTACCTGCGTGGGCTTGGACTGAACGCTGTCGCCGGGCATCGTTGAGGCGACTTTTTCGCGCAGGTCTGGCGCGAGGCCTTAGGGTTCACCAATTTAATTTTCGCGCCGCTTGACAGGGGCCTTGTGCTGGCCTAGATATGTAAATGTTATTTACATTCACGCGAGGCCGACAATGCCTATCACCGCGCAACTCGATGCCTACGGAAAACCCGCCTGGATCGCCCTCATCGTTCTTGGCTTCATGGTCTGGTGGCCGCTTGGGCTTGGCGCCCTCGCCTTCACCATCGGGAGCGGAAGAATGGGATGCGGACAGCACCACTGGCAGAACAAAATAGAGCGCATGCAGAACAAGATGGATTGGATGCGGTCCCGAATGGGCGGCAATCCTTGGGGTTTTTATGCTCCTTCCAGCGGCAACCGAGCGTTCGACGACTATCGGGCTGAAACTCTGCGGCGCCTGGAGGACGAGCAACGCGAGTTCCGTGAATTCCTCGCGCGTCTACGCCTGGCGAAAGACAAGACTGAGTTCGACCAGTTCATGGCCGAGCGTCGCAACCGGCCGGATGGCAATCCGCCGCAGGGCTGATTTCCCCTCGACTACAGGACAGGGCCGCCCACGAGGGCGGCTCTCGTTTTTTTCGGGGGCCGCCTAAGTAACGACTCCTTAACCACAATCAGCGCTGTTTAGGCACGTTAGCCAGCTTCCTCGCCCAAGTTTGGCCAAGTTTCGCGGGGATTTCGTAGGTCACCGGTGGACGGGACCAACGAATTTCGCGAGAGGTCAGGCTCAGCGCGTGAGCGGCATCGTCGCGCGCGCTCGTTGGCTTCGGGCATTGCGCCGCGCCGGTTCGACCGACGGGACCGGATTGAGCGGAAAGGACGTGCCTATGAATCCTGCCGACGTGGCACAGTCGGTGCTCCCGCTGAGCTCATCCGATCTTTCGCTTTTCACGCTGTTCTGGAACGCGCATTGGGTCGTCAAGACCGTCATGATCGGGCTGCTGATCTGCTCGGTTTGGGTCTGGGCAATCGCGATCGACAAGACGGTGCTCTACACGCGCTCGCGCCGCGCGATGGATCGTTTCGAGCAGGCCTTCTGGTCAGGTCAGTCGCTGGACGAACTTTACCGCGCGCTGTCGTCACGTCCTGCGCATTCGATGGCGGCGTTGTTTGTCGCTGCAATGCGCGAATGGAAACGCAGCTTCGAGGGGAATGCGCGCACGATCGGCGGATTGCAGATGCGCATCGAGAAGGTCATGGAAGTGACGATCGCGCGTGAGGTCGAGCGCCTCGAGAGGCGGCTGTTGGTGCTCGCCACCATCGGCTCTGCAGGTCCGTTTGTCGGATTGTTCGGAACCGTCTGGGGAATCATGACGAGCTTCCAATCGATCGCCGCGTCCAAAAACACGTCGCTTGCGGTCGTCGCGCCCGGCATCGCCGAAGCGCTTTTTGCGACCGCGCTTGGCCTTGTCGCCGCCATACCTGCGACGATTTTCTATAATAAGTTCGCGGCCGAAGTTAACAAGCAAGCCCAGCGTCTGGAGGGCTTTGCCGACGAGTTCGCGGCAATTCTGTCCCGGCAAATCGACGAGCGCGGGTAGGGGATCGCGTCATGGCTGCCAATGCCGGCACGCCGATCATTGGAAAACGCAAGCATCATCGCCAACGCGTGATGAGCGAAATCAACGTGACCCCGATGGTCGACGTGATGCTTGTGCTGTTGATAATTTTCATGGTCTCGGCGCCGCTGCTGACGGTGGGCGTGCCGATCGATCTGCCGCAGAGTCAGGCCAAAAGCCTCGACCAGGACAAAGAGCCGCTGACCGTTTCCGTCAACGACAAAGGCCAGATTTTCCTGCAGAATAGCGAAATTGCGGCCGACGATCTGATCCCGAAAATGCAGGCGGTCGCTGAAGCACGCGGCGGTGTCGAGGCACGCGTTTACGTGCGCGGGGACAAGAAAGTCGACTATGGGACCATGATGAAGGTGATGGGTCGACTGTCGTCGGCTGGCTTTCATCGTGTAGCCTTGGTTACCGAGTTTGAGCAGGGCGCTAAAGCGCGGTGATGAGAAAGGCGACAGCGATCTCGGCTGGCCTGCACGCGGCGGTGCTGCTGTGGGCGACGATCTCGTTTTCCGGAAAGATGTTCGACGTCACGCCTGCGGAGTCTCTGCCGGTGGATCTGGTGAGCGAAAAAGACTTCTCAGAGATGACCAAAGGCGTGAAGGACGCGCCGAAGGTCGAGACCCCCAAGCCACTGGTCGAGAAAAAAGCCGAAGAGCCGCCCAAGCCGGTCGAGGACTCGAAAGCGAAGATCACCGAAAAAAAAGAAGTGCAGGCCGCAAAGGAAATTGCGCCCCAGCCCGAACCGCAGCCACCGAAGCCTGATCCGATTGCCGACAAGCTCAAGCAACCGGACGAACCGAAACAGCAGACCAAGGTCGAGCAGCCGCTGCCACCGAAGAAGCCTCCCCAGAAGCAGCAGCCGAAATTCGATGCCAATAGAATCGCGGCCCTGCTCGACAAACGCGACCCGTCACGGAACGCCTCGACTGGTTTGGACCCCAACAATGTGCCTTCCCTGGGGACACCCTCAGGCATGGCAGCGAGGCTGTCGCAATCCGAAATCGATGCGCTTCGCGCGCGGTTGATGGCCCTGTGGAGTCCTCCGGTCGGAGTGCAGGATCCCAATGAGCTGATCGTCAATGTGACCGTGAGGCTTCGCCCTGATGGTCGCCTGGCGGCGCCGCCCTTCGCGCGGGTCAACGGCAGAACTGTTGCGGCAATGGCTTCACGCGATAGCGCGGTCCGTGCAGTTCTAACGGGTCAGCCGTTCGATATGCTTAAGCCGGAGCACTATGACAGCTGGAAAGAAATTGAGTTGACCTTCGACCCCAAAGACATGTTTCGGTCAAATTAGGTCCCCTATTGATCCAATCGAAATGACCCAACCACCCGTTCCTCTCTCGCTGACCCGTCGCCGGTTACTGGCCGGCGCCGGAGCCCTGGCTGTTCTCGCACCGCGCTCGGCGGGCGCGGTACTCAGGCTCGACATTACCCAGGGCAATGTGCAGCCGATGCCGATCGCGCTGCCCGACTTCGTCTCGGAATCTGATATCGGGCGGAACGTCACCGCGGTCATCAGCGGCAATCTTCAGCGCAGCGGTCTCTTCGCGCCGATCAACCCCGCGGCCTTCATCGAAAAAGTCACCAACAGCGATAACGTGCCGCGCTTCACCGACTGGCGCACCATCAATGCCCAGGCGCTGGTCACCGGCCGCATCACGCGTCAGGGCGACGGACGGTTGAAGGCGGAGTTTCGCTTGTGGGATGTGTTCGCCGGCCAGCAACTCGACGGCAAGCAGTATTTCACGACGCCGGATAACTGGCGCCGTATCGCTCACATTATTTCCGATGCGATCTATGAGCGCCTCACCGGCGACAAAGGCTATTTCGATAGCCGCATCGTTTTCGTAGATGAGACCGGTCCGAAGGACCGACGCGTGAAGCGGCTCGCCATCATGGACCAGGACGGCGCCGGGGTCCGGTATCTCACGCGCGGCGATGATCTCGTGCTGACGCCTCGCTTCAATCCGTCGACGCAAGAGATCACTTACATGTCGTATGGGCAGGGCGATCCGCGTGTCTATCTCCTCAACATCGAGACCGGGCAACGGGAAATCGTCGGCAATTTTCCGGGCATGAC
>DASRAF010000265.1:0-9845 GCA_035638295.1 Pseudolabrys sp.
GACCCCGAGCGAGGCTCCTAGCGGCCGTAATGCGGCAGCGATCGGATTCGGCATTGGCGCGATAGCGGGCGCGGCCATCGCTGGCTCGGCCTATAACAATGCCTATTACGCGCCTATGAGCACGGTTACGGCTACAGTCACCGGCTACGCCTATGCGCCGGCCTACACGTATGGCGGCTACGGCTACGACAGCCCTGGCTGGACCCGCACAGGACCAACAACTTCTCCATCAGCTCGCAGCGCTAACTGAGTGCGGATTGCGGAGGGAAGCCGCTCTTCGGAGCGGCTTCTTCTTGTTTGCTAGAGCCGCGCCAGCCTGTCCAGCGCACCTTGCAGGATATATGCCGCGACGTGCTGATCGATGACGGCGGCGCGCTTCTGGCGGCTGACGTCTGCGGCAATCAGATCGCGCTCAACTGCGACGGTTGACAGCCGTTCATCCCAGAGAGCGATCGGCAGTTCGGTGAGCTTGCCCAGGTTACGCGCGAATGCGCGGGTCGACTGAGCCCGGGGGCCTTCGCTGCCGTCCATGTTGAGCGGAAGGCCGAGCACAAACCCAACCGCGTTTCGTTCAGCAGCAAGTGCAAGCAGGTGTTTTGCGTCCGCCGAGAACGTCTTGCGTGCGACGGTTTCGACTGCAGTCGCGAGCTTCCGATCAGGATCACTCGCAGCCACGCCAATCGTCTTCGTACCGAGGTCGAGACCGATAAGGGCCCCGCGGGGCGGCAGATGCGCAAATGCGTCGGCAAGGGGAAGAATGATTGACATCTGTCACGGCACCGTACCCGAAGGAAGCTGCTCGGCGTAATCGGCAATCTTGCCGGCGGTTGTGAACCACACGCGATCGTTCGCGCGCTGCTTGATATGACGCATGGCCCGCGCCAGATGCTTGAACCGGTGCGGCCAGCCGACAATGTATGCGTGCAGAGCGATGCCCATCACCAGCGGGCGCTTTGTGCATTCCTCATGCATGACGTCGAAGGCATCCACGATCATGTCGGCGAATTCCGGACCTTCGCGCTTGCGCGCAACGATTTGAGGAATGTCATTAAGCTCCTGCGGATAGGGGACGGAGAGAATGCGGCCGTGGCGGGTCTTCATCCAGACCGGCTGATCGTCGTGGCACCAGTCGAGCAAGTAGTGATACCCGGTTTCCTGCAGGAGATCCGGCGTGAGAGGCGATTGCGAAATCCACGGCCCGAGCCAGCCGCGCGGGCGTTTTCCCGAATGCCGCTCGATCGCGGCGGTGGTTTCCTCGATGAGCAGGCGCTCCTCGTATTCGGAAAGCTCGCCCTGACGCTCCGAGTTGGTGCGGCCGTGACCGACCAGTTCGGCATCGGCGAATGCCGCAACGGTCTCGGGTGCATGCCGGTACATCTCCGAATTGACGAGGAGAGAGACGGGGAGTTGCAATTCGGCACACAACTCCGCAAGCCGGAAAACGCCGACACGATTGCCGTAGTCGCGCCAGGCATAATTGAGCACATCCGGCTGTGGTCCGCCGGGTGCGAGCTCGGCGCCCAGGCCCTGGCCGAACGAAAACCATTCGAGATTGAGCCCGACGTAGACCGCAAGGCGCTTGCCGTTGGGCCAGTCGTAGACTGCTCGGGCGGGAATGGGTGAGTAGGGGTATCGATTATGAGTGGGCGAGGACATGCAGAAAATGGTAGCCGGTTCGCGTCGTGTCTCCAAATTCATTAGGGTCATCGGCACCGTTCAGCCTTCGCTAAAACCCTCATAGGCACTCAATCACTTGCGAATTCTTTGCAGCGCCCGGGCGGGATAGATTGAATGAACCGGGAGCATGACCATGGCTGTATGGCGGGACCGAAGGCTGCTCGACTTATTCGGGATAGAGCATCCGATCGTACAGGCGCCGATGGCGAACGCGATGGACGCCGAGCTCGCGATCGCTGTTGCAAAGGCCGGCGGACTCGGCTCGCTCCCGGCCGGCATGCTCAATGCCGAGAAGCTGCGTGCGCAAGTCGTGCAATTCAGGTCGGCGACGACGAACAAGCCGGTCAACCTGAACTTCTTTGCGCACAAGTCACCTGTGCCCAATAACGCGCGCGAGCATGCGTGGCGAGAAAAGCTGAAACCGTATTACGCCGAATTCGACATCGATCCATCGGCGCCGGTTACTGTAACAAACCGGACTCCGTTCAACTCCGAAATGTGCGCTGTCGTCGAAGAGCTGAAACCCGAGGTGGTCAGCTTCCATTACGGCTTGCCGGATGACGGCCTGGTCAAACGCGTTAAAGCGTCCGGTACGAAGGTGATCTCTTCTGCGACAACGGTTAGTGAAGCTCGGCACCTGGAGAAGGGCGGCTGCGCTGCTGTGATCGCGCAGGGAATCGAAGCCGGCGGTCATCGCGGGATGTTCCTCACTGACGACATTGCGACGCAGGTGGGTCTCTTCGCCCTGCTGCCGCAGGTGGTCGACGCCGTGAGGATTCCGGTGATCGCTTCGGGCGGTGTCGCCGATGCCCGGGGACTTGTGGCGGCATTGATTCTGGGCGCGGCGGGCGTACAGATCGGCACGGCCTTTCTGTTCTGCCCGGAGGCCAAGATTTTGCCGCCGCACCGCGCGGCCTTGCGCGCCGCGCGTGACGACAGCACGGTGCTGACCAACGTCCTGAGCGGTCGGCCTGCCCGCGGGTTGATCAATCGCGTCATCCGGGAGCTCGGGCCTATCAGCGATGTTGCCCCGGCGTTTCCGCTGGCGAGTGGGGCGCTGGCGCCACTGCATGCGAAGGCGCAGGAGCGGGGGTTAGGCGATTTTTCGCCCTTGCTGTCAGGGCAGGCAGCGGCCCTGGGGCGCGAACTACCCGCGAGCGCCCTGGTTGAAGTGTTGATCTCGGAAGCCCAGGACCTGATGCGCGGGATGCGGCCATAAAGCCGGGTTGTCGTGCGGAAAGCCGCTCTGCTATAGGCAGGCGGAAGCTGGTTGCGAAGTATCTTCTGGAAATTCCATGGCAGTCGACGCAGACACCGTCCGCCGCATTGCGCGCCTCGCGCGCATCGCCGTTGCAGAGGACGAAGTCGGACATCTTGAGGCCGAACTCAACGCCATGCTCGCGTTTGTCGAGCAGCTTTCGGAGGTTAAGGTCGAGGGAGTCGAACCGATGACTTCTGTAACTCCCATGACGATGAAGAAAAGAGTCGATGCTGTAACCGACGGCGGCATTGCGGAAGACATCGTCAGAAACGCGCCGATGAGCGAAGACAATTATTTCGTGGTGCCCAAGGTGGTGGAATGAGCGCAAAGCATCGTTCCACGCAAGCGGTTTAGACAATGTGTATCGCCTGTGAGCTCGGATACCTGTCGATGATCGAGGCTCTCCAAGCGGAGCGCCGGGCGTTGACGGAAAGGGAAGGGCCCTCCGGAGAAACGGGATTCGTTTGCGAAGCGCCGGTCGAGCCGGAAAAGCGCGAGCCCGGTGACGCGCCGCGACGTGCGGATGAGTCCGATCGTGAGTGAATTGACCTCGCTCAGTCTGGCCGAGGCGCGCGATGGGCTGAAGAAGAAATCCTTCTCCGCAGCCGAATTGACGAGCGCGCATCAGACGGCGATCGAGAAGGCGCGCGCGCTCAATGCGTTTGTCCTGAAAACACCGGAACGCGCCGCCGAAATGGCCAAAGCGTCCGATGCGCGCATCGCACAGGGCAAGGCAGGACCACTTGAGGGCATTCCCCTTGCCGTCAAGGACATGTTCTGCACGGCCGGCGTACGTTCGACGGCCTGTTCGCACATTCTCGACAATTTCGTGCCGACCTATGAATCGACCGTGACGTCGCAGCTCTGGCGTGACGGCGCGGTGCTTCTCGGCAAGACCAATTGCGATGAATTCGCGATGGGATCCTCCAACGAGACTTCGTATTTCGGCGCCGTGCATTCGCCCTGGCGGAGGAAGGGCTCGAACACCCCGCTCACTCCCGGCGGTTCGTCGGGAGGATCGGCTGCCGCCGTTGCGGCGCGCCTGTGCCTCGGTGCGACCGGCACGGATACCGGTGGTTCGATCCGCCAGCCGGCAGCCTTTACCGGCACGGTCGGCATGAAACCGACTTACGGCCGATGCTCGCGTTGGGGGGTTGTCGCCTTCGCCTCGTCGCTCGATCAGGCCGGACCGTTCGCGCGCACGGTGCGAGATGCGGCCATTCTCATGCGCTCGATGGCGGGGCCCGACCCGAAGGATACGACCTGCGCTGACATCCCGGTGCCGGACTATGAAGCCGCGGTCGGCAAATCGGTAAAAGGCCTGCGTATCGGTATTCCCAAGGAGTATCGCCTCGATGGCATGCCGGCGGAGATCGAGAAGATCTGGGAGAAGGGCCGCGACTGGCTGAAAGCCGCTGGCGCCGAACTTGTCGACGTCTCCTTGCCGCACACGAAATATGCTTTGCCGGCCTATTACATCGTTGCGCCCGCGGAAGCATCGTCCAATCTCGCACGCTATGACGGCGTTCGCTACGGACTTCGTGAGCCAGCTCGCGAGATCATCGATATGTATGAGAAGACCCGCAGCGATGGCTTTGGCGCTGAAGTGCGCCGGCGGGTGATGATCGGCACCTATGTGCTCTCCGCCGGCTACTACGACGCATATTATCTGCGTGCGCAGAAAGTGCGCACGCTGATCAAGAAGGACTTCGAGGACTGCTTCAAGGCTGGCGTGCATGCCATGCTGACGCCGGCGACGCCGTCAGCCGCCTTCGGTCTCGGCGAGAAGGGCGGCGCCGATCCCGTCGAGATGTATCTGAACGACGTGTTTACGGTGACCGTAAACATGGCCGGACTGCCCGGAATCGCGGTTCCCGCAGGTCTTGATGCGCAGGAACTACCGCTGGGGTTGCAGCTGATCGGGCGGCCCTTCGATGAGGCGACGCTGTTCTCGCTGGCGAGCGTCGTCGAACAGGCGGCCGGCCAGTTCACACCTCAACCGTGGTGGTGACGCTACTTGTCCGTCGTCGCGACCGGAGGAAGATCCTGGTCTCCCTCAACGGTTTTTTTGCCGCCTAATTCGCCGCCGCTCAGAATGAAGATAGCGGCGATCACGGCGACGACGCCGCCGATGATGATACCGAATGTGCCGTTGCTGTCTTTGTCCATGACGTTTCCAACGTCTGCTCTCCAGCCCGGTTCCGACTGAATGGGCCGCGAATTCGGCGAAAATCGTTGCAGAAATCGGGCCATTTCGTGAAATGAAACTTGCTGAACCGACAACGCAGATCTGCGAAATTGTCCCATCGGCGGCTTATCGACACACCGCGATGACCGCTTGCGGTCGAGGGGTGCGAACGGCTACGACATGTTATGACGACGCGGAAATTGCCGAAAAATTAGCTAGCACGCGGATGACAGTTCAGCCTGGATCCAAGAAACTTCTGAAAGGTTCGACAGGCGATTGGGAAGTCGTCATCGGCATGGAAGTGCATGCGCAGGTGACATCCCAGGCGAAACTTTTCTCCGGCGCATCCACCGAGTTCGGTGGCGCGCCGAACAGTCATGTGTCGCTGGTCGATGCGGCCATGCCCGGCATGCTTCCCGTCATCAACGAGGAGTGCGTGCGTCAGGCGATCCGCACCGGGCTGGGGTTGGAAGCGAAGATCAATCTCAAGTCTGTTTTCGACCGAAAGAACTATTTCTATCCCGACCTGCCGCAGGGCTATCAGATCAGCCAGTACAAATTGCCGGTGGTTGGCGAGGGCGCGGTGACGGTCGATCTCGAGAACGGGGAAACCGTCACCATCGGCATTGAGCGGGTGCACCTCGAACAGGATGCCGGCAAAAGCGTCCACGACCGCCACCCGACATATTCCTATGTTGATCTCAACCGCTCAGGCGTCGCGTTGATGGAGATCGTTTCGAAGCCCGATTTGCGGTCGGCGGATGAAGCCAAGGCCTATATCGCGAAGGTACGTTCGATCCTGCGTTACCTCGGCACCTGCGACGGCGACATGGAGAAGGGAAATCTGCGTGCCGACGTCAACGTCTCGGTGCGTCGCCCGGGAGATCCGCTCGGCACGCGCTGCGAGATCAAGAATGTCAATTCGATTCGTTTCATCGGTCAAGCGATCGAGCATGAGGCGCGACGGCAGATCGACATCATCGAAGAGGGTGGTGTCATCGAACAGGAAACCCGCCTTTTCGACGCAGGGCGCGGCGAAACGCGTTCGATGCGTTCGAAGGAGGAAGCGCACGATTACCGCTATTTCCCCGATCCCGATCTTTTGCCGCTTGAGTTCGATCAGGCCTATGTCGACGCACTGGAAAAAAACCTCCCCGAATTGCCGGACGCGAAAAAAGCACGCTTTATGCGCGATTTTTCGCTGTCGGCGTACGACGCCGGAGTCCTCGTCGCCGAGCGCGAGACGGCGGACTATTTCGAGACCGTCGCAAAAGGCAGGGACGGCAAGGCCGCGGCGAATTGGGTGATCAACGAATTGTTCGGGCGCTTGAACAAGGAAGGGTTGGCCATTGTGAATTCGCCGGTGGCGGCGACCCAGGTTGGTTCGATACTTGATCTGGTCAAAGATGGGACGATCTCCGGCAAGATGGCCAAGGATCTGTTTGAGATCGTATGGAGCGAACCAGGTGGCGACCCGCGCGCGATCGTCGAGCAGCGCGGAATGAAACAGGTCACCGACACCGGCGCGATCGAGAAGGTCGTCGACGAAATCATCGCCAAGAACCCGGACAAGGTTGCCGATGCGAAGTCCAACCCGAAAGCAATCGGATGGTTCGTCGGTCAGGTGATGAAATCATCCGGCGGCAAGGCAAGTCCGCAAGCGGTTAACGACATTCTCAAACGCAAACTCGGACTCTGACGCGCAAGAGATTGCTTGCAGCGCACAAAACTTTTCCGAACTGGTTCCGTGAACATGCTCGCGCGAACAGCTTAGCGCGCGGCTGATGTGATGATGTGCGTCGAGGCGACGCACTGGTCACCCAACAGGATGCGAATCGCCCCGAATCGCTCGACCCGATTCGCTCGTTTTTGATCGATTTCGACTGTTCAAAAGGCCTGCACACGGTCATCTGTGCAAAATTATTTCATCATGCCGATGTGCTCATTGTAAATAGGGTTAACTTGAATTGTGGTGCGCACTGCACGCGAAATTCACCGCCGATGACACGGTGAGTGCAACAGCTGTCGCTATATAAATCCTTATTTCATCGTAACTTTTTCAATTTCCTGCAAAGTGCGCAAAAGTTTGCGACGACAATCAAGCGGGCGCGTCAACAACTCGATTTGATCGTGCAATTGCGTTGCATTGTGTCGCGCGGTGTCCGAGTACACGTTTACTTAAGCGATACCGCTGTTTTTTTACCCGTGCTGTAGTAAACCGAATACAGCGCGTGTCGATTCCCGACGCGTGCTGATGCGACACCCGCCATGATCCATGGCTAGGAGGGCAGCAATGGCTAAACGTAGGAAGAAGGCAGCGGCGAAAGCAGCGAAGAAGACGAGGCGCCGGAAGCGGAAGCTTTAGTCTGACGCAGCTTCCCGATCTTCGGCCTTACGTGTCGGAGATTGCGTCATACGGGCCGGCGTGCGTCATGGTGTGATCGGCGCAATGCGGTTACCCGGGACGCCCCGGTTCGGATGACCCCTGAGGGCGTCGGCGAGATTTCAGTCTCGCCGACGCCCTCAGTCTTTTTGTGTGCGCGCTTCTGCGTTGGCGCGTTGAAGCAATGTCAGTTGGCGGCGGACTTGAGACGCTTGTTGCAAGGGCTCCAGAACTTTGGCCAGGTCGTTCCTTTCTCGATCTTGTTTGAGGCCTTTGCTTCCTTCCACTCTGCGCCGCGCTTCCTCTGCCGCTCACGCGTCGCAAGCTGACCGGCGCGCGGCTCCTTCTTTGTCTTTGCATTCTTCTCTGTGCTCGCCTGCTGTTGCGCGGTCGCGCTCGAGACAAATTGCGACATTGGCGCTGTGATCAATCCTACCTCCAGCGCGGCGGCGAATACGACTTTATGCATGAGTGCACTTCCCTTTATTTCCAGGGGTGCGGGGCGCTGTCGGACGGCAATCGACCGAAATCCGCAACCTGGAGACGACGATAACCCGCAAAGGTGGTATTGCTCCATCGGGCGATCGCATGAGAGCCCGTGCGCCAACCCGTTGCGCATTGCGCCCGTGCGGCCTAGGTCTCTCGGGTTGTTCGTAAAATGTAATGTATTGAGAACGGAGTTGCGACATGGCGCGCGGGAAGAGCAGACGGCCAGCGGCAAAGGCAAAGAAGGCCAAGACGAAAGCAAAGAAAGCGGGCAAATCCGCAAAGCCTATCGAACTCTACTATTGGCCCACGCCGAACGGCTTCAAGATTTCAATCATGCTGGAGGAATGCGGGCTGCCCTATGTCCTCAAGCCCGTGAACATTTCAAAGGGTGAACAGTTCAATCCGGACTTCCTGAAGATTTCGCCGAACAACCGCATGCCGGCGATCGTGGACCCGCAGGGGCCCAGCGGGAGGCCGATCTCAATCTTCGAATCTGGTGCGATCCTGCAATATCTCGGCCGTAAAACCGGGAAGTTCTATCCGGCGGATGAGCGCGCGCGCGTTGAAGTCGACCAATGGTTGTTCTGGCAAATGGGCGGCGTCGGGCCGATGGCCGGACAGGTGCATCATTTCAGAAACTACGCCGTTGAGACTTTGACCTACGCAATCAATCGCTACATCGACGAAGTGAACCGCCTTTATGGCGTCATGAACCTTCGCCTCAAGGATCGCCCGTTCATTGCAGGCAAATATTCGATCGCCGACATGGCGCTGGTCGGTTGGGTCAATGGCTGGGAACGCCAGGGACAGGACATCAACGAATTTCCCAACCTCAAGCGCTGGTTGGAAACGATGAAGGCGCGGCCCGCGGTCAAGCGCGGCATGACGCTGGGCCTCGAATTGCGCCAGGGCATCGATATGAAGGATCCGAAAGTTCAGGCGGTGCTGTTCAATCAGCGCGCGCGGACCGGATGATGGCGCGATCGCCGGGTGGTTAGTTGCCGCTGAACGAGTTCGGTTAGCGATCTCTCAACGGCCGGGACAAACGCGCCATTTGGCGCCGAAACGCAGCATTCGCGGCGCAAAGCGTGCGCTGTTCACGTTCGATTCATCGCGTCACTTAAACTGCCATTCAAATTTTATCCCGAAGATCATTCCTGTTCGAACGAGTGTGTTCGACAACGGTGGCGGTCCGCCGGGGCCTTGAGGCACATCGGCGGAGACAAACGGGGGATTGCAATGACGAGCTTGGAAATGGCGTCGGGGAGCGCCGAACCAGCGAACGCCGAAGATTGTTTCGGCCTTGGCATGGTCTTTTCCGCGGGGGCGGGTGTGGCGGTCGATCTTGTGCAGGCGCACAAGTGGTTCAACATCGCCGCAATGAGCGGTCACCAGGATGCCGCGCAGATGCGTCGTGAGATCGCCGAACAGATGAGCGACTCCGAGATCGGTTGTGCGCAGCGCGCCGCGCGCGATTGGCTCAAGGCGCATCCGCAAGCGCCGGCGCCGGTCGCCCGTATGCGCGTCGCGGCCTGATCGATGACATCAGCCGTGCGCGACGCGCAACAGTGCGTCGCGGAGGCTGGCGATCACGCCTGGCCAGTCAGCCGGTTTCGCCTGGCGGAACAGCCGCATCCGCGGATACCAGGGGCTGTGGTCGCCCGTGAGCGTCCATCGCCAGTCGGGCCAGAAGGGCAGCATCACCCACGCCTCGCGTCCCATTGCGCCGGCAAGATGAATGACGGACGTGTCAACCGCGATCGTCAGATCGGCGAGCGCGAGAACGACCGCGGTGTCGGCCATGTCATCCAGTTTGTCGCCGATATGCGTGACGGATTTGTGCCGCG
>DASRAF010000266.1:0-2135 GCA_035638295.1 Pseudolabrys sp.
TGTAGACCCAATCGGGGATGCGCGTGAGCCCTTCCGCCGGCCAAACGTAACGCTTCGTCAGCGAAAGCTCAGGATCCGTGTTCATGGCGGCAATCTTCCGAGTATTCGCTTTATTGTCCTCTTCGGCAGCCCGAACGTCACCAGGAAAGTGTGCAGCAACGTGGCGTGATAGGGGTCCTTTAGATTCTCGTGGTAGAGCTTCCAATTGCCGGGTAGCGTGTGGCGGTAGTAGCCCAGAAGCCGCGGCTTGCGACCGTCGAAAGTCGCCTCGAACTCCTTGAGCACCTCCCGCCCGAGATAATCCTGCAACGATTCCATGTCCCGGACATAGGACGCGAACACGACGCCGCGGTGAGTCGTGACATTCAGCCGTCGCAATCCATGCTGCGCGCTGTCGAAATCGGCGGGCATGCCGCCCTTGCCGTTTACGCCGCGTCGGAATGGAACGCCGGCGAGATTGCCTTGAAGATCGTAGGTCCACTGATGGTAAGGGCAGACGAATTCTTTGACGTTGCCGCTGAGCTCGCGGCAGAATTCTGCGGCGCGATGTGAACAGCGGTTCTCGAAGACATTGATGGAGCCATCGTCACCGCGAACGACGACCACGGGCGTTGGACCGACATTGGAGCGGATGAAGTCGCCGGCCTTTGGCACTTCGCATTCCAGGGCGACGTAGTTCCAGGTACGGCCGTGAAAAATCTTCTCGATCTCGCGCTCATAGATCGTCTGGTCGGTGTAGACCCAATCGGGGATGCGCGTGAGCCCTTCCGCCGGCCAAACGTAACGCTTCGTCAGCGAAAGCTCAGGATCCGTGTTCATGGCGGCAATCTTCCGAGTATTCGCTTTATTGTCCTCTTCGGCAGCCCGAACGCCGCCCCCGGTTTTGCGATCCGGCGCGACGTTCAGCACCACGTGCGCTGAGGCGGCCGGCCGTTCCATATCAATGAAGACGTCATCACCTTCGAGCTTCACGGCGTAGGTGCGCAGATCCTCCGTCACGGGCGCACACAGCGCCTTGCCCGAGCGAATGTCGAATTGACCTTGATGCAGCGGACACTCGATCCTGCCGTCCTCGACGAAACCCTCGCTCAACAGCGCCAGCGCATGCGTGCATATTCCGGAGGTAGCAAAGACCTCGTTCGATAACCGGTAGAGCGCGACGGGCGAGCCATTCACGTCTACGCCCAGCACGCCGTCCACGTCGATTTCACTGAGGGATGCGACCCTTTGCCATGCCATCGTCTGCGGCCCGAACGAGATGGTCAGCATACCTTTGATTTTTCGCAAGGCCAATAGCTCAGTGCAGAACCTTGAGCGCCCGCGGCAAGGTCGTCACAAGTCATCAGTATACTGTCATATCTTTCTAGCGGCCGAAAAGACGGCGTAGCCGGTCGACGAACCACGACCAGAGGAACTGCCCAGCATTGAATGGCACGCCGGGCCTTGCGCGTATTTTTGCTCCCGCAAGCTGCGCATTGAGATTGGCGGCAAAATCGGAAACCAAGCGACGGCCAAGCGCGAGGACAAGGCCCGAGCGCGAGAATTGGGCGAGGGGGCCTTGCAGGCTATATTCGACCGTCACGGAAACCCGGGTCTGCCGCCCGTCGGCCTCCGGCGTAAGGCGGTAGACGATTTCACCCTTGGTCCGCGAGCCGGTGCCCCTATCGCTGCCCGCGCCGCGAATGATGCCGCGCAGCGCTTGATCGTCGCGTTCGATCACGGCGGAGCCGGAAAAGCCGGCCTGGATCGGGCCGAGCTTTACCGTCATCTTTCCCTTCGCGCTATTCGCGTCGTGCTCGGTCAGCTTGGCCCCGTCGAGGCAGGCGGCCACGGCAGGGATGTCCGCGAAGATCGCCCATACCGTCGCCGGCGATCTCGCCACCACGAAACTTTCCTCGAACCGTGTCCAACCCGTGCGTGCCTCTTCGACCGCGGGCGCTGGCGCGGTCATCGACGGCGGCGCGACTTCGCCAATCGGCACGAAGGCACGAAGAGGAGCCGGCTGCGCAGCCGCCGCGGATGTGACGGCCGCGGCTTTCGACCGGCGCGACGCGACCACGCTTTCCACCGCGTTGATGATGCCCAGATATCCCGTGCACCGGCACAGATTGCCGGAAAGCTCGACCCGGATCCGG
>DASRAF010000267.1:0-20859 GCA_035638295.1 Pseudolabrys sp.
CTGCTGTGGGCTTGCTCGCCGGGCGTTTCGCCGCTGCGGAGCGGCGCGGTGAGCCCTTCTCCCTGCCACCGCCGACGACGGCGCACGGCGCACTGCTCGGCCACATAACCGGTGGCCATATCGAGACGATCGATGCGGGCCGTTCGTCGTTCCAGCCTATGAACGTCAATTTTGGTTTGTTTCCGCCATTGAATGAGGTTCCGGCATTTGATCGTCACAGCAAATTAGGGCGCTCAGCCGCCAAAGCGCTCGCTCGCAAGAGTGCGCTGACCCGCCGCGCCCTCGCCGATCTCGGGACCTGGATTGCAGGCAACCTTCCCGCAGCCGCGGCCGAATGAGCGCTATGCTCCGATCCTCTGGAACGATTTAGCGGCGCGCCAAATGCGCCATTGCCGCCGCCAAGGGGATACAACGGGCGGGCGGAATGGGTCGTAACCGGGCCTTTCCATATCGACGAGCCATTGCCGCAATGGAGCCAATGGCAAAAAGGCCGGCTTTGCGAGCTCGGGAATTTTGACCGCAACGACGTGTGCAAGATTTCGACGAGCGCGCAAGCGAAGTTCGGCCAGTGCCGCACGCAATTCCGGTGTCGAACGCATCGCGAATACATCTTCCGGACCGGCTCCGTAGTGTCGAAGAATGTCCAGCGGCACATAGAGTTGCCGCCGCGCAGCGTGCCGTGGAAATTGGGAGAGCAGATTTGCAATCGTTAACGCGGATCCTGACTCGTGAGCCACCGTTGACTCTATTTTTCCACCCACAAGCCGAACGGCCAACTCGACGATTGTTCCGTCGGTACGTGCTGCATGAGTCTCGAGTGCGTCCACGCTCTCCATTGGTGCATTTTGAACGTCGAAGCGGTGTGCCTCGATCAGGTCGACAAGAGGGTCGCGCACAAATTCGGAACACTCCAGTATTTCTGCCATCGCCGCCGCAACTGGATTTGCCGCGGCTTCACCAGCACGTTCCCCTAAAAGTACCTCGCGCCACCATTGCAACCGGATTTCGCCAGGCATCATCTCTCGTGCGAGATCGCGCACGCGTGCAATTTCGGCATCGAACGCATAGAGCGCAAACAGGGCCTCGCGCTTTTCGGCTGGAGCGAACAGAGTCGCAAGATAGCGGTCGCGATTGGTTTCGCGCAGGTGATCGGCGCAATATGCGAAAGGTTCTTTCATTCCGCCAACCTTGCGCCGGGATCAGATCACCGCAATGAGACCTGCTCCGACACGCCGGTTCTCCGCCAGGAGAATGTTGTAGGTCCGCACCGCTGCGCCGGTTGCCATCGCATCAACGGAAAGCGACAGTTCGCGAAATCTCTGCCGCAGATGCTCAGGCATTGGCCACGGGTTTCGGCCCGCACCGATGAGAAAGAAATCAAGGCGATCCGCACGCTCGAAGACTGTCTGCAGGACTCTCTCGCTCAGCTCAGAAACATCCATGATCGGCCAGGCCCAAATCCCATCGGGAAAACAAAGGAGCGAGCCACGATGCGACATCCCGGCAAATCGAAACCCACCTTCACCGTAAGCGTCGATTGGCGCGGGGCGCGGCAGGTGCGGTGCATCCGCGCGGCCGCCGATTGCCATCTATTTCTTCTGCTCAGGGGCCGTGAGTGCGTCGCGACCAGTGCCAACCCCGAGGTAAATCAGAATCGGGGAAGCAATAAAGACCGACGTATAGGTACCCACGAGCACGACGCCGAACATCATGGTCGCCGTGAAGCTATGGATCGCCTGCCCGCCGAACAACAAGAGGGCGAGCAGCGCGAGCGAAACGGTGACGTGCGTGATCACCGAACGTGACAGCGTCTGGTTGACCGAAGCATTCAGCAGTTCGGGCATAGGCAGTTTCCGATACCGTCGCAGCATTTCGCGAATGCGGTCATAGATGACGACAGTATCGTTCAGCGAATAACCCAGTATGGTGAGCAGCGCGGCAATACTCGTCAGATCAAAGTCGATCTGGGTGATCGACATAAAACCAATCGTGAGCACGATGTCGTGGACGTTGGCGATCATAGCACCAAGAGCGAACTGCCATTCGAACCGGAACCACAGGTAAATAAGGATCGCAAAGATGGCCAGCATCAGGCCGACGACGCCGTAGGACAGGAGTTCGCCCGACACGCGGGGTCCGACCACTTCCACCCGGCGATACTCAACTTCGTCTCCCAGTGCAGCGCGTACCTTACTGACAGCCTGCTGCTGCGCCAGCTCGCCACCGGGTTGCTCGGCGATACGGATGAGCACATCGTTCGGCGCGCCAAACTGCTGCAGTTGCACTTCGCCCAATCCAAGCGCGCCGAGCGTGGCGCGCATTTTAGCGAGATCGGCAGCGCCGGCCTTCGATTGCACCTCCATCAGGGTGCCACCCTTAAAGTCGATGCCGAAATTTAGTCCGTGGAAAAAATAAAGTGAGATCGCGATAATTGACAGTATCGCTGACAGCGGAAAGCTGATGCGCCGAAAGCGCATGAAGTCGAATTTGGTGTCATCAGGAACAATTCGAAGCAGACGCACGGCGCGGGTTCCTCAAATCGGTACGCGTTGCGGGCGCCGCCAACGTACCCAATAAGCGACGATCAACCGTGTCAGGGTGAAGGCGGTAAACACGGTTGTGATGATGCCGATGCCGAGCGTAACCGCAAAGCCACGAACCGGCCCGGTGCCGATGTAGAACAATACCGCTGCCGCGATGAACGTGGTGATGTTCGAATCCAGAATTGTTGCGAGCGCGCGACTGAACCCTGCATCGATCGCGTTGATCGGGGTACGGCCACCACGCACCTCTTCACGGATGCGTTCGTAGATCAGCACGTTGGAATCGACGGCGATGCCGACCGTAAGCACGATACCGGCTATGCCGGGCAGCGTCAGCGTCGCGTTGAGGAGTGACAATATGCCGAAAATCATCGCAACGTTGATCGCCACGGCGATGTTCGCGAATAACCCGAACAGGCCGTAAGTCACCAACATAAAGGCGATAACCATCACCGCCCCGACGTAGGACGAGAGCTTACCCTTGGCGATCGAGTCCTGGCCCAACCCCGGCCCGACTGTACGTTCTTCAATGATGGTGAGCGGCGCGGGCAACGCGCCAGCACGCAGAAGGATCGCAAGATCGTTTGCACTTTCGACCGTAAAACTTCCGGAAATCTGCCCCGAACCGCCCAGAATGGGTTCACGAATAACCGGCGCGGAGATCACCTGATTGTCGAGGATAATGGCAAACGGTTTGCCGACATTCTCCTGAGTAACCTGGGCGAATTTGCGCGCCCCGGATGTATTAAAGCGAAACGAGACGATCGGCTCGTTTGTCCGCTGATCGAAGCCGGGCTGCGCATCGGTGAGATCGCTCCCCGATACGAGAATGCGCTTTTCGACCAGATAAGGCGTTCTTGGCATCGTCGTGCCATAAAGGATTTCGGAATCCGGCGGCACGCGGCCCTGCAAAGCTTGTTCGGCCGGTATGGAAACATCGACCATACGGAAATCGAGCTTGGCGGTTTTGCCTAGCAATTCCTTCAGTCGCGTCGGATCCTGCAGACCAGGCACCTGCACAAGAATTCGATCAACGCCCTGACGCTGAATCAGCGGCTCAACAGTACCGAGTTCATTGACACGGCGTTCAATGATTTGGATCGACTGTTCGACCGATTGGCGGACCCGCTCAAGGATTGCTGGCTCGGTCGGTGTCAGCCTCACTAAGCTTCCCGCCTCCGTCGTGACGTCGAGGGTGCGTTGACCGGTACTGCTGCCGAGAATTCCACCGAGCGGTTGGGATAGCTCGCGTAGCTTATCGACCGCCTGATCGAAATTGCTGCCTTCGCGAATGCGAACTTCGACGCTGTTAGCTCGCACGACCAGGCCGGTATAGCCGACACGGGCATCGCGCAGCACGCGACGGACATCGTCGCGCACCGCCTCCAGCTTTTCCTTGCGAACAGCGTTGGTGTCGACTTCCAACAGAATGTGCGAGCCACCCTGCAAGTCGAGCCCCAACACGATGTGCCGCTGCGCCCACTTCGGCCAGCTTTGCACCATCTTCTCAGGCAAGAAATTTGGGACGGCGAACAGGCAGACAACGAACGCTGTAAGTATGATCGCCGTCGCCTTCCACCGCGTGAAATAAAGCATGACTTCCCGACTTGCGGCTAAGGGCTAAGGCGGTCGGCGTTAGCCGGCTGCTGCCTCTTCTTTGACAGGTTCGCCTTTGGCGCGGACGTCGGCAACCATTTGCCGCATCTGGCGAATGCGCACGTCGTCCGCAATCTCGATCTCGATTTGATCGTCATCGATCACCTTGGTGACCTTTCCGACAAGGCCGCCGTTGGTAATGACGGTGTCACCCCGCCGTACGTTCTTGACCATTTCCTGGTGCTGCTTCACGCGCTTCTGCTGCGGTCGCAGAATCAGAAAGTACATGATGACGAAAATCAACACGAATGGCAGCAACGACATCAGCATTCCGCCGTCGCCGCCTGCACCGCCGCCGAACAAAGACCCTTGCGCAAAGGCAGGCGTTATAAACATTTAGGCGTGTTCCTTGGATGGCGCCCGGGCGGCGCTTGAATTCGCGCGGACTATAGCTGTCGGGCGCCCAATTGCAACGGCGGGTTGGTCGCAAAAACCTCCCGTTTCCAGCCCTTTCTTGGTCAGGCCGCTTGCGGGGGCAACGCTCCCCCGCTAAGAGCAGCGCGATTTCCGGGAGTACCGATGGCCAAATCGAAATCCAGATCGCCGCGACGCTCTACGCCCAAGCCCAACGCCACCGCCCGTCCCTCGGGCCGGGCCGATGTATTTGAGCGCATTGCCGACGCCGTCGAGCGGTTGTCGCCGCAACGCAAGACGCTTCCCGATCTCAGCGCTGCGGACGCGTTCGTGTGGCATCCCGATGGCCGCCTTGCACCGGTCCCGCGCGTCAACCGCGTCGAGATGTCGCTGCTCAAGGGAATCGACCGGGTCCGCGATGTTCTCGTTGAAAATACCGAGCGTTTCGCCAAAGGTTTGCCGGCCAATAATGCTCTCTTATGGGGAGCGCGCGGTATGGGCAAATCCTCCCTCGTGAAGGCCGCCCATGCCCGGGTGAATGCGGCGTTCGCACGAAACGCGAAAAGTGGCCCTCTCAAACTGATCGAAATACATCGCGAAGACATCGACAGCCTGCCCGCATTGATGGCCCTCACACGCGGTTCTTCGCGCCGCTTTATCGTGTTCTGCGACGATCTATCGTTCGATGCGGAAGACACCACCTACAAATCGCTCAAGGCGGTGCTGGAGGGCGGCATTGAAGGCCGTCCGGACAACGTGATTTTTTACGCAACCTCAAACCGCCGCCATCTCATGTCACGCGATATGATGGAGAACGAGCGCTCCACCGCGATCAATCCGGGTGAGACAGTTGAGGAGAAAGTGTCGCTATCCGACCGGTTCGGACTGTGGCTCGGGTTTCACCGATGTAGCCAGGACGAATATCTGGCGATGGTTGATGGCTACGTTGCACACTTCAAAATTCCTGCGCACGGAGACTCCTTGCACCGCGAAGCATTGGAGTGGTCAACCACGCGCGGCTCCCGATCAGGCCGCGTGGCCTGGCAGTTCGTGCAAGATCTTGCAGGGCGACTTGGCGTTGCGCTGAAAAACTAGACGCCGCCGAGATATTGAGTCGGATCCACGGGTGTCGAGCCTTTTCTGATCTCGAAATGCAGCTGCGGTGACGTCACGTTGCCGGTCTGGCCAGCGTGCGCAATCACTTGGCCGCGTTTGATTGAATCGCCGCGCTTGACCATCAATTCGCTCGCGTGAGCATAAGCCGACACGAAGCCATTCGAGTGGCGGATCAAAACGAGGTTGCCGTAACCCTTGAGTTCGTTGCCAGCATAAGCGACGACACCATCGTCGGCGGCCTTGATCGGGGTCCCTTCCGGAACTGCCAAATTGATCCCGTCGTTCTGCGCCCCATTTGGCTTGCTGCCAAATCCAGCAATGACCCGACCGCGGACCGGCCAACGAAACGCGGGCATCGCTTCAGCAGACTTGACCGGTGTGTCGACCGCCCGCGGCTCTTCTTTGGCGACGCTCGCAGTTTGAACCGGCCCCACGCTTGCGACCTTCACTGGTGCAGCGACCTTCTCCACCGGCAGCGTGCGTGGTCGTGCGTTTTGCGGCGCGGGCGCGACAATTGCTGCAGCCGCGGAATGATTGCCAGGAATAGTCAGCCGATCACCGACGCTGAGTTGTGAGGACGTCTGCAGATGGTTGGCTCGCGCCAGCGCGGCAACTGTAATCCCGTTGCGGCGCGCGACATTTATCAGTGTGTCGCCGGATCTGACAATGTGAACGTTGCCGCCCGTCGACTTGGGAGCTGCAGCCGTTTGTGTCGTGCTTGTGATGTGGCGCGGAATGACGAGGCGCTGCCCCGGCCTGATCTGGCTGGCGTCGCGAATGCCGTTTGTCTGGAGAATTGCCGATGCGGGTACGCCGTGCCGACGCGCTATGCCCTCCACCGTTTCGCCGTGGCCTACGGTCACGGCAGAGCCACCGTTCCAGGTCCAGTGACTGGACGTTGGCGGCACGCTTGAGCCGGTGACATCGGAGTACCGGTTGTATGACCTGTAAGCAGCGGGACGTTGTACGTCGTAACTTGGTGCAGCCGCGACCGTAGCCGGCGGGCTGAGAGGTTGCGTCTCAACTCGGGCATAGGGCGCTGGCGCCGGAAGCGAGCTTACGCTCTGCGGCGGCGATGGACGATCGCTGGCGTACGAATTGGCCTGGAAGCGCGCGGAATCCGCGCAACCGGCCACGGTGATCCCTACCAGGCCGAGAACAACGATGCGCGGCCAGGCATGTGGGCAAGAATCCACCTTGGGGGGCGACATGTGGTTACTCACTCGTACGCATGAAACGTAGAGTTTGAAATAAACCAGCCGCGAGTAAACAAGGCTTTAATTATTAACGCGCGGATTACGCGGCATTTACGGCGGAACGGACCGCCGAAAAGTCACAGTTCCTGCGCTTGGCCCGGTAACATCGGCACGAAACGCACGGGGATCAAATTCTCGCGGTGGGTTCCCGTTTGCAACTTGGTAAGCTTGATCAGATGTTGTGATCCGTCCTGCGCTCCGAGCGGCAAGACCATGATCCCACCATTGTCGGCGAGCTGATCGAGAAGCGTCTCGGGGAGCCTTTCCGCGGCGGCGGTAACAATGATCCGATCGTAGGGTGCCCCGCCCGGTACGCCCACGAAGCCGTCGCCAGTCACGACGTCGACATTGTCGTAACCGAGGGACTCCAGTCGTCCGCGCGCCCGATCAGCCAAAGTACGGTAGCGCTCGACACTAACCACTTCGCGTGCCAGTCGCGACAGTACCGCTGCCTGATAACCGGATCCCGTTCCGATCTCGAGTACGCGGTGGTGCGGCTGCACGCCAAGCTGTTCTGTCATATACGCCACAACGTAGGGCTGGCTGATGGTCTGCCCGCATTCAATCGGCAACGCCTGATCGGCATAGGCACTCCGGATAAAATTCGCATCGACGAAGCGCTCACGCGGCACCTCGTCCATGGTCCGGAGCACCGCCTTGTCGGCAATACCCCTGCGACGCAAGGTCAGCAGGAATTCCATACGATCGTTGTCCTGCTGGTAGCTGGGCGGTCTAGACACGGTTAGGCCTCTTTGCCGGCGTTATTAGCATGTTAGCTGGAACTTGAGTTAAGCTGGAACTCTGAGGCGCATTCTGAGTTGAAGGGCGGGAGATACCAATGACAGCCACCTCGACAACGACGCCACGTGTTCTCGTGGTCGAGGACGAGTATTTGATCCGCATGTTGCTCGAAGACATGTTGGACGAGCTTGGCTATGGCGTGGCTGCAGCCGTTGGCACAATCTCGGAAGCCCGTAAGCTGGCTGCCGATGGCGAGTTCAGTGCGGCCATTTTGGACGTCAATCTCGACGGACAGGAGATATACCCCGTTGCGGACATTCTCGCCCAACGTGGCCTGCCGTTCGTATTCGTTACCGGATACGGCGAGCGCAGCTTGCCCGAGGCCTATCGCGGACGCCCTGCCCTGCAGAAGCCATTTCAGGCCGAACAGCTCAAGACCACACTCGCGGGCCTGTTCGCCTAGTCGAACACCTCCGCGAGCTTCGTCATAAATGGTTCATCCGTAAGATCCAGTCGCAGTGGCGTCACCGCAATGCGGTTTTCCGTCAGCGCCGCGAGATCGCTTCCCGGCGCTGTCCCAGGATTTCCGCCGCGCTCAAATGCAATCCAGTAGTAAGGATTGCCACGTCCATCGTGGCGCGCATCGATGCGCAGGAGCTCCTGGTCGCGTTTGCCTTGAACTGTAACGGCCACGCCGGCAACTTGATCGGGCTGACAGTCGGGAAAGTTGACATTGATAAGAACGTCACGTGGCATCCCGGCATTGAGCACACGCTTGATCAGATCCGGTGCGTATTTGATCGCCGTGTCCCAATACGGATGGTGCTTTGTGGTGAACGCGTATGCCTGCGACAGCGCAAAAGACGGAATGCCGAGCACGGTGCCTTCCATTGCGCCCGCAACGGTGCCGGAATAGGTGACGTCCTCGGCGCAGTTGCGGCCACGGTTTACCCCCGAAAGAACCAGCTCGGGTTTCATCCTCATCAGATGGCGTACGCCCATAATGACGCAATCGGTTGGCGTGCCTTTGACAGCGAAATGTCGCTCACCGACTTCCCGCATTCGCAGCGGATCGTTGAGTGAGAGGGAATGCGAGACGCCCGACTGATCAATTTCGGGCGCTACAATCCAAATCTCGTCGGAAAGAGCACGAGCAATTTCCAGACAGGCAGCGAGTCCCGGCGAGTGAATGCCGTCGTCATTGGTAATGAGAATGCGCATTACGCCCGCTCAATCTGCATTGTTCCGCCCATGTAAGGGGCGAGCGCGGAGGGCACCGCGATTGCGCCGTTCTCCTGTTGATAGGTCTCCATCACGGCAATCAACGCGCGACCTACTGCAACACCGGAGCCGTTCAGTGTATGCACGTGTCGTACACCATCCTTCGCGCGATAACGTGCATTCATCCGGCGAGCTTGAAATTCTCCGCAGTTCGAGCAGGATGAAATTTCGCGATACGCATTTTGCCCCGGTAACCAGACTTCGATGTCAAATGTTTTTTGTGCTGCAAAACCCATATCGCCCGCACAAAGTGTAACGACACGGTAGTGCAGATCGAGCTTCTTGAGCACCTCCTCGGCGCAACTGAGCATACGCTCGTGCTCCTCTTTTGATTTTTCCGGTGTCGTCACCGAGACCAATTCGACCTTTGTAAATTGATGCTGGCGAATCATGCCCCGCGTATCCTTTCCGGCCGCGCCGGCCTCTGCGCGGAAGCATGGCGTACACGCAGTCAGCCGCAACGGCAGTTGCGCCTCTTCGACGATCGACTCTCTCACCAGATTGGTCAGTGGCACTTCGGCAGTCGGAATAAGCCAATAGTCATTGGTTGTTCTAAATTGATCCTCGGCAAATTTCGGCAACTGCGCGGTGCCAAACATCACTTCATCGCGCACGAGGATTGGAGGATTGACCTCTATGTACTTGTGCTCCTTTCCCGTATGCAGATCCAGCATGAACTGGCCCAGCGCACGCTCGAGACGCGCCAAACCTTTCTGCAGGACGACAAATCTCGCGCCGGACAGTTTGGCCGCAAGTTCGAAATCCATCTGGCCAAGCGCTTCGCCCAGATCAAAATGCTGTTTTGGCTTAAATGCATAGTCGCGCTTCTTGCCGAATACGTGGTGTTCGACATTTCCGCTCGCATCAGCGCCATCGGGCACATCATCGAGTGGCGCGTTCGGAATCTGAGCCAGCTCCCGTTCAAGTTCCGCCGCGAGCGATTTTTGCTCTTCTTCCATGGCCGGAAGCGCATTCTTTAGTTCGGCCACTTCACCCATCAGTTTGCTGGACTTGGCCTCGTCCTTCGCCTTCTTGGCGTCGCCGATTCCTTTGGAGGCGGCGTTGCGCCGGGCCTGAGCCTGCTCAAATCGGGTGATAGCCGCGCGCCGCTTTTCGTCCAGCGTGAGGAGTTTTTTCGACAACGGCTCAAGTCCGCGCCGTTTCAGCCCTTGGTCAAAAGCGTCAGGATGGTCGCGAATCCATTTGATATCGTACATGGCGGGTTTCTATACCGTCCTGGCCGGTCGTCTTCACTTGAAATAAGCCAAAGACGTGGATGCCCGGCATAAAGCCGCGCATGCCGGAGTTCAATAGCGAACCTTACTATTCGGCCGGCTTTGCGGTGGCCGACGCCGCGTCCGAAGCCGCTTTGGCCGCTTGCTCAGCCTGTGCCTTTTTCTCAACCATATGCACCGACCAGATCGAACCCTCGTAGAGTAACAGCAACGGGATTGCGAGCGACATCTGGCTGATAACGTCGGGCGGCGTTAGCACAGCAGCCAGGACGAATGCACCAACGACAAAATAACGCCGCTTGGCCTTGAGTTGCTCGGCAGTGATGATTCCGATACGACCAAGCAATGTAAGAATGACCGGCAACTGAAACGCCACACCGAAGGCAAGGACGAGAGCCATCATCAACGAAAGATATTCGCCCACCTTTGGCATCAATGCGATCGAAGCATCGGTAGCTGTGCCAATCTGCTGCATGCCGAGCGAAAATCGCACGAGCATCGGCAGGACCAGGAAATAGACCACTGTTGCGCCGAGCGCGAAAAAGATCGGAGTCGCGATTAGATAAGGCAGGAAAGCCTGGCGTTCGTTTCGATAGAGGCCGGGCGCGACAAACATGTAAATTTGCGCCGCGACGATCGGAAATGAAAGAAATGCAGCGCCGAACATCGCGAGCTTGAGCTGCGTAACAAAATATTCGAGCAGCGCCGTGTAGATGAATTTAGAATTTTCCGGGCCAGCCACCCAAACAAACGGCCAAACCAGAATGTTGTAGATATTTTTGGCGAATACAAAGCAGACTGCGAACATCACGCCAAAGGCGATCAGCGCCTTGATAAGCCGCGACCGCAACTCGATCAGATGATCCATCAAGGGTGCTTTGGTGGCCTCGATGTCCTCGTGGGTCATGCTGCGCCCCCGGCCTGCTTGGGAGGCGGCGCCTCAGAGGCTGCGAAATCTTTTTCGCTGACCGGGGATGGCGCTTCGGGCAGCGCCGTACTGACGTCGACCTGTTGTTGCGGCTCCGGCAAAGCGGCCGGGGCTGGCGGCTTTTCGGTAGAAGCCTCGCCTATCTCAGGCATCTCGAACGCGCGCTCGATTTCCTTCTGGGTATTTGCGAGCGGATCGAACTTGGTCAAATCACTGACGGAGCTCTTGAGATCTTCGGCCTGCTTTTTCAGCTCGGCCATCTCGGCTTCGCGCATTGCTTCCTGAAACTGGCCCTGGAAGTCGGCCGCCATGCGCCGGATTTTGGCCATGTACTGTCCGAGCGTGCGCAACACAGTTGGCAGCTCTTTCGGCCCGATCGCGATCAGCGCGACGATGCCGATGACGACGAGCTCGCCCCAACCAATGTCGAACATGGATTAATCAACTCCAAGGCGCGGGATTACCCGCGCCGCGACGATCGCCTGGCCGTCGCAGCGATCAGGAACGCGCGCCCTCGGCGCGCCGTTCGGCTTCGGTTTTGGTCGCACCGCCGCCTGCTTCAATCGTCTTGACTGGCTCGCTCTTCGTGTCCGCCGTTTTCTCGTCTTCGGACATGCCTTTCTTGAAGGCCTTGATGCCTTGAGCAAAGTCACCCATCAGCGACGAAATCTTTCCGCGACCTCCGAACAGGACCATCACGACCAGCAGGACGATGATCCAGTGCCATATACTTAGGGAACCCATCTACAAATCCTCCGCAGCGACGGGCTTTTTTCGGCTCGTCCCGCCATGATTTGGAGAAGAAGCTAGGCCTCGCAGGCGGCAAAAACAAGGACTTCGCACCCGGGCAAAGAGCCGCGCAATGCCTTGAAATAGCGGAATTTACGTTAATTCGGTGTCGTTACTTTTCGGACTGCGAGGGCGACGCCAAACCCAAGTCGATGTCGCCGGGTTCCAACGGATCTTCGTCTTCGCGCAATGTTGAATCGTCCGATGGAAGCGGCACGGCAAATCCGGGAGGCAGATTCCCCTCGAGCATGCCAGCACCCTTCAGCTCTTCGAGCCCTGGCAGGTCACCCACCTCTTCCAGGCCGAAGTGGGAGAGAAATGCTTCCGTCGTCCCGTAAGTTATTGGACGGCCAGGCGCCTTGCGACGGCCGCGCGGCCGGATCCAACCGGTTTTGAGCAAAACGTCGAGCGTGCCAGCCGCTGTTACGACGCCACGAATTTCTTCGATTTCCGCTCGGGTGACAGGTTGATGGTATGCGACAATTGCAAGTGTTTCGGTTGCAGCACGCGAAAGCTTGCGTGTTTCTACGATCTGCTTGGTCAACAACCACGACAAATCGGTCGCCGTCCGGAATGTCCACTTTTTGCCGACCTTGACCAGATTGACGCCGCGGGTTGCATATTCATCGCGGAGCTGCGCGAGCGCCGCCTTAACATTGACGTCGTTAGGAAGTCTGCGCGCCAACATCGCCTCATCGAGCGGTTCGCCCGCCGCGAATAGAAGCGCTTCAAGCAGCCGCAACTCCTCCGGCCGCGTTGCCGGCGCCACCGTAGCCTCCGGCTCCGGCTCATTGTTTTGCACTACCATGAGCTTTTTGGCCGCGCCCGGCATGGATACTTTCCCCTTATGAGTTTTCTTCTGCGCCATACGTAATTGCATTTCCATTCACACCGGCGCGCTTGCGCATATAGATCGGCGCGAATGATCCTTTTTGGTGAATTTCCGCATGCCCCTCACGCACCATTTCGAGCGCGGATGCGAACGAAGAAGCAAACACTGTTGCGGCAAGAGCGGGTTCGACCACATAGCTAATTAGAAACTGATCAATGCGAGACCAGTCCGCCGACTGGCCTATCAGACGTTCAAGCGCTGAGCGGGCCTCGGCCAACGACCAAACTGTACGTTGCATGAACCGAACACGCGATAACGCGCTCCGTGATCGTTGCGTGGTATAGGACGAAAGCAGGTCATAGAGCGTAGCCGACCATTCCGGCTTCTTGACCTCCTCAACCGGCTCAGGCAGCCCGCGCGGAAAAATGTCGCGGTTTAACTGCGGACGCTCCATCATGCGCGTCGCAACGTCGCGAATTGTTTCCAGCCGGCGCAGACGGTTAGCCAATGCCAACGCCATATCTTCGGCGCTCGGACCATCGCCCGGCTCCGCTTCCGGCAGCAACAAACGGGATTTGAGGTACGCGAGCCACGCCGCCATTACGAGATAGTCCGCGGCAAGCTCAAGGCGCAATTTCCGTGCCGCTTCGATAAAAGACAGATACTGGTCAGCCAGCGCCAAGATTGAAATCTTGGTCAAATCGACCTTTTGCTGGCGCGCAAGCATCAGCAGCAGATCGAGGGGCCCCTCAAACCCCTCTACGTCCACGATCATGGCCGGCTCAGCCGTGCCACGATCGGCGCCGAGCGTTGTGTCGAATTCCTCTCCGCTCATGAGACGATCTTTCGTTGGGACGCCGTTCGATCGTCGCCCATCATTTGCGCGAATACCTTGTGTGCGGCATGCGTGTCGAATTTCGCGGGTGCACTTCGGAGGCGCAGTGCTGCGTCAGCCCGGCGCGCGGACTCGCCAGCAAGCTTGGGGGCTCCGGTAGCGACGGCCACCATCTCGGTCAGATCGCCGTTGCAGTGAAGGACTATGTCACATCCGGCAGTCAAGGCGGCACGGCTCCGCTCTGCCACGCTGCCGGAAAGAGCATTCATCGAAATATCGTCGCTCATTAGCAGGCCCTGGAATCCGATAAATCCGCGAATCACTTGCCGCACTATTGTGACCGAAGTGGTGGCGGGCGCGACTGGGTCTATGGCACTAAACACAACATGCGCAGTCATCCCAATCGGCAAGTCCGACAGCGGCCGGAATGCTGCAAAATCGACCGCCTCGAGGGTGGCTCGGTCCGTCTCGACGACCGGCAGTTTGTGGTGGCTATCGACGGTGGCTCGGCCGTGGCCAGGCAGGTGCTTTAACACCGGGAGAACTCCGCCTGTCAGCAAGCCGTTCGCAATCGCTTTCGCGATGGCGGAAACTTTCTCCGGCTCGCGGCCGTAAGCGCGGTCACCTATAACCGGATCGCTGCTTGCCAGCGGCACGTCGGCCAATGGCAGGCAGTCAGCGTCTATGCCGAGCGGCCTGAGGTCGGCGGCAATCAAATGCGCGGCAAGCCTTGCCGCGGCAATGCCGGCCGCCGGTTCCCGGTCATACAGATCCCCATACCGTTGCCCGGCGGGATAGGCGGGCCAGTGCGGGGGTCCCAGCCGCTGGACGCGCCCACCCTCCTGGTCGACGAAAACGGGCGCCTCCCACCCCACCGCTGCTCGAAATGAATCAGTAAGATCGGTAACTTGTGCGGGTGTATTCACGTTTCTTTTGAAAAGGATCAGCCCCCACGGTTCAGCCTCACGGAGGAATGCGCGCTCATCGGCGGAAATGCTCAAGCCGGCTAATCCAGTAATAAACGCGCGCGCCGCCATCGGCGCGGATTAGCCCGCGCCCGCCGTAAGGGTCAAGGTTTGGGCGCTTAATTCCTCTGGACGAGGCACTGGCCGCCAGCGGCCTTCAGGCTCGAACACAGTTCGGCGGCCTCCGCGGGGTTCGCGAAGGGACCAACCATGGCGCGATAATAGGTTCCTTTGGCTCCGAGGTCCGCCTTGTGGACCAGGAGTTCGCGACTACCAAGCTGGGTCGGGAACTTGGCTTGTAATCCACGGAACGCAGCCTGGGCTTCAGCCTCGCTTCTCTGCGAGGAAACCTGCACAAAGCTGCCGCTGCCACCATTGCTGGCGGCGGGAGCCGGAGCCGCGGCTTGCGGTGCAACGGCCGCGGTCTGTGTCGGGGGCGCTGCCGGCCGCGCTTGAGCGCGTGCCGGGGAAGCGTCCGGGTTGAGCGACAATGGTGAATTCGCGGAAGGCGCCGCCTGACGCACCGGTGGCGCAGAACGCGCTGCGAGTGCCGGCGTCGCATCTGAATCAGCGTCCGCGGACATATTGTCGGCCGGGCGGGCCGGTGTCACGGGCGACCTGGAGGGAGCGGCTGGAGCCTGCGGAGCGCGAGCTGCAGTTGGTGTCGCAAGTGGCGCGGCAGCAGCCTGAGCATCCGCCGGCTGGTCGGGACGGATGGCGATCGTACGAACCTTCTTCGGCTCGCTTCCAACGACCCCGCTGCCCAATGACGACTGCGGCGCGACCTGTGACAGCACGACTGCTGTCGGCTTGTCGATCGGCTGCTCCTCGCGCGACACTAATTTCTCGCTTTGGCCGCGTTCATTCACGCGCTCTGTGATCAGTTTGTTCGATTGCGCGTCCTTACTGTTTGTTGCTGGAACAACTTTGCTGGGACCGGCATCCGCTTTGATAACAGGAGGCGGCTGCGTGGACCCGGAGGAGCCAAACAAGGCGCGATAACCGAACGCACCCGCAGTGCCAATCAACGCCAAACCAAATACGCCGGCAATCGCCATAACGCCCAGGCGTCGCCGCGAAGACGGTGCTTGATCGTAATACTCATCTTCAAGATGCTGGGTCGCATCTTGTTCGTATGTGTCGTACTGGTAGTCGGCTTGGCCCGATGGATAATCACGCGCCTCATGGTCGGCCTGGTAGCGATCGTCGCGGGTCGGCGTTTGCTCCCCGCCATATGTCTGGCGCCCATAGCTCTGGTCGTCGTAGTCGGTGGGGCCCGTCTGCTCACCAACCGCACCGCGGGCGTTGTAATAACCGTTGCCATCAGACCTATGCGCGGAGGACGCGCCCCAATCAGTTTCCTCTCGCGGCGCGTAAGGAGAATTGGGAGCTGGAGTATTCCAATCGGCACGGTCTGCCGGCGCCGCTGGACGGCGCGCTGTGTCCCGCCCGAACTCGCCAAACGGATCCGTTTGCCCTATAAGACGGGCGAGCTCTGCGAGTGGATCATTGTTAGAGGTCCTCGCGCGGCTGCGCGAAGGTGGTTCACTTGCACGGTAAGGTCTTTGGCTTTGTTCTTCCGCCATTCGGTCCCCGGTTACTGTGCTCGCCCTACTTATACCCGCTGGCGATCAAAGACGCCAAAAGCGGATCCCCAAGGACGAGACTTATCGCATTTCTTCCGGCGCGCTGACCCCCAGCAATGCTAAACCCGAGGCGAGTACCGTGACTATCCCCTTCACTAGGGCGAGCCGAGCTTTCGTCGTTTCTCGATCATTCTGGATAATGAAGCGTAAATGAGGCAAGTCCTTTCCTCGCGTCCATAGGGCGTGAAATTCACTTGCTAATTCATATAGATAGAACGCGATTCGGTGGGGCTCGTGCGCCGCCGCCGCCGCCTCCACGACGCGCGGGTAGAGCGCAATACGCCGCAACAACGATACCTCGCTGGTATCGCTTAGGCGCGGAAGCTCAGCCTTTCGGAGGTAAGTCCCGAGTGCCGATTCGGCGGTTGGGAGGTCCGGCATCTCCTCCCGCGCGTTGCGGAAGACCGACATCCCGCGCGCATGTCCGTATTGAACATAGAAGACTGGATTCTCGCGCGTGTGCTCGATGACTTTGGCGAGATCGAAGTCGAGCACCGCGTCGTTCTTGCGATACAACATATCGAAACGAACGGCGTCGCGGCCGACCTCATCCACCACCTCTCGCAAGGTGACAAATTCACCCGCCCGCTTCGACATCTTTACCGGCTCGCCAGCGCGCAGCAGCCGGACGAGTTGCACAAGTTTCACGTCCAGTTTGGCCTTGCCGCCACTGACAGCATTAACCGCGGCCTGCATGCGCTTGATGTAGCCGCCATGATCGGCGCCCCAAACGTCGATGAGATTCAAAAAACCACGGTCAAATTTCGATCGGTGATAGGCAATGTCGAACGCAAAGTATGTGTAGCTGCCATCCGACTTCTTCAGTGGGCGGTCGACGTCATCGCCGACCTCCGTCGAGCGGAACAGCGTTTGCTCGCGATCTTCCCAATCCTCGAGGTTCCCCCCTTTGGGTGGCGGCAATCGGCCTTCGTAGACCTCGCCGCTTTTGCGTAAACTCTCAATGGTCGCGCCGACTTCATCACGGTTGCTTTCAATCAAAGACCGTTCGGAAAAGAACACGTCGAAATGCACATTGAGCGCGGCAAGATCGTCGCGGATGACATTCATCATCATATCGATCGCTTTGGCACGTACGATCGGAAGCCATTCGCTCTCCTTCAGCGTGGTCAACTTGGCGCCGTATTCTGAGGCGAGTTCCCCGCCGACCGGTTTCAGATAATCACCCGGGTAAAGACCTTCGGGAATGGCGCCGATATCCTCACCGAGCGCCTCGCGGTAGCGCAAAAAAGCAGAGTGCGCCAAAGCATCGACCTGCGCGCCTGCGTCATTGATGTAGTACTCGCGCGTAACATCGTAGCCCGCGAACAATAGCAGTTTGGCAAGCGCATCGCCAAACACGGCTCCGCGACCGTGACCGACGTGCATGGGTCCGGTCGGATTGGCCGAGACGTACTCGACATTGACCTTTTCGCCCTTGCCGACGTCACTGCGCCCATAATCGTCGCCCTGCGCGAGCACCAGGAGCAGTTCTTCACCCCAAACATTCGGCTTCAGCGAGAGATTGATGAACCCAGGCCCAGCTACCTCGACGGAGGCAACTTTGTCGTCGGCGCGCAATTTGGCCGCGATGTTTTCCGCCAGATCGCGTGGCTTCTTACCAGCGTCTTTTGCCAACACCATGGCCGCATTCGTGGCCATGTCGCCATGAGTTGGATCGCGCGGTGGTTCGACAACAATCCGACCTATCTCCGCCTCAGGGCCGAGGACGGCAGTGCTGGCCGCCTGCACGCGCGCGAGCATGTCCGCAAACAAATGACGGGATTGTTCTTTTGGAGCCATTGTGGCGAAGCGGCTAACGGAATTCGGAGGGCAAGTCAAAAGATCGCGGCGTTGGGATTACCAAATTGTTGCCCCGCTATCGACAACGAGGATCTGACCGGTCGTGATAGCCGCTTCATCGGATGCCAGATAGACAGCCATGTCGGCCATATGAATCGGCAGGCCGAGGCCAAACAGGTGAGTAGCGGCAAGTTTCTCGATTTCCTTTGAGCCCTCCAATAATTTCTTGACCCGGTTAGACAGCGTGACAGAGGGTGCAATCGCATTCACGCGAATCTTGTGCTTGGCGTATTCGACCGCCATTGAACGCGTCAGTGCTGCGATCGCGCCCTTCGCAGCTGTGTAGCAGTCGCGCCCCGGAACCGCACTCAACGCGATCGACGACGACATGTTGATGATCGCGCCGCCGCCGGACCTGATCATGTGCGGAATGCCGATCTTCGAGCAGAGAAAGGTTCCATACAGGTCAAGTTTCATCACGCGCCAGAACTCTTCTTCAGGCGCCTCGGTCACAGGGCCATCCTGAAGCGTCGAACCGCCGGCATTGTTGTGCAGAATGGTAAGTCCGCCAAACCGGTCGACAGTTTCCGCAAAGGCCGCCTCGACCATCGCCTTATCGCGAATATCACAGTGGATGAAATGCGCGTTCCCTCCGGAATTTTTGGCCCGTACGCAAGCAGATTCGGCGGCAGCCTTGCCGCGCGAAACATCGATTTCCGCGATCACGACCTTCGCCCCCTCTTCTGCAAACCGCTCCGCGGTTGCCCGGCCGATACCGCCGCCTCCGCCGGTGATGAACGCAACTTTGCCTGCAAGGCGCGCCATGAAAATTCCTTTGCGTAATGTTTTTGATCGCTGAACGGCACCCAGGCCGAGGCTAGGGTGATGATCCTTTTGCATGCATGACGGCACGATAGGCGAATACGATAGCCGGACCGAGTGTCGTGCCCGGCCCCGGATAGCTGCCGGCCATCACCGACGCCATGTCATTTCCGCAGGCATAGAGACCTGGGATCGGCTTTCCATCGTGCCCAAGAACGCGCGCGTCTGCATCGGTCGCAAGACCGGTGCTGACCGCGATGTCTGCCGGCCATACCGCAAGCGCATAGAAAGGCGGTTCGATCAGCGGCCCAATGCAAGGGTTCGGTTTGCGGTTGGCATCTCCGTTGAAGCGGTTCAGCTCGGTTTCGCCTTTGCCGAAGTCGATGTCGATACCTGTCTCGGCAAATCCATTGTAGCGCGTGACCGTGGTGCGAAGTTGCCCCGCATCAATGCTGGCTTTTTCAGCGAGCCCTCCAAGATCAGGCGCGCTAACGAGGTACCCGTTGTCGACGAACTTTGCGGGATTGCGATGACCTGGGTAGATGACGCCCAAGCCGTATTTTCCGAGAAACGCGGAATCGCAGATCAGCCACGCCGGGATCGCTGGCGTTATCATGTTGCATTCAAACATAGCCAGCGCGAAGTCATGATACGAAACCGCTTCATTGACAAAGCGTCGACCAGCCGAGTTCACCGCAATCACTCCGGGCTTTGCACGATCGAGCACGAGATGTGGAAACAGGCCCTTGGTGCCGTCGCTCCGCGGCACGATCGAAACCGGTGTCCAGAGTCCGCTTGTGCTTTGTTCGGGTGTCAGCGCCGCACCTAGCCTTTGGCCAATTTCAACGCCGTCACCTTTATTGTCCGACGAACTCATTGAATACGTCGGCACAGGGCGAGGCATGAATGTCTCGCGGAAGCCTTTGTTGTGCGCGTATCCGCCGGTCGCCAGCACGACCCCCCTGCGGGCCTTCACGAGGATTTTCCTGCCTCCGATTTTCAGCTGTGCACCTTTGACTCCATGCCGATCACCATCAACTTCGATGATTGATGCATCGAAGAGGATCGGCACGTTGCGTTTGCGCAAACTGTAAAACAATCTCGCGATGAGCGCGTTGCCCATCATCAGTCGCGTCCCGCGCGCATACTTCAAACGGTCAGATAAATATCGCAGGAACAGCTTCGCCGAATAAGCAAAATTCGAGATCGATTTGAACCTTCCAACCAACGGAGAAATGTCCGCCTTACCGACCATCATGCCGCCCAACACCATGAACTCAGGCACCGGCGGACGTACACGTCGAAATTCACCATCGAGCAGACGTCCGTCGAACGGCTCAGGCACAATTGCGCGACCGGCCAATGCGGCGCCAGGCATGTTGCTGCGATAGTCCGGATGTTTGCCACAAGGAATGAATTGCACGTCCGATCGCGCGCATAGATAGTCGATCACTGTCGGACCTGTACGAAGGTAAGCATTTCTGAGTTCGCGATTGGTCCCCTCGCCGATCAATGCAGTCAGATAGCGGTCCGCTTGTTCCGCGCTGTCGCTGTAGCCAGCCGCACGGCTCTGACTGTTTCCGGGAATCCAAAGCGTGCCGGCTGAGGTCGAGCCGGTACCGCCGACCTGATCTGACTTCTCGCACAGGAGAACATCGAGCCCCTCTAGCGACGCGACCAACGCTGCGGCCATGCCAGCGGGACCAGCACCAGCGACCAGTAGGTCGACCTCAGAAGGGGGATCAATTTTCACGCTCATTATGTACCGGCAGTCGTACTCGTCCGTTTGGATGATGTCATGCAGTAACGGCGATGTCATCGCTTTCGGTGTCGAACTTCATCGACATCACACGATCGAATGACGCACCGATTCGCAAAGCTGTCATCCTGATTACATTCAGTTCAGCCCGAGTTCATGGGCGCCGCACCACGTTGGGAATACGGCGGCGTTTGACCTGCGCCGCGTATTTCATAGGCCTAAGCGCGATAACAGAGCCAACATCGAAGCAAAGAAATGACGAAGCTGATAAACATTTCCAGACTTGCGAAGCTGACAGCTG
>DASRAF010000268.1:0-2013 GCA_035638295.1 Pseudolabrys sp.
TCAGCGCCATCATGCAGATCATGGGTGGCAGGATGACGAGGCCGCCTGCGAGCATGCCGCCGAGCGTGCCGTGCATGATCCAGCCGACATAGGCCGCGAGCAGCTGCGCGTCGGGGCCAGGTAGCGCCAGGCAAAAGTTTAAAGCATTGAGAAACCTGTCTCGGGAGATCCAGCGCCTTTCCTCGACGAGGATGCGGTACATGGCCGCAAGCTGCACGGCGGGGCTTCCGAAGCTCAGCAAGGCAATGCGCGGCCAAACGCTCAGCGCCTGGCGCAAGGTCGCCCCATCGGCTCGGCTGACGGAAACGTTTTCGGCGGCTGTTTGCAGAGAGTGTCCTTCGCAGTCACTTGCGGGCGGGGAGTGGCGGAGCGAGAAGCCCTCCGGCAGCGGTCCGGATGCGCAATGACGAAGTTTTGGCGCCCCTCACCACGTGCAACCGCCCGGCGCCGGCGCGCCCGGACGTTTTGCAACAGTCCTGCGATTGAGCATGATCGTCTCCGCGCGCATCGACTGCCATCAACAAAGCGTGGATGCAGTGATAGCACAGCCAATGCGGAGCCGGTATCCTCACGTAATTAAATGTGCTTGCATCCGGCCCCGGTGGATTCGCAGCGCTCGCGACCTCGAGCGCAAGCACAGATTTACTCGGATGGAGGACGGATGCCGAAAATTTCACACGCGTGCGTCATTGCTCTCTTGTCGTGCGCGGCCAGCACCGCGGTGGCGGCTAGCAGGCCGCCGTGGCCCCCGACACTGCCGGTGTATGACCACATCGTCGTTGTGGTCGAGGAGAACAAGGATTTTGAACAAATCCTCGGGGTCAAGTTTGACGCGCCGTATATCAGAAAATTGGCGGCGGACGGCGCCATATTCGAGCGCATGTTCGCCGAGGAGCACTTTAGTCAAGGCAACTATTTCTGGCTGTTCTCAGGCAGCAATCAGAATGTCGGCTTTCGCGATCAGGTCCCGAGCAAGGCCAACCACCCCGACTACCCGTTCAAGGCCAGCAGCCTCGGCGAGCAACTGATCGCCAAAGGCCTCTCGTTCAAGGGATATTCGGAAAGCCTACCCGGCATCGGCTCGACGGTCGATTTCGATCCGCCGAACTGCCGCGCGGACCAATGCATTTACGCCCGCAAGCACGTGCCCTGGATCAGCTTCGCGAACGTTCCCAACGGAACGACGATCGACGCATCGTCCAATCTGCGGTTTGCGGACTTTCCCAGCGACCACGCCACGCTGCCGACCGTCGCCTTCGTCATCCCGAACTTGAATCACGACATGCACAACGGCAAACCGGCTCAGAGCATCCCGGCCGGCGACGCCTGGCTCCAGCAGAACCTCGACGGCTATTACCAGTGGGCAAAGACTCACAACAGTCTTCTGATCGTTACTTTTGACGAGAACGATGATCAGGGAGGTTATTACGGATTGACCAATCCGATGATCGGACCAAACCCGAAATATCCGCCGAGCTACAACCGGCTGTTACGCGATATACAGAATCGCATTGTCACGATCTTCGCCGGAGCACATATCAAGCCAGGATCATATGCCGAGGGCAGAGGCATCACGCACGTGAACATCCTGCGCACCATCGAAGCGATGTATGGGCTGCCTAAGTCGGGCGCGCAACAGCCCAATGCGGCGGGCGGCGGCATCGCCGATGAGACCATCATCACAGACGTCTTCGACACTGTCCGTTGAGGATGTTCAGCGTGGCGCGCGTGAACGGAGGTTCGTCGTGACGATCGGATCTTTGCTTGGCCGGTTTGGCGTGCCGATCATCGCTTTGTCGCTCGCCTTCGCGCCGCCGCTTGCGCCTGCGCACGCGGCCGAGAACGCTCGCAAGGTGACCGTGGTGTCATTCGGACTGTACGGCGATCAAGGCGTTTTCCGTAGCGAAGCCACCGGTGCAGCGCAGGTCGTGGCGAGCCGATTCGGAGGCGGCCCGGTTGTCGTTAGATTCAATACCAAGACGGGCGGGAGCGCGACCGTCGAAACGCTTGCAG
>DASRAF010000269.1:0-5368 GCA_035638295.1 Pseudolabrys sp.
GGTGGGGAGAGTACTCGGACACTATTTTCTGCGCTGACGCGATGACCACGAAAACAATGTCTGCTGTTGGCGCAATGCTAAAATTCATTTCACTCGACGGCAAAAAATCGCGGAAGTCCTCTCGGGACCGCCACCCGCACGACCTAACTCGCAGCACCTCCGAAGTCGCCGTCTGCTGCTCACGCGCGAACTGAAAGAAGCGCGTGAGCAGCAGACTGCGACTTCGGAGGTGCTGCAAATCAGGTCGTGCGGGTGGCGATCCCGAGAGGGCTTCCGCGGTTTTTTGCCGTCGAGTGAAACGAATTTTGCATTGCGCCAATAGCAGACATTGTTTTCGTGGTCATCGCGTCAGCGCAGAAAATAGTGTCCGAGTACTCTCCCCACCAGAGCTTCACACTTAGCAATGCATTTACGTCGTAAATTTCGTGCTAAAAGGGCACTTCGGCGGAGGGCGCACGATGCCCGAGAACTTACGAAACCAGAATCGGTACCACCTGCCGGCGGCCGTTGATCCGACGCGGTGGGTAGGCTCAATTGGGCTCGCGGTCGCGGTCGGCATCGCTTATTTCCTCGCAGCACAGCTAAGTCTTGCACTTCTAACCAAACCTGAGGGTGTGGCCGTTTTCTGGCCTGCCGCAGGTGTTGCCGCCGGCGTCCTTATCGCTATTGGGCCCCGTGCGCGATTGTCGGTGGCTCTCGGCACGATAGCCGCAACCATTGTTGCGAACCTTTTGGGCGATCGAAATATCTGGAGCACTATTCTCTTTGCCATTTGCAATGCGGGTGAAGCCGTACTCACAGCATGGCTAATCGAATATTACCTCGGTTCGGGTTTCAGCCTAGGTAGGCTGCGTAGCGTGCTCGGGTTGCTGGTTTCGGCGTTTTTGGCCACCGCTGTCTCGGGGGTTGGCGGGGCTATAGCGTTTAAATTGTTTCACAGCTCGACGACATCGATGTTGACCACCTGGCAGCACTGGGTCGCATCAGACGGACTCGGAATCATTGCGGTTGCGCCGCTGGTGATAGGGCTCGCCTCCGCCGCACGGGACGTGCCGTCGCGTAGCGAGTTCATCGAAGGTGTTTTGGCGATCTCAGCGTTTGTTCTGATGGGCGGAGTTTCAATATTTCTACCGTCAGAATTTTTGGCAACTGTTGTGCCGGTCGCCCTGTTGTTCCCACCGCTATTGTGGCTTGCGGCTCGTTGCCGGCCGGTCTTCGCCGCGGCAGCCGCTTTCATCGTTAGCCTTTTAATTGTTTGGACGACAACATTCAGCATCGGCTATTTCGGTAATCCCAGTCTTCCTATCGCCGAGCGCGTCACAGCCGCCCAAGCCAGCATTATTCTTGTGACACTCGGCGCGTTGATTCTTGCTTCGCTGTTCGCTGAAATCCGGGACAAGAGTCGGCAACTCGAAATAGCGAGTCAGCACAAATCTCAATTCCTCGCCAATATGAGCCACGAGTTGCGCACGCCGCTCAATGCCATCATTGGCTATAGCGAAATTCTACAAGAAGATGTCAAAGACCTCGGCCAGCATCAACTCGCCCCCGACCTCAAGAAAATCGAAAATGCCGGCCGTCACCTTCTCGGTGTGATCAACGACATTCTCGATTTGTCAAAGATCGAAGCAGGCCGGATGGATGTATTTCTCGAAGACGTGGAGATTGCACCCTTATTAGACGAAGTGCGCTCCTTCATCGCACCACTCGCAGAGAAGAGCGGCAACTCGCTTGAGTTTCGGCTGTCTCCCAACCTAGGCGGATTTCGAACCGATCGGACTAAGCTGAAACAGAGCCTGCTGAATGTTTTGAGCAACGGCAACAAGTTCACCCAGAACGGCCGGCTCGCCCTGGTTGCTGAGCGCGTCCAAGGAACCAACCCCATGGTGCGGTTTATCATCTCCGATACGGGGATCGGAATGGACGAGGAACAGATCAGCCGGCTGTTCCAGCACTTCAGCCAGGCGGACGCCTCAACGACAAAGAAATTCGGCGGTACAGGTCTCGGGTTGGCCATCACGCAGCATTTCTGCCAACTCTTGGGCGGCAACATCACCGTGACGAGCCACCGAAGCGAGGGCTCGACGTTTACAATCACTCTGCCTGACCTCACACCCGTACCGCCGAAAGTCGAAAGTGCCAACGTTCTCCGTATCTCGGGCGATGTAAACAATGCAATCACCGTGCTTGTCGTCGACGACGATCCAGCGGCACACGAATTATTGACCGCAAAGCTGAAAGGCGAAAGCTATCGTCTCATTCATGCGAATAGCGGCGAGGAAGCTCTGGAATTGGCGCGCAGGTTGCAGCCGGATGCGATCACGCTCGACGTGCTTATGCCAAAGACGGATGGTTGGGCCGTCCTGAGCGCGCTCAAAGCCGATCACGAGGTTTGCGATATCCCGGTTGTGATGGTCACAGTCGTTCCAGATCGCGGGCTCGGACTTTCTCTTGGCGCCGTAGATGTTTTGACGAAGCCCGTCGATCGCGCGCAGCTTACGGCACTATTACGTCGGTTGGTGCGTCGTGAAGGCCCCGTACTTGTCGTAGAAGATGATGCCAACACGCGGGAAATGGTTAGTCACACCGTGGGGAAGATGGGGATGACCGCGGCAGAAGCTGAGAACGGGCGATCAGCTTTACTCTGGCTTGCCAACAATCCGGCGCCGGCGATTATTCTGCTTGATTTGATGATGCCGGAAATGGATGGATTCGAGTTCCTCGACACATTCAGGCACAATAGCGATTGGCACGACATTCCGGTGATCGTGATCACCGGAATGCAGCTTACGACGGCTGAGCAGAACCGCCTGCTCGGCCAAGTGCAGAAAGTGATTGCGAAGGGGGTTTCGATCCACGTTGATATTGCCGCTGCAGTCAGTGAGGCGGTGCGCCGCCGGCCTGCTCGCGCGGCAGCGAAAGCTAGTGTGTAACGCTGATCGTTGGATGCGTTAGAGGCAACTCGATGGCAAAGGTTCTCCTGGTCGAAGACAACGAGATGAACCGCGACATTCTTTTTCGTCGGCTAAGCCGGCGCGGTTACGTGGTCGTATTTGCCGTGGATGGACAGCAAGGCGTCGAGATGGCGCGCAGCGAGAAGCCGGACATTATCCTCATGGATATGAGCCTTCCGATCATTGACGGATGGGAGGCGACACGGCGCGTGAAATCCGACAATGCGATCCGGGACGTACCGGTGATCGGCCTGACAGCTCACGCCATGAGCGGGGACCGTGAAAAGGCCCTCGAAGCAGGATGCGACGACTATGACACGAAGCCGGTCGAGTTCGACCGACTTATTTCGAAGATCGAGCGACTCTTAAGTCAGCGCCCGAACAATTAGGTTCGTTCCGCTCGTCTCGCATGGAGAGGCCTTGTCAACGAACGTATCGGGGGAGCGCCTCAACCGGGCACTGACAGCGTTCCTGCGGCAGGAGCTGCAGGCGCCGGCGATCGCCATCACCGATTTTCTCGACATCATCATCGAGAATGCGTCCGGCGGCTCGCGAGACGACTTGCTTGCCGACCTAGAACGAATGCGCACCGCGAGCGTTCGGTTGAATGCATTTGTGGCGGATCTCGTCCAGGACACCCCATCCATACCGCAACAGGGGGAACCATTCGAAGAATTCTATCGTCGTATCCGCCATGATCTCAGGACGCCACTAAACGCGATCAAGGGCTACAGCGAATTACTGATCGAGGATATGGAAGGTGACGGCGAAAGCAATCTGCGAGACGACCTCAAGAAACTAAAGGAATCCGCGGACCAGCTCCTTGGTCAAGTCATCTCGATGGCCGCCCTGACACGGCAAGAAGAACTGGGCTCCCAGGAGGATCATCGGCAGCAAATGGGTATGGTCGCAGATGTCCTCCGCACCCTCCCGCCCTTGGACACAAGGAATGCGCCCACGGAATCGTCGCGCCCGAGTCGCATCCTTGTTATCGACGACAACGCCGCAAATCGTGATGTTCTTGCGCGCCGGCTGACGCGCGAGGGGCACGACGCCGAGACCGCGACGAACGGCTCCACCGCGCTTGAACTCGTTGCCGTGCGGGAATTTGACCTCATTCTTCTCGACCTGATTATGCCCGACATGAGCGGCTTTGAGGTGCTGCGCCGATTGAAAGCTGCAGAGCACACGCGCCATGTGCCGGTTATCGTGATTTCTGCACTCGATGAGCTCGATAGTATCGTGCGCTGCATTGAAGCGGGGGCCGAGGACTATTTGTCGAAGCCATTCAACCCAATCCTACTGCGGGCGCGAATTGGCGCCTGCTTGGAAAAGAAATGGCTGCGCGATCGAGAGAAACAGTTCATTGTGGATTTGGAGCGGGAAAAGCGACGATCCGAGACCCTGCTCCTCAACATTCTTCCTCAAAGTATCGTCAATCGGATGCGTGATGGCGAGACCTTCATCGCGGATCATATTGCCGAGGTAACAATTCTTTTTTGTGATCTCGTCGGATTTACAGCATTTAGCCAAACCTACCCAGCCAAACGGACCATCGATTTTCTGAGCAGGATATTTTTAAGTTTCGATAGCCTTGCTTCTGAGCTTGGCGTTGAAAAAATAAAGACCATTGGCGATTCTTACATGGCGGCGGCCGGAATTCCCGAACTTCAGGTTGATCATGCCAATCGTATCGCGGCGCTTTCACTCCGGATGATGGAGGCGGTACGAACGATCAGCGAATCCACAGGGCTGGCAATTCAGGCGCGCATCGGATTTCATACCGGCCCGGTTGTTGCCGGAGTCATCGGCACTCACAAGTTTGTCTACGACATATGGGGCGACACGGTAAATACAGCGAGCCGTATGGAATCCAACTCGCTCCCGGGCCGGATTCAGGTCTCAGAAACGACTAGAAATATGCTCAAGAACAGTTTCACCTTCGAACCCCGCGGCGCAATTGAGATCAAAGGTAAGGGGCTAATGGAAACCTTTTTCCTTAGGATCCGAAATAAATAGTTATGCCACTCACCAGATGTCCGGTTTGGGTCAGCGGCAAACGCAGCCGGTGAAGGCGCCGAACAAGTACGGCCGCCACGCTTAGTAGACGTCCGCGTTTTGCTTGGATGTTGAAGCTCATGTCTGCTTTTGGCCCAAAGCGGACATCCCTAATTGCACCGCACATGTCCGCTTTCGCGGTCGCTATTGGGGGTAAAGCGGACATGGGCTACTGCACTGCACATGTCTGCTTTTGACCCAAAGCGGACATTGGGCGTGCATTGCGGCAATCGCCATCGCGGTCGTTGGCGTTTGTACTCGGCGGCATCCAAGAGCCGGCCGATCAGGTATTCTCGTCGTCAGCTGTGCGGCTCGGCCAGTAGCGCGATCAACGCGACGTCAGCTTATGGCCCAAA
>DASRAF010000270.1:0-3629 GCA_035638295.1 Pseudolabrys sp.
GTCGAGCCGCATCTGCTCAATCCGTTCAAGACCTGGAAGGACAAGGCCGAGTTCGACAGGACCGCGCGCGATCTGGTCGCGATGTTCCAGAAGAACTTCGCCAAGTTCGATCAGCACGTGACGCCGGACATCAAGGCGGCAGCGCCGGAAGTGCGCATAGCGGCCGAGTAATCGGCCGCGCCGCTAGACGCCGCACCAGCTGCGCATCATCCGCGAATAGATCTCGGTCGCCTGCTCGATGCGCGAGACCAGGCAATATTCATCCGTCTGATGCGCCGAGGCGGTCATGGATTATCCAAAATAAGCATCCCGCACATCCTGGCGGGCTGAAAGTTCGGTCGGTGATCCGCTCGCTGCAACGCGACCCTTGGAGAGCACGAAGCCGTAGTGAGAGATTGCAAGCGTCTGATGCACGTTCTGCTCGACAAGCAGCACGGTAATGCCGCGTTCATTGATGCTGCGAATGATGTTGAAATTCTCCTTCACAAGGCGCGGCGACAGGCCTAGCGAGGGTTCGTCGATCAGCAGCAGTTTCGGCGCGCACATGAGACCACGTCCGATCGACACCATCGCCTGCTCGCCGCCTGACATCGTTCCGGCAAGCTGCGTGCGCCGCTCGGAAAGGCGCGGAAAAATTTGCAGGATTTCGTCGAGCCGCGCGGCGCTCACTTTGTCTGAAGGCTCCTGATAGGCGCCGACCCGCAAGTTCTCCTCGACCGTGAGCTTTGGAAACACCTTGCGCCCCTCGGGAATGCAGGCGATGCCGGTCGCGATGATCTTGTGCGTCGGCAATCGCGTAATGTCGGCGCCGTCGAATACGATGCGGCCGATGCGCGCAGGCGTCAATCCGAGGATCGACCGCACGAGCGTTGTTTTTCCCGACCCGTTGGAACCGAGCAGGCAGGTAATGCGCCCGGCCTCGACCTTCAGCGACACGCCCTGCAAAACGTCGGCTTTGTCATAAGCCGTGAAGACGCCCTCGATTTCGAGCGTGCCGCTCATCAGGCCACTCCCAGGTAGGCTTCCTGCACCTGCGCGTCGGAAGCGACAGTGCGATAAGGGCCTTCAGCGATCTTGCGGCCGAAATTGAGCACGACGCAGCGCTCTGTGATGCGTTCGATCACGCCCATCTCATGCTCGACGATGATGATGGTCAGATCCTTGTTGCGCGCGCGAACGAGCAGGATGTCGTTCATCAGTTCGGCTGTTTCGTCGTGCGTCATTCCGGCCGAAGGCTCGTCGAGCAGCAGCAGCTTTGGCGCGCTGATCAGCGCCCGACAGATTTCGATACGGCGTCGATCGATCATCGGCAGGCCGGCAACCGGCTCGAACAGGCGGTCGGCCAGCCCGGGCTCGAATACCTCGACCAGTGCCCGCGCGGCCGCGTAGCTTTCCTCGAACTGGCGCTTGAAATCCCGGCGTCTGACCAGGTTGAACCACAGGCCCTGATTGAGGCGCTTATGGTTGCCGATCATGATGTTGTCGAAGATGGAGAGCGGGAGAGACAGACGCGAACGCTGGAAGGTACGCGCCATGCCGGCTTGGTAGACCGCTCGTCCGCTCGCATTGGTTACGTCCGCGCCATTGAAGATGACGCTGCCGGCATCGGCTCGGTAGATGCCGGTGATGACATTGAAGAACGTCGTCTTGCCGGAGCCATTGGGGCCGATCAGCCCGAGAATTTCGTTGGGAGCGACCGCGAGATTGAGCCCGTCGAGCGCCAGTACACCACCGAAGTGCTTGGACAGAGCCTGCACGTCGAGTAACGCGCTCATGGCCGCCACCCCGGGAAATAGCGCCGCACTGGCCGCGGCAGTAATCCTTCGGGACGGAACAGTAGCACCGCGATCACCATCAGTGCGTAGAGCAGGAAACGGTATTCCTGGATCGTCTGCAGTTTCTCCGGCACGACCACGACGATGATGGTGGCCACGATGAGGCCCAACGGATTGCCAATGCCGCCGAGCAGCAGGATCGAAACCAGAATGAGCGAGTCGGCGAAGGTGTAGTTATTGGGCGCGACGAACCCGCCGACCATGCCGAACAGCGCGCCGGCAATGCCGATGAGAAAATTGCCGATCAGGAATGCTGTGATCTTCCAGCGCACGATATTAAGGCCGAAACAATTCGCAGCCGTTTCATCGAGCCGCAGGGCGTCGAGATTGAGCCCGATCCAGGATCGTTCGAGTCGCCGTACAAGAATGAAGGCGCCGACCAACAGCAGAAGACTTACGACGAAATAGTTCATGTAGAACGACAATGAGGCGCTGCCGATCTTGATGTTGTCGTTGAACGACCAGCCGAGAATGCTCATGCCCTTCACTTGCAAGCCCTGCGGCCCGCCCAGCACGTCGTTCACTTCGAGAAAGGTCTTGAACAGCAGCGCAAAAGCGATCGTCACGACTGCCGCGTAGTGTCCGCGCGTGCGCAGCACCGGCAGAAGCAGGAGCGAGCCGGCGAATGCCGCGAGCAGGCCGCCGATCACCAGCACGAGCAGATGCGGCACCGAGGTGTAGGTGTTTAGGACGGCCGAGGTATAGGCGCCGATGCCGAAGAACGACGCGCCGGCAAAATTGAGGACGCCGGCATAGCCGAACTGAACATTGAGCCCGAGCGTGGCCACCGAGTAGAGCAGCACCGTGATGACCAGCAACAGCACGAAGTGATTTTCGTGAAAGAATGCGGCGATGACGAGCGCGGCGATGATCGCACACGCGCCGAGCGCGTCCTCATGATCGGCAAAGGACGCGCTCACGCTGTCCAGTACAGCCAGCCAGGCTCCCGCGATCACCACAACGATGCCGGCGAAAAGCAACGCGATGATCAGGTTCTGCCGCTCGACATCAAGCAGTGCGATCAGATAGGCGGTCGCAATCGCGAGCCCGATCACGCCCGGCCACACCGACACGCGCGCTTTTTGCGCAATGGTTTTAGACGCGCTCACTGATCTTTTCCTGGATCAGGCCTGTGGGTCGCCAGGCCATGATGGCGATGACCACAGCGAAGGCGAACACATCCTTGTAGGCACTGGCGAAGGGCAGCAGCACCGTGCCGATCGTCTGCAGGCCGGCGAACAGAAAGCCGCCGAGGATGGCCCCGTAGATGCTACCCAGGCCGCCGATGATGGCGGCGGAAAAGCCGATGACGCCGAGATAGAGGCCAATGCCGAAATTGATTTCGTTATAGTAGAGGCCGTTCATCACACCGGCGAATGCCGCCAGTCCCGAACCGATGGCAAATGTGATGAGCACGATGGCGGTGAAGTTGATACCCATCGTGCGCGCGGTTTCCTCGTCCTGCGCCACCGCCCGGATCGCGAGGCCGAGCTTTGTGCGATTGAGCAGGTACTGGATGCCGAGAATTACCAGCACGCCGGCGGCGAGCATCAGGACATTGTCGAGCCGCAGATTAAATCCGCTGAGATCGACCGAAGCGCGCGGCAGCAGGGCTGGAAACGGCTTCGGATTTGCGCCCTGCGGATAGAACAACCGCACGCTTTCGCGCAGTACCGTGCCGAGCATCAGCGTGATCAGCAGCGTATTGAGCGCCGGCGCGGAACGCAGCGGCATCACGAGATAGCGCGCGATGCCCATGCCGAGCAGCGCCATGGCCAGCGTCGACAGGACAAG
>DASRAF010000271.1:0-8535 GCA_035638295.1 Pseudolabrys sp.
GAGTCGGATATCGACACGCTTTCCATCCACTTAACCGCCGGCGGATTCATCACGAACGGCCAGTCGACCGCGAACAGGATGTGGTCGACGCCCATTTCGAGCATGCAGCAGATCAATGCCGGGTCGGAGAAGAACCCGCTGGTGGTGACATAAAAGTTCTTGCAGAAAATATCGCGGAAACTCATCGCCTTCTGGCCGGGCCGCTTGAGCGATGTATCGATGCGCCAGACGAGGAACGGCAAGGTCTCGCCGAAATGGCCGAGAATGACTTTCAGGTTCGGGTGCGCGTCGAAGACCCCGGACAGCACCAGCCGGATCGCCTGCGTGGCCGTCTCGACGGTGTAACCCCAGGCCGGGCGGACCACCAACGGGAAGTCTTTTGCGTAATCCTGGTAGTAGATCTCCGTCACCTTCGGATGCGGCAGCGACGGGTGGAAATAGATCGGCACGTCGAGTTTCTCGGCGCGCTCGTAGATCGGCCAGAATTTCTTAAGATCGAGGAATTCGCCGTTCGACATGCCGTGCAGCATTGCGCCCTTGAAGCCGAGTTTGGTGACTGCGCGCTCGAGCTCGTCCGCCGCGGCTTTGGGGTCGGCGGTTGGCAGCGAGGCGAAGGCGGCAAAGCGCTTGGGGTTGGCCGCGCAGACCTTGGCGAGACGATCGTTAACCTGGCGGGTCAGCTCGGCTGCGATATCGGCACCGAGCTTCTGGGTGGATGGCGCGCCATGCGAGAGGACCTGAATGTCGATGCCGGCCTCGTCCATCTCCTTGAGACGCAGGCTCCCCAGGTCATAGAGCCGCTCGTCCGTCTCATTGCCTCGCCCGGCTTCGGGACCGGTGAAATGCTTGGCCAATTCCGGGTCCCAGTAGTGCTCCTCGATAGCAATGATCGGACAATTCGGCTTCTTCATCATGGCGCTTCCCCGCGTACGTTATTGGAGCCGCTTCCTAGCAACCGGCCGGTAAGCTGTCACCGGCCTCAAAGCTGGTGATATAAAAGCCGCACACCTTCGTTTGCCGATCAAAGACTTTGCAAGTGGTGCTTTGGTATTGACCTCGACTTCACAGTCAATGCTGCCGTTGCCGGCCATCGCGCCGCAGGCGCTGCCGCAATCGCCGCCGCAAGAGGATGCACAGTTTGTCAAGAAAGCAGAGCAGGCCAACCGCGACCGGATGCACGTCGCCGTCTACCGCGCACGCCAGCACACACGGGTCGCGGCCCAAGCCGCCCCAGAGTCGCCAGTACAACTTCTTCGAGATGTTTTTCTGGGGATTGCCGGGTCAACAGTCGACTTACGGTGCCCAGATGCTGAGCAGCAGCCAAACGAACCAGCAGCCGGCTTACACCCAGCAATATCAGCAACCCGCGTAAGGCAGCCAGCAGCAGGATTATCAGTGGCCGGTGACTAACGGTAGGCAAACGACCCAGCACACTAATTCCGCGACCCCGCGCTCAATTCCCTACTAAGACGTCGCCCGATCAGTAAGAGTCGGGCCTGTTGTAGAAATTCCAAGAGGAGCCGAAACCATCGGTTTGCTTGCCGGCTTCACGCAGACTTTGCCGCGAACTGAATTTGACGTTGCGGCTGGTCGCGGGAGCATATGTATCGTTGGCCTGCGCGAGTGAATTGACGGACACGCCTTTGGCCTTGGCTGCATAATAGTAACCGGCGGCATAGTAGTGCACTGCGCGACCGTGATTGCCTTTCGCAAGACGATAAGCGCCGGCCAGGTATTTCACCGCATAAGTCATGTTGGTGTTGGCGTCGAGCAGACCGGCGGCGTTGCCGGTGTATCCCATCGAGCGGGCCGTCTGGAGCTTGATTTGCATCAGCCCGTAATTGCCGGCACTCACCACGCGCGGATTGCCGCCGCTCTCGCGCTTGATCACCCGACGCACGAGATCCTCCGGCAGATTATTTGCCGCCGCATGTTGCCGGATCAGCGCATCGAGATTGCCGTTGGCATCGACAACTGCGAGCCGCTGTTTTTGAGCAAGCGCCGGTGTTGCCGCCAACGCAATGAGGGTGGTTGTCAGCGCAAGTTTGCGAGTCATAATTGCTCCAATGCATCTGCAAATTGTGGGTGGGGAAACGCGGCTTTTCGTGTGAAACTCCGGCAACTTTGTGACGCAACCGGGGTCACCAATCTTTAATTCAATCACGATTTGAATCCGTCTCTGCCGGAATACCGCCCCGACGCGAGAGTATTTGAATGACTCGCGCTGAATTCGTCTCATAGGCCGCTTCAATATCAACATCGGGAGGCCTGCATGACTAAGCCTGTTACGACTGAGGATCGTCTCCGCGCGGTGGAGGACACGCTCGCGATCTATCACCTGATCGCAAGCCATCCGCCCGCCGCCGATACAGGGACCGCCAGTTACTATCGCAACGCATTCACGACGGATGGCTCGATCGACCTTGGTGGCGGCAAAGGCGCGAATGGCAACGAAGCGATTGCGGCAATCGTGAAGACCGCTGAACACCAGGCCGCCATTGCCGGAGGCCTCTGTCATTTCGCCGGACTGCCGCGCGTCGAACTCGACGGAGATAGCGCGGTGGCGATTTCTTATTTGCAGATCATCACGCCCGACCGGCAGGCGGCCCCGCGCGAACTGTCTGGCCACGGCAGCACGACCGGATTTCGCATTCACCGCGTGGGCGCCAATCGGTGGGAGCTCAAGCGCGGTAAAGAGGGTTGGAAAGTGACGCGGCGAACCTTGCGTCCGCTTGACGGCAGCGATGACGCGCGGGCCTTGCTGCGGAAGGCGATCGCGCCATAAGGTCCTTGCGGCAACAAGACCAGCAAAGGAGGAACGTCATGCCGAAGGCCTATTGGGTCGTGACCTATCGTTCGGTGAAAAATCCGGAGGCCTGGAAGGCCTACGCCAAGGTCGCCGTGCCGGCGATCGAAGGAGCCGGCGGACGTTTTCTCGCGCGCAGTAACCCGACGAAAGTCTACGAGTCGGGTATGAACGAACGTGTGGTGCTGGTCGAGTTCGACAGCATCGACAAGGCTGTCGCCTGTCACGATACGCCCGCCTACAAGGAGGCGCTCAAGGCGCTCGGCACGGGCAACGTTGAACGCGACATGCGCGTTGTTGAAGGCGCCGCCTGATCGCGTCTCACCAATCGGCGAACGGATAGCGCTTGTGGGCGGCCGCGGCCTCGCGCTGTGCGTCGAGGAAAACCTCGGTGAAGGTCATGAAGAATGAAATAACGCGAGCTAAGCCGCCGAGCGGCGACATCACGGGCGCGCGAACCTGAAAGGTCGACATTGTGCACTCAAAGGTGCGGCGGCGTTAATAGAAAACGCCGTTCGATCTCGCGCTCCGCCTCATCGGTGAATTTGCTGTTGCGCAAATAACGCTCGATCTCGCGATCCACCTGAAGCTGACGCGAAACCAACATCGCGGTGAAGAGGCGACGAAAGAAACCTGGGCGTTCGCGTGCCGGAGTCTCGGTGGTGAAGCCGCCTTTTGCGACGGCGTAAGGGGCGTAAGCCATGGATCATCTCCCTTCGTTGGGTCCGACGACTCCAGGGCGTTTCCAGTTTCTTATTGTTGTTGAAAGGAACATAAGTGCGTCCCGCCCTATTCGCCATGCTCTGCGCAACATACGTTCCATGCGCGCGACTCATGCTCGATGTCGTGCACGTGTCGCAATGATGTGTATTTGATTCAGAAAGCGGCGCGCATTACCTTTTGCGACAGCAACTCAATTGTGACGCCGCATCTCCGCCGCAAAACAGTAACCATTCGTTAAAATTTGAGCCGGCCACCGCTCCCCCTATAGGAATATTGTCACGCCCGTGAAGGCGACCTCTTCAGACCCAGCCGAGTCACCCGTGCGCTGCTTGTTGCGCTTACAATCGGCCTTCCGGCGGGCTAACGTTGTCGCCGAATGAGCCAATGTCAGAGAGCGCCCGTGAGACTTTCAATCTGGACAGGCTGCCTGCTGGCGGCCGCATCAATGTATGTCGGCAGCGCCGCCGGCCAATCCGCTAAATGGTGCGCCATTTACAGTGTCGGGGGTGGCACGAACTGCGGCTTCGTCAGTATGGACCAATGCCGCGCGAGCATCAGCGGGGTGGGTGGGGTCTGCGAACCCCGTCAGGTCGTTCCGGCCAACCTGTCTCCGGCGGCAAAGGCCGCAGCGCCCAAAACAGATTCAAGCGGGGGCAAGGATAAATTGATGGAGTGCGTGACCGACTCCTGCAAGATCAATTGCTCGCCCAATGTGAAGAAACGCTACCGGCCAAAATGGTGCGCGTACTTCAAGGAGCCCGCGTAAACCGCGGTCACCACATCAGCAATCATCGCAACTTACTGTGCGCTTTGTGCCGGCGGGAATTCGGCGGAGAGTAAGCGTAAGCCGAAATGCCGCTTGCTGCGCGGGCGGTCGAAGCAGCGCCAGTGGTCTGCGGCGCCAGAACCGTTCCGAAATATCCGTATGTGCCGTTCGTTTTCTCGAGAAGCGCATGTCGATCAGATTTCCAGTTCCGTAACTTGCGCACTATAGGTCTTCGCAAAACCTGGCGTCGCGAATGCGAACACGACAGCAGCGCTAAGCAATATTTTTTTCATCCATCGCTCCTCATCTGCATGTAGGAGCAACGCGATCTATCCGGTTTTGTTTCGAAAATTCGGTTTCGCCCACATTTTGCGGAACTTTTGATTTCGAAAAATAGCCCCATTTCCGCCGCCAAAACGCACGGCGTCCCACCTACAGCCACGCCCGACTGCGGGGCCAATCCAGGAGCAAAGTTGATGATCGAGCGTTTCGTCGCCGCGATTTGCGGCGCACTGGTTTTCGTTGGGTGTTCGTCCGCCGCCATGGCGCAGTCCGGAATCGCTTCGGTATACGGCTATGCCGGCGAACGCACCGCAAGCGGAGAGCGCGCAAAGCCGAGCGGCTTCACGGCTGCGCACCGCACGCTGCCATTCGGCACACGCGTGCGCGTGACGAACAACAGCAACGGCCGCAGCGTCATGGTGCGGATCAATGATCGGGGACCGTTCGTACGCGGCCGCGTCATCGACCTCACCCCGGCAGCAGCCAGTGCTCTCGGTTTCAACGGACTCGCACGCGTGACATTGCAGGCGAGCTGATAAAAAAATTCTCGGGAAACGCACCTGGAAAGCAAAAGGGTCGCGCCGATCGCGCGGCCCTCATTCTTTTTCGTCCTGGCCACCTGTCAATTGCTGATGGCGCGGCAGAAGGTAACCGGTGGGTATGATTCGCTAGGAACTGATCGCGTTGAGCATCAGCATCATCAGAAACAAACCGGATAGAGACAGCCCGATCAGCCTTGTGGTCGCCCGCTCGCTCATAGTATCCAAACGAACTGGGCTGCCGAACGTTCCGTCGGCGCTTGCATTCCAGGCCTGCGACAAATGCAAATTAAAGAACCGGGCGCGGGGCCGCACCCGGTTCTTTGACTGAAGTGACCGCGCGTTCGGGGGATGGGGGTACACGCGCGGCGCAACTAGAAAACGCGACGCGGACCTCCGTGTTCCCCGACCTCTCCTGATTTTCGGATGCAGCTTTGAACTTCGAAAATTCTTGCGCGTTGAGTGCCGGGACCGGTCGTCACAGCTTGTCACCACGGCTGCAGCGGCCTCTCCTGGAAAGGCCGCCTCACGGCGGCTTTTCCTTGTGCGCGGCTAGAAGCAGAGATTGGTCACGAACTTTCCGTTCTTGTCCTTGATTACATACGGACATTCGACTCGTTTCAGCGCAGCCTTGGCGCTCTCATTACCGAGCGCTGCGGCTTTTTCGTAGTAGACCTTGGCGGCCGCGGAATCCTGCGGCCCCCCTCGTCCGCTCTCGGTGAAAGTGCCCATGCGCTCCAACGCACCAGCGTGATTTTGCGCCGCAGCCTTCTCGAACCAGGCTCGCGCCGCGGCGTCATCCTGTGGACCGCCCACTCCGTCTGCATTCATTACTCCAAGCTGGTATTGCGCTTCCGCCGAATTCGCTTCTGCTGCTTTTGTCAGCAGCGCCCTCGCCTTGCTGGGGTCTGATGGAGCATCACCACTTAAGGCCGCAAGATTGGAGACACCGCGCGGGTTGCCGGCTTCCGCAGCGCGCTCGAAAAGTCGGCGCGCCTCGGCCTGTTTCTTGGTTCCACCGGAACCGGTTCCCAACAGCACCCCCAGTTCGACCATAGCGGACGTGCTGCCTTTGTCCGCGGCCTTTCGCCAGGCAGCGACGGCCTCAGGCATCTGCCGATTGGCCGCGTAAGCACGTCCAAGCTCGTACATGGCGCGGCGCGATGAGCCGGAGGCGACTTTACAGAACTTGATCGCGGTCGCGATGTCGGATTGAGCGATTTCGGGAGTTCCCTTGACGTCGGCCGGCTTGTCCGGGTCGCTGGGATCGGCTGCGATCCGGTCGCAAAGCACGAGGTCGGCGGATTGCGCGCACCCCGGCGTGCTGAGCAATGAAACGGCGATCAGCACTGCAAGGCCGATACCGAGATTGCGAGCCACGAACCCCGCATCCGGGCGTTTCGCCATGTACGCGCCCCTACTCACGCCACATCATGCAACTTTAGGGCCGCGGGGATGGACCAGCAAGCGCTGGACTAGCGCGTGAGCGATCCGGGCAAACGCGATCAGATTCCGGAACCTGTGCATCGCATTTTTTGTCCACTGTGGCCCGTCGGTCATAGGGCAATCGACGGGAATGCCTATGATGCTTGTCAGGGGAAACGCAAAAACGGATGGACCGGTGCACATGCCAGACAAATGGCTGACGGCTCAACTTCACCTGACTGCACTGACGCCATTCAAAGCACTTGCACCAATAACAGCCGCCGTCGCAATGGCCTTCCTGAGTTCCACCGCGATCGCCGAGACCACGCAGGAGCGGCAGGCCTGCTTCAGCGATGCGTTCCGAGTCTGCTGGTCGGCCATTCCCGATCGCAACGCCGTATTTCATTGCCTGATGGACAACCGGCTACGCCTCAATCCGGCTTGCCGCCTGGTCATGGATCAGTATCGGCGTGAGCACAGAATCAGGCGCGCGTCGCGCAACGCTCGGGCCGACTGAACCGCTTCCACATTCGTCTTCCGCGACCACTGACAGCCGGCGCGCAAGCCGGGCCAAAATTGGCTGTGCATTTTTCGTTCGCCACGGCTGAAGCGCGAGATTGCCTGTCTCGAGCGCGTTCAGCGAGAAGGCCCTGATGACAGATCGAAAGAAATTCTGCCCAGATTGCAATAGATTACGGCGCGTCGCGACAGGTGGCCTAATAGCTTTCCCTTTAGATGATTGCGTGGCGAACCTTGGCCGAGACCCACTCGCTCAGGATCACGGTGCCGATAATGACCAGCAAAATCAGCGAGACCTGGGTCCAGTAGAGTTGCGTGATCGCGGCATTGAGTTCCAGTCCGATGCCGCCGGCTCCAACCAGGCCGAGCACCGTCGATTCGCGAATGTTGATGTCCCAACGAAACACGGAGATCCCGGCAAAGGCCGGCAAGACCTGTGGCACGATGCCGTATGATGTTACCTGCGCGCCGGATGCACCGGTCGCGCGCACGGCTTCGACCTGTCCTTCGTCGATCTCCTCGATCGCCTCGTAGAGCAGCTTGGAGCAGAAGCCGATCGAGCGCAGTGCGATCGCAATGATACCGGCAAATACCCCGGGGCCTATAATCGTGACCAACATCAGCGCCCAGATCAGCGCGTTGATCGAACGCGACGACACGATCACGAATAGCGCAATCGGTCGGATGACGCTGACGCTCGGGGTCGTATTGCGCGCGGCACAATAGGCGACGGGAACTGCGAGAAGCACGGCAACCAGCGTGCCGATCGTCGCGATATTGATGGTGTCCCAGATCGGCCGGCCGAGTACCCGGATATACGACCAGTTCGGAGGCACCATGCGCACGGCAAGATCGCCGGCCTGTTGTGGCGCATCCGAGACGAAAGCCCAGATGGTTTTTTCGGAGATGAGCTGAAAACAGCAGATGAAAAGAGCGGCGGCGACCAGCCAGGCGAGCCAGATCATGAGTTGAACGCGCGGTTCGCGCCGCCGCCACGTCCGTGTATGGGCCGGAATCGTCGCCATCACTGCACCCAGCGCCGCAAATAGCCGGAGCCGTATTCGCATAGCATCACGATAACAATGATCACGATGATGATGGCTGCGGCGGAACTGAATTCGTAGCGGTCGAAGGCGGTGTTGAGCGTGGCGCCGATTCCGCCCCCACCGACGATGCCGATCACGGCGGACTCGCGGAAATTGATGTCGAACCGATAGAGACCGAGCCCGATCATGCGCGGCATCACCTGCGGCTGCACCCCGTAATTGATCCATTGCAGCCAGCTTGCGCCCGAGGCCCGCACGGCCTCCGCCTGCGCCGGGTCCATATCCTCGATGTCCTCGGCAAGCAGCTTGCCGTAGAAGCCGATGGTGGCGAACGAAAGCGTCACGAAGCCGGCGAAAGGCCCGAAGCCGAACAGCTTGACGAAGAAGATGGCGAGGATGACTTCCTGGAAGCTGCGCGAGATCGCGAGC
>DASRAF010000272.1:0-47089 GCA_035638295.1 Pseudolabrys sp.
TGCCGGCCGTGTGATGGGCTCGTCGGCATCTTCCCATGCCATGCAGCCTCGTCAATGATGTGGATCCAGGTCGCGCCCGCGAGCTAAAGCCAGCGATCGCCTTGCCGGAGCCAGACCTTAAATTGACCTTCTTCGAAGCGCGAAGCGCAAAGCGCAAAGCGCAAAGCGCAATCTCTGGTGTTGGCACATCGCCTTGTTGCGGGGGCCACGACACCATGCCGTTTGTAGCGTGGCTGTAGAAACGATGCGGGCCTGTTTGTCATGTCTCCCGCGACTGGCTGATGAAGCCGCCTACTCTTGCGGGCAGGCCGTCAGGCTACCTTGATCCTATCGATGACGGCAGAGAGCCGCGCGCGTTTCGCAGGGTCACTCACCTCCACAACGCTGTCTTCGAGGTCGCGAAGCACGCTGTTCACTTTCCACTTCGGGGCGCCTTCAGCAATGACGGCGTCGGCTAGTTCTTCGGCCTTGTCGGGGTCGCCGAGATCGAAGGCCGCTCCAAGCAGCGTCGGACGGACCCATTCGTCAGCGACCTGCATCCGTCTGGCGCGTTCGCACGCGGCAATCGCCAGTCTCAAGACCGTCTGTGCGCGCTCATCGTCACCTGGCTTCGCGCGCTTTCGATAGAGCCGCGGCAGGTTGCTCGAGCAATAATAGGCATTGAGATCGAGCTCCATCCCTTGTTCATAATACGCGATCGCCTTGTCGAGAGCTTGTCGTCGTTCCGCTTCGGACGCGGCGGCCGCATTGGCGAGGCGTTTATGGCGGCCACCCAGCATGCCAAGGCGCTCGGGTGTCGGTCCGATCAAGTCGATTAACGTTTCGAGTTCGGCAATGGCCTGGACGTCGTTGCCGGCCTGGGCGGCTGCGAATGCACGATTTTCTTGAATTTCGGGTTCGTCCGCAAACTGGGGCGGAAGTTTGCGCACGAAATCGAGTACAGCGGTCCAGTTCTCAGCCGTACTGGCGCTGTCACGCAGCAGCATCAGGAGGGCACGCGCCACCGGGTATGTCGCGGGCGGATTGCCCTTGCGGGCGATCAATTCATGGGCCCTTTGCATGCGCTCTTTAGAAGGCGCGGCGCGCACCGCGCGCACCTCGGTCTGGAATGCTGCTTGCTCTGCCATCTGCTCTCGCATCGTCGTCGCCTTCCGTGGATCGACATTGGATGGATAGCCCGGGATCGACTGGTGCATTGGCGAGATTCCGACGCAGAGCGATTTGATATGATCCTCGATCGCGGTCTGAAAAGCAGCGGCAGTTGCTTCGGTGATGTTACCCTCGGCAAGCGGATATCGGATGGTCCGCATCTGCACGACATCGAACGATTGCTTGGACCAGTCAGCGGCGAGCAGGACACAACCCATCTTCTGTGCCGCGTGACGAATGCCGACCTCGTAATAGACATTTCCGTTCGGGATCGTCATGTCTGCTAGCACAAGATCGGCGAAGTAGATCCGTTCCAGCATCTGGCTGACAATCAATCCGCCGGTGTCCTGGTCGGCGCGAACCGGTTCATAGCCGAGGGCCTTAATGGTAGGAACGTAACCGCGATCCCAAAGTGCGTTGAAATCGATCTCGGCCGGTCCGCGTCCAGCTTCAGCCTGGGTCGGTTTGCGGCCATAGGGCATGATCATGAAACACACTGGCATGTCGCCAATCCGTCAATCCCACAGTTTTCTGGTATCGAGCCAGTAGATGCGCGCGGTTTTGCGACGCACGTCAGCCATGAAGTGATGCGCTCCGCCAGGACCATCTCCGCCGTGGCCATTCCACAGCGAGATGAAAGCGATCTTATTGTCGCCCAATCGGGCTGCTGATTCCAGCATCCATCGATTGTTGCGCTCGTAAGCGTTCTCGTCGGCCGGCAGCAGTCCCAACGCATTGGGCATGACGCGCAACGTCGCCCTCATTTTTGCAGCGAGATACCGTCGCGCCAAGTGCCGATTTTTGCTGCCAACGTTTCGCCAATGAAATGCGTAAATCAAGAATTCGGCCGGTCGTTCGGCTCATTGATCGCGCGCTTGAGTGCGTCAGACATGGGCAGCTGGATGTTGATGCCCTTAGGCGGGATCGGACTCTCGAACCACTGAACATAGAGCTTCTCGAACTCGCCAGAGCGCATCAGCTTGGCGAGCGAGTCATCCACCAATGCCTTGAATTGCGGATCGTCCTTGCGGAGCATCAGCGCATAGGGGTCCGACGGGTAAGACTTGTCGAGTAGCTTGAAATCGGCAGGCACTTTGGCATTCGCTCGAAAGCCCGCGATCAGGACATCGTCTTCCATCCATGCGCTGGCGCGGCCGGTCTCGACCAGCAGGAACGATTCGGCATGGTCCTTACCCTGCACGACCGTCATGCCGAGCTTGTCGTCATTGTTCATCTTGTTGACGAACAGCGCGGTGTTGGTGCCGGCCGTGACGACGACGGTCCTACCACGAAGGTCTTCCGCCGAGTTGATGTCGCCCTTTGCGCGCGCAATCCATCTGAACTGCGGAACGAAAACCGTATAGGAAAATCCAACCTGTTTCTGCCGAGCGCTCATGTTAGCCGTCGAGCCGCATTCGATATCGACGGTACCGTTAGCGACGAGGGGGATGCGGTTCGCCGAGGTTACCGCATTGTATTTGATCGTGAGGTCGGGCGTGCCCAGTTTCGTCTTCACGGCGTCCACGACTCGCTTGCACAATTCGATGGAGAAACCGACCGGCTGCAAGGCGTCGCCGAGGTATGACAAGGGCAGCGAGCTTTCGCGATAACCGACCGTGAAGGTGCCGGTCTCCTTTGCCTTTTTCAGCGTGCCTTCCAGGTCTTGCGTCCTCGCTGGAGCCGATGCGCCGATGAGCAAACAGGCCATTGCGGTGAGCGCGATTGCATTTCTCATGACACTCCTCCCTGTTACGCGCGTGCCTCCCGTTCATGGTTCATGGTGGTGGCGGCATCGACGGCCTCTCCGAGACGTTCGACGATTGTGTCGATCTGCGCGGCGTCAACGATGAACGGAGGCGCAATCAGGACATGGTCGCCGCGTGCGCCATCTACAGTGCCGCCCATCGGGTAGACCATCAGTCCGCGCGTCATCGCTTCGCGTTTGACGCGGCCATGCATCTTCAGTCTCGGGTCGAAGGGCTCCTTGGTGCTGCGATCGAGCACCAGCTCGATGCCGTAAAATAGCCCGCGCCCGCGGACGTCACCGACATACGGATGATTGCTGAAACGCTCCCTCAATCGGCGGGACAGCTGGGCACCCTGCTTGCGCACGTTGGCGAGTAAATCGTCCCGATGGATCACCTGCTGCACCGCCAGCGATGCCGCGCAAGCGAGCGGATGAGCCATATAGGTGTGGCCGTGTTGGAAGGCGCCGGAGCCGTTCGCAATCGTGGTGAAGATCTCTTGGCCGATCAGCAGCGCACCGATAGGCGCGAAACCACCACCCATGCCCTTGGCGATCGTCATCAGATCCGGGCTTACCCCTTCCTGCTCGCAGGCGTGCAGGGTTCCCGTTCGGCCCATTCCGCACATCACTTCGTCGAGAATGAGCAGGATGCCATGGCGGTCGCAGATTTTGCGTACGTGCTTGAAATAGCCTGGCACCGCCGGGACAGCGCCCATGGTCGCACCGACGACGGTCTCCGCGACAAAGGCGATGACGTTGCGAGCACCGATCTCGTTGATCTTGTCGTCGAGCTCCTGCGCCAGGCGCTCCCCATACTGGTGCGGACTTTCGTCCGCACGGCGTTCTCGATACTCATAAACTGGCGAGATGTGATGCGTTTCGATCAGCAACGGCGTGAATGGCTTGCGTTGCCATTCGCGCCCGCCGACGGCGAGCGCGCCGAGCGTCACGCCGTGATAGCTCTGCCGTCGCGCGATGATGTACTTGCGCTGCAGCTCACCGCGCTCGACGAAAAACTGGCGCGCCAGCTTCAGCGCCGCCTCGATCGCCTCGGAACCGCCACTGACGAACAGCACATGGTCAATGCCGTTCGGCGCATGCGCGACGAGGTGGTCGGCCAGTTCTTCGGCGACCCGCGTTGTGAAGAAACTGGTGTGCGCGTATTCGAGGCTGTTCAGCTGAGTGCTAATCGCCGCATTCACAGCCGGATGCGAATGGCCGAGGCAGGACACGGCGGCGCCGCCGGAGGCGTCGATGTAGTCCTTGCCATTCGTATCGCGGATGAAAATTCCTCGCCCGCTCGCTGCGACCGGGTGGTTGTGGCCGATCTGGCGATGAAGGATGTGCGTCATGATCGTCCCGAGCTCTTTCCGCGCGGCAGAACATAGGTATCGAACGCCGTCAATTGCGCCTCGCTGCGCGCAAGAGATTGAGCGTGTCCGAGCCCTGCCGGGCGACGACAAGTGCTGTCGAGCATTCGGCCGCGGCTTCTGCAACATCATTTCATAATGGTGTTTATTGAGCCAGTTGTTTTACGCTGCCGCAGCTGCTCTCGGCGATGGGGTACTGAAGGGATCCGGGACATCATTGGTCTTCTGCACCAGGCGATCTAAATGTGCCGCCGCCGGTTTCCATCTTTTCCATATACTAGCGCGCTTATGGCAGATCCGCGCATCCACGTCGTCGTGTCGCGTTCATTGGGACAAGCCCGGAATTCTTTGATTCCAGACCTCGAAACTGTTCTAACTGACGCCGAAATTGGCTGCCTGCCCCATCGATGACAGGCCGGTGTAGCCGAGCAGAAAGGAGAATGGAGTGGGATGGCGTGGCGGATCGGAATCGATATTGGCGGGACTTTCACGGATGTCGCCCTGGTCGAAGATACGAGCGGCAGCGTCGGCGTGGCCAAGGTCCCAACGACGCCCGATGATCTCGCGCGCGGTGTGCTAAGCGCGCTTAAGATGGCGATGGAACGGCACCAGATCATTTCGACTGAAGTTGGATTGCTGTCGCATGCGACGACAGTCGTCACCAACGCCATTCTCGAGGAGAGCGGCGCGCGCGCTGCGTTGATTACGACGCGCGGTTTCCGAGATCTGCTGGAGCTTCGGCGCTCGGCGCGTGCAGACCTCTATGACCTGTTCCAGGATCCTCCGAGCACACTGATTCCACGCCGTCGCCGGTTCGAGATCACGGAACGCGTCGGTGCTGATGGCTCCGTTGTCACGCCGCTTGATGAGAACGAAGTGGATAAGCTCATCTTGATGCTCAAGGCGACGAGGGTCGATGCGATTGCAATCTCGCTTCTTTTCAGCTTCCTCTACCCGGAGCACGAACAACGGCTCGGTTCGCTTCTGCGAGCCGCGCTGCCTGATGTTCCAATCTATCTGTCGTCGGATGTATTGCCCGAGATCAAGGAGTTCGAGCGTACGAGCACGACCGCCGTTTGTGCTTACGTTGGGCCTATTCTCTTCTCATATTTACAGCGGTTGGAAAAGGTAATGCGCGATCAGGCCTTGCCGCCACTCCACTTGATGGGCTCGAACGGAGGCGTCCTCGAGGCCGCCGAGGCCATCGCCATGCCGGCAATGACTGTGGAGTCGGGACCTGCGGCAGGGGTAGTTGCTGCGGCGTTAATGGCGCGTCAAACGGGACACCTCGACCTCCTCTCGTTTGACATGGGGGGTACGACGGCCAAGGCAAGCTTGATCCGTGATGGTCAGTACGAGACGACGCCAGACTACGAGGTCGGCGGCGGATCAAGCTTGCGGCGCTGGATGAGCGGCATCGGTCATCCCATTCGCGTGCCCGTCATCGACCTCGCTGAAGTCTCCGCCGGGGGTGGATCAATTGCCTGGGTCGACCAAGCCGGTGCCCTGAGGGTCGGCCCAAAAAGTGCCGGCGCTAACCCGGGTCCTGCATGCTATGCCCGCGGTGGCACCGAACCGACCGTCACCGACTGCAACCTCCTGCTCGGGTACCTCGACAAGAGCTCGCTGCTTGACGGAGAGCTGTCGATCGATCACGCAGCAGCTGTCGCTGCCGTTCGCTCTCGGCTCGCCGAACCACTTGGAGTTGACCTACGCACAGCTGCTGCCGCCGTCATTGATGTGGTCAATCACGCTATGGCGGAAGTGCTGAAGATAGTGTCGGTCCAGCGCGGCCATGATCCGCGTGACTTTGTGCTAGCCGCCTTCGGTGGGGCAGGGCCTCTGCACGCCGCTGCGCTCGCGAGTGAGCTCGGCATTGCCGAGGTCATCTGCCCGCCGATTCCTGGCGCCTTCTCGGCGCTCGGCTTGGTCGGCACGGATTTGAGGCGTGACTACGTGCAGACGTTATTCACCATCGCCGACACCGCCGATCCTGCAGCGGTGGAGGCTGCTTTCGTTGTGCTTGAAAGCAAGGGGGCGGCGATGCTGGACAGGGCAGGCGTCGCACCGGAACGGCGGCGATTCGAGCGCTCCGTCGACGCGCGCTATCCTCGGCAATCCTACGAGCTCCCGGTGCCAGTTCCTCCCGGCGTGTTTGACAAGGTGTCACTAGAGAAGATCGCGGAGGGCTTTCACGCGCGTCACCTGCAAACCTATGGCCACCAGAACCGCGACGAACCGGTACAGCTCGTCAGTGTTCGGGTCGCGGCGATCGGTGCAATTCCACCGTTGGCGGTCCGAAATAGGACGCCTCCTCATGGTACGAACGCCGTTAAGTCGGAACGGGAGATCTGGTTTCGTGAAACAGGGGTGGTGAGGGCCACGATTTATGATCGCAGGCTGATGCCGGCGGGACTAACGCTGTTTAGTCCGGCGGTGATCGAATCGCTCGAGTCAACCATTCTCGTCCCACCCGACTGGCAGGCAAAGATGAACCAGGACGGTTTCGTTCTGCTGCAGCGGATCCGGCGAAATTGATCTACGCATTGCAGCGGCACGGTGTCCCATTTCCCTGAAAAGATGCTCTTTTGGTATGTCGAGGCGAGGCAAAAATGCACCAGATTCTAGAAAAGGCGGATCCCGCCACCTTCGAAATTATTAAAAACAGTTTCTACAAGATCGCCGAGGAAATGCGAGTGGTTCTGGCAAAGACTGCCTATTCGCCGCTGCTGAAGTCTGCTGGCGATTACTCCTGTGGCTTGTTTGACGCTCGCGGCGAAATGGTGGCGCAAGGGCCGGATCTACCGATCCATCTCGGGTCGATGCCCGATGCGGTCGGGGCCGTGGTGGCGGCTTTCGCATCCGATGTGCATGAGGGCGATGTCTTTATCCATAACGATCCCTACTTCGGCGGGAGTCATTTGCCGGATGTGAATGTGGTGCGGCCGGCGTTTGGCGATGGCCAGCTTCTCGGCTACGCATGCCTGCGCGCACACTGGCCGGATATCGGTTCCGCCACGCCGGGCAGTTACGGCGCGGTCACCGAGATCTTCGGCGAAGGGTTGCGCATGCCGCCGCTTCGGCTCATTAGCCGCGGCACGCTCAATATTGATGTAGAGAAGCTCATTCTGGCGAACGTCCGCACTCCTGATGAACGCAAGGGCGATCTTGGCGCGCAACTTGCGGCAACGCTGCGAGCCGTCGAACGCTTGAAACAACTCGCCCAACGCTACGGCAGTACAGAACTGATCGGCTATATGAAACAGGTCATGGATTATTCGGAGCGGCTCATGCGCGCGACGCTCCTGGATCTTCCGGACGGAGAGGGATATTTCGAAGATTACTGTGATGGCGACGGTATTGCGGACAACGCGTCCGGCGAGGACGCGCGGTTTCGCATTTGCCTTTCTATAAAGAAGGTAGCCGACCAACTGATCGTGGATTTTGCCGGCACGGATCCGCAAGTAAAGGGGCCAATGAACGCGCCGCTGTCCGTCACTGCGTCGGGCATTTTTTGCGGCCTGAAGACTGCTGTCGATCCGAACAATCTCATCCCGGCCAATTCTGGCTGCTGGCGCAGCATTGAGATCAGGGCGAGCAAGGGCTTGGTGGTTAACGCGGCGTTTCCCGCGCCGGTGGTTTATGCCAATCACGAGATATCGCATCGTGTGGCGGACATGGTGATGGGCGCACTCGTAAGCTTTCTGCCAAGACAGGTGATGGCCTGCAGCCAAGGCACATCGGCGATCTTAACTTTGGGTGGCACCGACCCTCGCAGCGGTCGGCACTATGTTTCGTACGAGACGGTCAAAGGAGGATACGGGGCGCGGCCAAACAAAGACGGAATCAATTGTATTGCCAGCGGCATTTCCAACACGATGAATACACCGGTGGAAATTATGGAGATGACTTTTCCGGTGCGCATCGAGCGATACGAGGTCAACCCGGATTCCGGCGGCGCTGGACGTTATCGGGGAGGTTGCGGCGCAAGGCGGGTTTGGCGCCTGCTGGCGGGTGCCGACGCGACTGGGGCGCTATGTATGGAGCGGATGACCTCGCCGCCCTTTGGTTTGCTCGGCGGGGCAGCTGGTGCCGGCGCGGCGGTGAAGCTCAAGACCGCTGACGGGGTTACGCGTGACCTGCCGAGCAAGGGTGCGTTCGCTGCGCCGGCGGGCTCGGTCATCGACATGATCACGCCCGGCTCGGGTGGTTTCGGCCCAGTCATCGAACGCGATACGGCTGCTATCGGCCGCGACTTGCTTGATGGCTACGTGAGCGCGGTCGCAGCGGAACGCGATTACGGCATCGTGGATGTAGAAATGCTGCGGAAAGCCGCTGCTTCGGAGGACGCAAGGTGACCTACATTCCGAACTCTATCGAAGCGCGCGACGTGGCAAGTCTCGTACACATGCAAACGAACCTTCGCACGCACCAGCAAGATGGGCCGCTCGTCATTGCGCGCGGCGAGGGCTGCCGTGTGTTCGACGATTCCGGCAAGGAGTACATCGAAGCAGTCGCGGGGCTATGGTGCGCCGCGCTCGGCTTCGGCTCCGAGCGACTCGCTAAGGTCGCCTACGAGCAGATGCGTAAGCTTGGCTACTACCACCTTTATCGGCATCGCTCGACCGAACCGGCCATCATGCTGGCGGAGGAACTTCTTAGGATTGCGCCCGTCCCTATGGCCCGCGTCGTCTTCCAATGCTCGGGTTCGGAGGCGAACGACACCGCGATCAAGCTCGCCTGGTATTATTGGGACGCGGTCGGACAGCCGCAACGCACCAAGATCATCTCGCGCCAAATGGCATACCACGGCAACACGTGCGCCGCTGTGAGTCTGTCCGGGAAGCCGGACATGCATGTGGGGTTTGGCTTGCCGTTCTCGCAGTTCAAACACACAGAGTTTCCACATTATTACCGTCGGCACGAGCCAGGCGAGAGCGAAATGGAATTTTCGACGCGCATGGCCGAGGCACTAGAGATTCTCATTCGAGCGGAAGGACCTCAAACCATTGCGGCATTTTTCGCAGAGCCGGTCATGGGCGCCGGCGGCGCGATCCTTCCCCCGCAAAATTACTTCGAGAAGATCCAGGAGGTCTTACGCAAGTATGACATCTTGTTGGTTGCCGACGAGGTGATCTGCGGCTTTGCCCGCACAGGTGAAATGTGGGGCTCTCAGACCTATGGGATCCGACCCGACATGATGACCTCGGCCAAGGCTCTTTCGGCCGCCATGCAGCCGATTTCAGCAGTCTTCATTAACGATCGGATCTACGAAGCGATGCTCGCGCAGTCAGACAAGTTCGGCAACTTTGCGCACGGCTTTACCTATGCGGGGCATCCGGTCGCAGCGGCAGTTGCGCTCGAAGTGCAGAAAATCTACGCAGAAATAGATATCGTCAGTCGCGTCAAGCGCCTGGCTCCGTTATTTCAGTCAGCGTTGGGCCGGCTGAAGTCGCATCCGCTCGTGGGTGATGTGCGTGGGGTGGGCCTAATCTCTGGTATGGAATTGATGCGCGACGCCCACAAGCGGATTCCCTTCGATCGGCACATCAACGTTGGTGCGCGCGTTGACAAGGCTGCCAAGCGGCGCGGGCTCATCTTACGAGTGGTCGGCGACCGGCTGGTGTTCGCTCCGCCTCTGGTGATAGAGCCGCCGCAAGTCGAATTGATTGGCGAGCGACTCGAACGGGCCTTGGACGATGTTACTATCGAGCTGAAGAATGACGGCAGTTTGCGATGAATCTCGCTGTGCTTGGGAAAACATTGAATAAGGCGGGTGTATGTCTGCGGAAAGACCGGCAGTTTGATCGCCGCTGCGCAACGGTGATGCTTTGGTAAGTAAATTAACGAGATCCCGAAATTTGTATCGGCGGACAACTTCACGCACCGACGAGATGTCCGCGTTTGGTCCAAAGCGGACATAGACGAGTGCACTGCACTTGTCCGCTTTTGACCCAACGCTGACATCGCAATTCCGTTCAAGCGAGCGCAAATACCGGGCCGACCTCAAAGGATGCGAAAATGAAACTTTCCCTGATGCAGATGCGTCTCGCAATCCTTTCAATACACGATTGTGAGGCAAAGGACTGTATTGAGGTGGTGAAAGTCAAAGCTGATCAGGCGGGAGTCTCCAACGTACTCGACGTCTGTACATTTGAAATTCAAGGACACCCGACAGCTTCAAAATGCTTTTCTTGGAGCATGCAGGAAAATCCGAACCTGATCATGATTTCTGCAGTGCTAATGACGCCAGATGTAAAAACAGCGTCCGATGCCGTGAAATACAATCAAAAGCGCTTGGAACAATCGTAATCAGCTGATGACCGGATCTGGTCGGCGTCCGGGGCTTAACAGCTAGCGGCGAACGCGACCGCATCTGTGCCGTCGATTGCCATCCCAACTGTCTCACCTACCTGCCATTTGGTCATCGATCCATGGCCGGGCAGCCTCAGTAGGACCCTCCCCTCGGCGGCCGCTTGGGTCTCGATGTGGATGTCGATGTAACTACCCTGATAGATGAGCGCTGAAATCCGGCCGGTGCAGGCGATCGGCTTCGCCGTCGTAATAGCAAGACGCTCACATCTTACGAATAGATCAACCATGGCGTTACGCGAGGGCTTAGTGAGGCCGGTAACCGGTACCGGAATGCGGGCGTCGCCGATGGCGACAAGTGCGGTGCCCCCCTCCACTCGTTCGATCTTGCCTTTGAGCACATTCGCGTCACCAATAAAAGAAGCCACGAACCGCTGGGCGGGGCAGCGGTAGATCTCCTGTGGCGTACCGATCTGCAGAATGCGTCCGTCCGACATGACGGTGATGCGGTCGGACAGGCTCAGCGCTTCACTCTGATCATGAGTGACGAAGATGGTGGTGACGCCAAGCTTGCGCTGGATTTCCTTTACCTCAACCTGCATCGAACCGCGAAGGTTCTTGTCGAGGGCAGAGAAGGGCTCGTCGAGCAGCAACACTTTCGGGTTGATGATGAGTGCGCGCGCAATTGCCACGCGTTGCTGCTGACCGCCGGACAATTGCCGCGGCCGGCGATCCTCCAAGCCTCGCAACTTAACAAGTGAAAGCACGTCCGAAACCCGCTTATGAATTTCTGCTTTGTTGACGCCACGCATGCGCAGTCCGTAGCCAATATTGGCCTCCACCGTCATATGCGGGAACAACGCATAATTTTGGAACATCATGCCGATCTGCCGCTTGTAAGTCGGCAAATGGCTGACAGGGGCGCCGTCGATCGTAATCTCCCCGCTATCCGGCATGAAGAATCCGGCGACGAGGTTAAGCACCGTGGTCTTGCCGCAGCCAGACGGACCGAGCAGTGTCATCAGCTCACCGTGTCTGATCGTAAGGTGTGCCTCGTGAATCGCGATCACGCCACCGAAGCGTTTTGTCACACCCTCGAGCGTAACGGCAAAGCCGGTTCGCTCAGCCGATGCGCCCTTAATGGCTGCGTTCAACATTCATGACCTTTCCGAGACCGAGAAACGCATTAGCAAACGTCAGCAGCAGCGCAGTCACGACGATGTACATGACCGACAGCGCCGCCATCGACGGGTCCGCGTATTCGCGGACGTAATTATACATTGCGACCGGAAGCGTCTGAGTTCGTTGTGAGGTTACGAACAGTGAGGCGGTGAATTCGTTGAACGATAGTATAGCTGCGAATAGCCAACCGCTGGCCAAGCCCGGCGCTAGAAGCGGAAGTGTGACGGTCAGGAGCACGCGTCCAGGCGCCGCGCCAAGGCTTGCAGCTGCAAGCTCGTATCGTGGGTCCAGGTTACGCAACGAGACGTAGACGCTGCGCAGCACGAACGGGAGCACCAACACAATGTGGCAGACGATGACGACTGCGAAGCCACCGGCGAGGCCGAGTTCCGCGGCAAGGATCAAGAAGCCGAGGCCGACGGTAAAATGCGGAATAACGAGCGGCGAAATCAGGATCGTTTCAATAAGTCTTTTGAACCGGAACTCGTAGCGGTCGATTGCGAGGGCAAAAGCGGCACCGATGACCAGCGCGGTACTAGACGCCCACAGCGTCACAATGGCGCCGTTACGGAAACCGGCGCGGAAGTCTTCGTATCCGACGGCTTTTACAAACCATCGCCATGACCACTGTTCCGGCGGAAACGCGAGGATTGCTTTGTCGTTGAATGCCGCAAGCGTGACGACGACGGCTGGAAGCACAAGAAATCCGAGGATCACAACGACGACCGAAATACCGATGACCCGCAGGAGTCGTTGGAAAGCCGAACGAGGCATCAGTGCGGTCCCATTCGCTCAAGCGGCCGCGCGATCCATCGGAATAGCCACAGTGTGACAAAAGTTAGTGCTAATCCCGCAACGCAGAGGGCCGCAGCAAAGGGAAAATTAAAACTCGCGAAACCGAGCTGATAGACAAGGTTCGAGACCAGGTTGACGCGGCCGCCGCCGATCAGTTGGGGCGTCGCGAAGGCGCTGAAAGTCCATGCAAAAGTGGTGGTGACACCTGCGACGATACCTGGCGCCGACAATGGCAGAGTTACGGTTACAAAAGTGCGGATTGGGCCAGCGCCGAGGCTCTCAGCCGCCTTCTGATAATCGCGATCGATGTGCGACAGGGCGGCCGTTAGCATGATCACCATCACCGGGAGCGTGACATGAACGAGAGCGGTCACGACACCAAACTTCGTAAACATGAATTGTACAGGGCCGTCGATCAACCCGAGCTTGAGCAGCGTTGAATTGATGAAGCCATTATTGCCAAGCACAATGATCCACGAATAGGTGCGGACAACCTCACCAAGAAACAGCGGCGTGACAACGGTGACGAGAACGAATGATTTAATTGCCACGTTCGGCGTAAACACCAGCGCATAGGCGAGTGGATAGCCGACAATAAGCGTGAAGAACGCCGTAAGAAAACAGATCCAGACTGTGTCCAGAAAGACCCTCGCATACAACGGCTTTAACAGAGCAACGAAGTTACTCAGTGTGAAGCCGCCGGCTTCGAGTGAGCCAGGAATATAGGCACGCACGCTGTACTGCAGCACCGCGATCATCGCGACGGCAAAGGCGGACGCACAAAGTGTGGCCGGCGTCACAAAGGTGCGGAGGAATGGCTGCTGGGTCACGACGCGCGACGGTTTCCAGGTAGACGAACGGCCGCGATCGGCTGACCGCGGCCGTCATCCAATCTTAGTTCATAATATTTTCGGCAAACCACTTGCGCCATTCAGCAGTTTTCTCGGCGCGCAGCTTCGATTCGATATTAATCTGCTTGGCCCACTGCTCCGCCGTTGTGAAAACGCCTGGCAGTTTCGCGATCTCAGGATCGACCTTTGCATTCAGAACAGCGGGGCTACCCTTCTTCAGCTTTGCGATGTCGGCTTGAACGGCAGGATCGAAGAGCGTGTTGATGAACTTGTAGCCAAGCTCGGCTTTTGGCGATCCCTTCGTGATTGCGACAGTATCGATTCCGAGCACTCCGCCTTCCTTAGGAACCGTGAGGGTGATTGGTACGCCTTGGCCAATCATATAGTGCGCATTCATCGACAGCACGACTTGTACTGGTGTCTCGCCGTTAGCAAGCAGCTGCTGGCTATTGGCATCGTTGGTATAGAATGCCTTGAAGTTGGGTTTCAGCGCTTTGAGTTTAGCCTCACCTTTTTCCCAGTGCGTCGCATCGGCACCAGAGAGTATCGCCGAAACGACGATGATGTGGCTTGGATCGAAGTCCGGAGCCGCAAGTTTGCCCTTGAGCTCCGGATTCCAGAGGTCATTCCAGCTCTCAAACTTGACGTTCTTCACGAGATCAGTGCGATAACCGATCGTGTAGATGTACGCCCAGCTGCCGAGGTGGTATGGACTGATCTTCGCAGGTTCAGCAAGATTCTTTGCATTGGGGATCTTCGAGAGGTCAAGTTTCTCGAACAGCCCGTCGTTGGCGTAGAGCCAGCCGACGTGCGACGTCGTAAAGGTGATGTCGCTTTCTGGCGAGTCTTTCGATAGTTTTGCCTTATTGAGGCGATCGATGGTGCCGCCGGTGATGAACTCGACCGGGACACCGGTTTCCTGCGTGAACTTCTTGGCGGCGGTTTCCGCGATCAGGTCGCGCCAACTACCTCCCCAGATGCTGACAACGAGTTTGTCTTGGGCGCGGCCCGGCACTTGTGATGTCCAGAGCGCAGCAAGTGCGACGAGCGCAACTAATAAGCGTTTCATTTGCCTTCCCCTCGTGTTGTGGACCGACCCAGAAGTTGCCAACAAGATAACCCCCTATTGCATACGAATTTAGCCAAGGTGGTCAATCTCGACGCCAGTATAGAGACACTCGTAAAACGGAGTGATCTTCCTGACTACCAGTCTCTCGACCAGCCCAGTCCAGCCCGGTTGCCCTTATGAAGGGCGTTTTATTCGCAGTTCTGGGTTTTGCCCGAGATTTCCTGAGCTTCGAGCAGGACACTGCTCTAGGCTCTTGCATCAGATGTTCGGTGTCATGAACCTAGCTGTCTCGGATCCATCTTCCGCTGACGCGGGTTTGGCATGCGGATGGGATCTCACTACGAACTCCATCCCGTCACCTGTTCCGTATTCATTCGTCTGCGGATTGCTGTCAATGCGCGGCGCTGATGCCAGCGACCATTGGTCTCTGTAGGAGGACACTTGTCTCAAAGCGCTGCGCAGAGCGAAATTGGTCAACGGATCGAGTGGCTTTGTGATTGAGAAAGTGCCGCTACTTTGAGGCGTTGCGAAATTTGCGACCAATGATGTGGCGAAAACATCTGGCTGTCAGCGCGCGGCAAGCCGCTATTGAGGGCCGATCCGCGGCGTGATGAAGGAGACCGCGGGCGTTGCACCGTCTGTCGTTCTAAGTTTAGGATGATAGAAAGGCTCGGTAGCTTTGGAGTGATGGTGGGTGACGAGTCAGGGTGTGGGCGCGCGTCTTCTGCGTAAGGAAGACGATCGATTGATGCGCGGTCGTGGTCAGTTTGTCGCGGACCTGCGCTTCGCGGGCATGCAAGATGTTGCCTTTGTCCGCAGTCCTGTTGCGCACGGCCGCCTTAAGGCTATCGACGCGCCGGAGAGTTACCGCAAGTCGGTTTTCAGTGCCGCCGATCTAGCTGCAGTGAAGCCGATCCGCGCCGTATCCGGCTTGCAGGGGTTCAAACCATCCGATCAGCATTGTTTAGCTATCGGCAAGGTGCGTTTCGTGGGCGAGCCAGTCGCCATGTGCATAGCGACGACGCGGGCCGCTGCAGAGGACATCGCCTCGACAGTTGTGGTCAATATTGAAGAATTGCCGGCCATCCACGACATGCTGGCGGCGCGGGTGTCGCCACCTGCGCTTGTTCATGAACACTGGGGCGACAACGTTTTCCTCGAAACGTTTGTTAGTACCAATTTCGAGAAGGCGCTGAACGCCCCCATCAAGATCACGCGGCAGATTAGGACGTCACGGCAATGTATGGCGCCGATCGAGGGACGGGGTGCCGTCGCACTGTGGGATACGAGGCTTGAGCAGCTTACGCTCTATTCAGCATGCCAGATGCCTCATATCGTCCGCACCGGATTGGCGGAGTGTCTGGGTCTCGATGAGGGCCAGGTGCGTGTCGTCGCGCCCGATGTCGGCGGCGGCTTCGGATACAAGGGAATCTTGCTGACAGAGGAAGTCTGTATCAGTTGGCTGGCCATGAGGCGCGGCCATCCGGTGCGCTGGATCGAAGACCGACATGAACATCTGACCGCGGGCGCCAATTGTCGCGAACATCATTATTCCATCACGGGTTATGCAGATTACGATGGCACATTGTTGGGTATCGATTGCGAGGCGGTTGTCGATTCCGGTGCCTATTCATCCTACCCGTTCTCGGCGTGTCTGGAAGCGGCACAGGTCGCGAGCATCCTGCCCGGCCCCTACGATTTCCCGTCCTATCGTTGCCGCACCTGGTCTGTCGCCACTAACAAGTGTCCGATCTTGCCGTATCGCGGCGTGGCGCGGACCGGCGTCTGCTTCGCGCTTGAGCTAGTACTTGACGCCATTGCCCGCGAAGCGGGAGTTGAACCGCATGTCGTTCGCAGCAAGATTCTGGTCAAGCCCGAGCAGATGCCGTTCACGAATATCACCAAGAAGTGGTTCGATAGTGGCAATTATCCTGAAGCTTTACGGCGGGCGGTGGTTGCGATTGACGTCGACAGCGTACGGGCGCGGCAGAAGAAAGGCGAGGCGGATGGCCGGTTGATCGGCGTCGGTTTGGCCATCTATTGCGAGCAATCGTCGCACGGCACGTCAGTTTATCACGGCTGGGGCATCCCGATGGTGCCTGGCTTTGAACAAGCCACGGCCCGACTGACGCCTGACGGCGGCCTTGAATTGCGGGTCGGCGTCCACTCGCACGGACAAGGGCTTGAGACCACGCTCGCGCAGGTCGCGCACGAAATTCTTGGTATTGACGTCGCGAAGATTAAAGTCGTGCACGGCGATACGGCGATGACGCCGTACTCGACCGGCACATGGGGCTCGCGCTGCATGGTGATGGCGGGCGGCGCAGTCTCCGTCGCGTGCAAGGAAATCGCCGAGCGCGCCGCCAAGATCGGCGCGCAGTTCTTGCAAGCTGAAGTGAAGAACGTCGTCGTCAAAAGCGGCGAAGTGGTTGGCCCTAAAGGCTCGGTACCGCTCAGCGAGATTGCGCGCACGTGGTATCTGAAGCCACAGAACCTGCCGCCCGGTGTCGACATGGGCGGCATGGAAGCGACTATCGGCTATCGCCCGGCACCGGACAGCGGGACTTTCAGTTATGCCGCTCACGCCGCGTTGGTCGCAGTCGACGCAGAGGTTGGCGATGTTGAGATCCTTGATTACGTGATCGTCGAAGACGGCGGGAAGCTCGTCAATCCAATGATCGTTGATGGGCAGATCTTCGGCGGGTTGGCGCAAGGCATCGGCACCGCGCTCTATGAAGAAATGCCATTCGATGGAGCAGGGCAGCCGCTAGCGTCAACTTTCGCCGACTATATGTTGCCGGGCCCGATCGAAGTTCCAGCAGCGCGCGTCGACCACATGGAGACGCTGGCGCCGCATACCGAATTCGGCGTGAAAGGTATCGGTGAGGGCGGCGCTATCGCTCCGCCCGCCGCGATCACCAACGCGGTAAACGACGCGCTGCGGCCGCTCGGGGCGGAGATGCTGATTTCACCGATCACGCCGCGTCGCATTCTCGAGACCATCGCGGCGGCACGAGGCACGCCGTGAAGCCCGTGCCCTTCGATTATGCTCGGCCAGCCGACGTGGCGTCGGCGCTCAGGCTTGCCGGTAACAGTGGTACGACGAAATTCATCGCCGGCGGCCAATCGCTGGGGCCGATGCTGAATCTCCGTCTCGTGCAACCCGAGCTTTTGGTCGACATCACAGCGATTGACGATCTTAAGCGAGCCGAAGCGGGCAAGGACACGCTGTTCATTGGCAGTTGCATCACGCATGCGGATATCGAGGATCAACGCATTCCTGATGTCACCAACGGCGTGCTGCCGTCGGTAGCGGCCGGCATTGCCTACCGTGCGGTGCGTAATCGCGGTACCATCGGAGGCAGCATCGTGCACGCCGATCCGGCCGCTGACTGGGTCTCGACCCTGTCAGCGCTTGGTGCGCGCGCGGTAATCCAGAGCGTCGGCGGCATGCGCCGATTGCGAGTCGATGAATTCATCGTGGGCGTATTCCAGACGCAGCTCGACGATGGTGAGATGTTGGTAGGAATTGAGGTGCCGCGCAATTCGCCAGCATCGCGTTGGGGTTATTACAAACTCAGTCGGAAGACAGGCGAATTTGCGCACGCGATAGGCGTTTATCATGACGATCGTGAGCGCAACATATGCCGCGCTGTAATCGGCGCGACCACCGGCGTGCCGATCGTGATTGCAGACAAAATGCGGCTGTTCGGCGGTAAGGAGCCTGCGCCTGATGCGCTGGATGAGCCGTATGTTCGGCAGACCATGGCTGCAGCAGGACTTGCCGACACCATCGACCATACCCTTCGTGTTGTGGCCCTGCGCCGCGCTGTTGCTCAGGCGATACCGGCATGACCGACGTGGCGCTGACCCTCAATGGCGTTGCGGTTCGGGCCGATGTGGAGGCGCGGACCAGCCTCGCCGACTACGTTCGCGATTCGCACCATCTCACCGGCACCCATCTTGGATGTGAGCATGGTGTGTGCGGCGCCTGCACCGTACTTATCGATGGCGTACCTGCGCGCTCCTGCATCACATATGCCGCGGCTTGCGCCCATGCCGAAGTAACGACGATCGAGGGCTTCGATGACGACGATATCATGAAGGAGTTGCGCGCGGCGTTTTCGCGTGAGCACGCCTTGCAGTGCGGCTATTGCACGCCGGGCATGCTGGTGTCGGGCCGCGATTTCGTTCTGCGCGCGGCAGACGACAACGAACAAGCGATCCGCATTGCCATGAGTGGGAATCTCTGCCGTTGCACTGGCTACGTCGGTATTGTGCGGGCGATCCAGAGCGTAATCGCTGATCGTCGCAAGAAAGGCGTTGTAGCGGTTCATGGGGCCGGCCGAACCGCCCTCGGTCCCGCCGGCGCCGGTCATGGCGGCCCGATTAGCGCAGTAGCACCGCCCCGTTCGACACGTTCGGCCGCTACGCAGGCGCCGGCGATGGGCGGTCTGAGCGACTGGCAACCACAGGTAACCTTCGAACAGAGCTTCACGGTCAACCATCCGACTGATGAGGTCTGGCGCTTCTTCGCCGACGTGCCGGCTGTGGCCTCGTGTCTACCGGGCGCTTCAATAGAGGGCGACACTGACGGCCGCACAGTCCGCGGCAAGATGCGCGTCAAGGTCGGGCCGATTTCACCAGAGTTTCACGGCGTCGCCGAGATCGAACGTAACGATGCCAGCTATTCCGGCATCATCCGCGGTAGCGGACAGGACGCCAATAGCAGCTCGGCAACCCGCGCCGTTATTTCATATCGGCTTTCGGACATGCGAAACGGTTCCACCAAGGTCGATCTCAGTGTTGGCTACCGCGTGACCGGTCCGCTGGCGCAGTTCAGCCGTTCCGAGCTGATGAAAGATATCGCAGCACGGCTGGTCACTGTCTTCGCGCAAAATCTCGAAGCGCGGCTGTGCGGCCCCGATGCAATGCCGGGTACGTCCACCGAACTCGGTGCGACAAGTCTTTTCATTTCGGCAGTATTGGGTCGCATCAAGACACGGCTGCGTCGCTTGTTCGAGTAGCAACGAATTCAAGTCAAACGTACGGACCAAGGAGTAATTGATGACTGACACCCGTCAGAAAGTTCTGGAGCAGATCGACGTCAACAAGGACAGGTCCCTCAAGTTCTTGCAGAAGATGGTGTCAATTCCGAGCGTCACCGGCGACGAAGGCGCCATCCAGAAATTCCTCGCCGACTATCTGACCAAGATGGGTCTTGAGGTCGATATGTGGGAAACCGACTGGGAGGCCCTTAAGAAACATCCCGGTTACATTCCTGTCGACCGTGGCTACGAGGGGCGCCCGAATATTGTGGCAACCTGGAAAGGGACTGGCGGAGGCAAATCGTTGCTGTTCAACGGCCACACCGACGTCATTCCCGTCGGCAATGGGGAGGGCTGGAGCGACAATCCGTGGTCGGCTTCGGTCAAGGACGGCAAGCTCTATGGCCGCGGATCGTGCGATATGAAGAGCGGCGTCGCCAGCCACATCATGGCGATTGAAAACATGATAGCTGCCGGCCTAAAGCCGAAAGGCGATGTATACCTCGATATCGTGATCGACGAGGAGGTCAGCGGCCACGGGACACTTGATACCGTCATTCGTGGCTATACGGCAGACGCCGGCATCTCCGGTGAGACCAGCGGCCTCGCGGTCCAGCCAGCCTGCATCGGTCGGATCTGGTTCGAGATCGACGTACAAGGGAAGCCTGCCGGCATTCAGCGCCGCTATCAAGGCGTCAGCGCCATCGAGCTCGGCTATAAGATCGTCAAGGCGGTGTCGGCGCTCGAGGACAAGCGCGTCGCGAGCGTAAAGCATCCGCTGTATCCAAAGCCGATCGACGCACTGCCATGCATGGTCGGCGCATTTCATGCGGGCAACTACGCGAGCTCGTTTCCTGCGACCTGTACGCTCAAGGGCAGCATGGCGACAGTTCCAGGTGAAGACCATGAGGGCGTTAAGAAATCGCTGGTCGATCACATCGCACAATTTGCGGCGCAGGATCCTTGGATGAAGGATCACCCGCCTGTCGTTCGCTTCGTAGGTTACGACGCGCAGGCATCGGAGATTTCGGTCGATCACCCGATCGTCAAGGTGGTGAGCAAGAACTATCAGGAGATTACCGGGCGCGATCCAGAGATCAGCGGGCGGCAGGGCGCAGCCGATACTCGCTTCCTCAATCTTTACGGCAAGACGCCGACGGTAATCTTTGGACCAGGTTCGACGGCGGTGATGCACTCCGACGATGAGTATGTCAGCATCGACGATTATCAAACGGCCATCAAAGTGATGGCCCTGAGTATTTATGACTGGTGCGGCGTTAACTAGCGTCCCATTGACCGGAGACTCAAACGGCGGTCCGATCCATTCAGACCGCCGCTATGATACGAGCGCTGGTTGGCAAAGGACCAGCTCAGCCTTTACTATCGCCCACAATTTAGCGTGCCTAGCGCGGCCGCTTCGGGGAAGCCGCATTCATGTCTCTTTCGATCGATCCAGTCGTTCAAGACCATGCACGCCGCGCCGCCGCCATCAAGCGTTTGCGTGAGATCGGCGGTCGACTACCGACCTGGAGCGAGTTGGCGGTGCCGCCGAAAGGTAAGTCTAATGAACTGAGCGACGTGGGCCCCGACGATGCCGATCCACGCAACTTGTGGCGTGTGCACTGGTTCAATGGCCCCGACCGCAAAACGGCTGTGGACGTTCCGGACCACATCGTTCTGCCGCCAGAACTGACCGGCGTGAAAACGCCAATTGTTGTGCTGCTGGGGTGCCGCTTCCCTATGATCGGAGCGCACAAGGTGCTAGCGGCCTATGCGTGTCTGGTGCCGCGTCTTGTCACTGGACAGTTTGATCCCACAACCGACCGGGCGGTTTGGCCGTCGACTGGCAACTATTGTCGCGGTGGAGTTGCTATCTCGCGTATTCTTGGCTGCCATGGCACTGCGGTGCTGCCTGCAGGCATGAGTCGCGAACGGTTCGACTGGCTCCAGCGCTGGGTGGCCGACCCATCCGACATCGTGGGCACGCCCGGCACGGAAAGTAACGTCAAGGAGATCTACGACAAGTGTGCTGAACTGGCGCGCGACAAGCAGAACATTATTATCAATCAATTCTCCGAGTTCCCGAACTATCTCATTCACTATAATTGCACCGGAGCGGCATTCGACTCTGTGTTCAAGCATCTCAAGCGCGCCAACAAAGGATATCGCCTGGCAGGATTTGTCGCGGCGACCGGATCGGCCGGTACGATTGCGGCAGGCGACCGCCTCAAGGAATTGCACGGCACCAAGATCGTGGCTGTCGAAGCGCTTGAATGCCCGACCATGTTCAACAACGGCTATGGCGAACACAACATTCAGGGCATCGGCGACAAACATATCCCGCTCATTCACAATGTTATGAACACAGACGTCGTAGCTGCGGTATCCGACGCTGCCAGCGACGCATTGAATTTCCTGTTTAATGAAGATGTCGGTCGAAATTATCTCGTCCAGCGCAAGAAGATCGATGCCCGACTGGTACGAATGTTCGACAACATCGGAATATCAGGCTTCGCGAATATTGTCGCGGCGATCAAGATGGCGCGACACTTTGACTACGGCGCAAACGATGTCATCATGACGGTGGCAACAGACAGCGCAGCAATGTACGGCAGCGAACGTGATGCTTATCGCGTTCGACGCTATCCTAATGGCTTTGACGATGTCGACGCGGGCGAATTGTTTGGTCGCTATCTTGGTGGCATTACGGACGACCATCTGCTCGATCTCACTTACGGAGAGCGCAAGCGCATCTTCAATCTCGGCTATTACACCTGGGTTGAGCAGCAAGGCGTTTCTGTCGAAGATTTCGATCGTCGAAGGAGCCAGGACTTTTGGCACGGCCTCGTCGAGACGATCTCTGCTTGGGATCGCCTAATTGACGGTTTCAACGCCGAGGTCGGCGGTGCGAACGCCTAACTAAACAAGCAGATGAATACTCTACGCGGCCAAGCCTCGAGCATCGCGCAAACTTTTAGCTTGTGTCCCCTTTTGGATTGTCTAACATTCTAAACTTAGTACGATTGCAGGTCAGAAGAGCTTGTTCTCGTGGTCGCGATGCTTTCGACCGAGTGTTCATGCCCAACTGCGCCGCTGCCTTCGGGCCGGTTGCGGTCTTCTCGATCTTCACTCGTTTGCCGGTGTTCTCGTCTGCCATTCGATCCAGCAGGACCGGGCGTTTTTGTCTTACGAAACCGCGTAGTCGAGCCAAGCTGACGTGTTGCGTTGGCGGGGTCCGAGTTCGCATCCAAGGGGAGTAGCAATGAAGAAAATCGCAGTTTTGGCGGCCGCCGGCTTGCTCGCTGGTAGTGCCTTCTCCGGAGCCGTGGCTCAGGAGACTATCAAGATCGGGGTGACCCAGCCGTTGACCGGCGCGTTCGCGGCGTCGGGAAATTACGTGGCGCAAGGCGCAAAAATCGCTGAGGATGAAATCAATAAGGCCGGCGGCGTACTTGGAAAGCAGATCCAGCTCATCATTGAAGACAATAAATCCAACCCGACCGAGGCGGTGAGCACGGTCGAAAAGCTGATCCAGAAAGACAAGGTGCCGGTGCTGATCGGAGCATGGAGCTCGACGCTCACGCTCGCCGTGATGCCGAAGCTTGACGAGTATCAGGTGCCGATGATCGTCGAGACCTCGTCGTCCGGAAAGATCACCACGTCAGGCAATCCATATATCTTCCGCATCAGCCCGACCTCCGAGATGGAGGCTAAGGCGTTCCAGCCGTTGGTCGCCAAGATGGGCATTAAAAAGGCGAACTTTCTGTACACCAACAATGACTTCGGCATTGGTTCGGGCGCCGAATACTCGAAGATGCTGAAGGCCAATGGTGTCGAAATCGGCGTCATGGAGACGATGGACCCAAAGGCTACCGATTTTTCGGCGCAACTCGCCAAAATCAAGTCCACAGGCGGCGACACCCTGTTCGTGACAACCGCGGTGGAGCAACTCACGCTGATCTTGAAGCAGGCGGAAGAGCAGCAGCTCAAAGTAAAAATCGTATCGTGCGGCGGCTCGAACTCGCCCGACCAGCTGATTGATCAGGCCGGTGCCGCAGCCAATGGCTCCTACCACACCGCGTTTTTCCCGCCGTGGTTCCCCGAGGTGACGAAGAACCCCGATGTCGCCAAGCGCTACATGGACGAGTGGAAAAAGCGCGGCCACAATGTCGGCGGCCTGACCGAAGGCTTTCGCGGCTACGATGGTGTTTATGTAGCGGTCGCGGCCATCAAGGCGGCCGGTAAACCTGATCCTGAGGCGATCCGCAAAGCACTCTGGGGCGTCACGGTGAAAGGAATCTATGGTGATATTCACTTCACCAAGCAGGGGCCGGCGGGCAAGGAGAGCGGGCAGAATGTGCCGGTCGTCTATCTCGTGACGATCGACAACGGCAAGGTCGTCAGGACCAAATTCTGAGCCGAAAATCTGTAGCGAAGGCACGAGCAGCCAATGGGTCGCTCGTGCTTTCGTTTAATCAAATACGCCTTCGGAGCGCGAACGGTTGGACCAGCTACTACAGCATCTTCTGAACGCCACCGTGCTTGGCGGCACCTATGCGCTACTCGGGATCGGGCTCACTCTAATCTTCGGCATCATGCGCGTGGTCAATTTCACGCACGGCGAACTCTATGCCTTTGGTGCCTACTGCATGTATCTGCTGGTAATGTTGCTGAACGTAAATTTTTTTCTAGCATTTTTTCTGGCGGTCGCCCTTGGCGCCGCACTTGGAGGGGCGATCGAGATACTGCTGCTCAATCGCCTACGGGGCGCTGACATCGACACTACGATGCTCGTAATGATCGGCGCCTGGATCGTGATGCAGAATGCCGAACAACTGACATGGTCCGGTGTAGCCTTGTCCGTCAATAGCCCGTTTCCGGCAGACCCGTTGGTGCTCGGTCCAATGTCGGTTTCCTGGAATCGAATCTATGTCTTCGCGGTCGCTGTCGTCCTCATTGGTGCGACTTATTATTTCGTCAACCGTACGCGGTTGGGCAAGGCGATGCGCGCGACATTCCAGGATCGCGACACAGCCGCCCTGATGGGCATCCAGATTGATCGCATTCATACCGCCACTTTTGCGCTTGGCTCGAGCCTCGCGGCTGCGGCCGGTGCGCTGCTCGGTCCCGTTTTTGTCGTGACGCCGACGATGGGTGATCTTGCCGCATCCAAGGCCTTCGCGATTGTCATTCTGGGTGGGCTGGGCAACGTCGTGGGCGCCACCGTCGGCGGCTTCATTCTCGCTTTCGCCGAAGAGATCGGTGCCGGTTACATCTCTTCCGGCTACCGCGATGCCATGGGCTTTGTGCTGATCATCTTCATCCTTCTGATGCGGCCCACGGGTCTTTTCGCGCAAAAGGAACGGATCGGATGAGCCGTTACCTTTCCTTTGTTCTTGTCGCTGCGCTGGCTTCGGTTCCACTGTGGTTGCACGACTTCTATGTGCTGCACGTGCTGATCACGACGGGCATCTTTATCATCGCAGCCATGAGCCTCAATTTGCTGCTCGGCTTCACGGGACAGCTGTCGCTCGGACACGTCGCGTTCTTCGGGATCGGAGCCTACACGAGCGCGCTGGTTTCGCTCGGGTTTGAGATCCATGTTTTACCTGACGTCACCGTCGGCCTGGCGCCAAAGCCCGTGTGGTTTGCCATGCTTGCGGGCATCGCGGTCGCCGGACTCACCGGTTATGCCATCGGCAAGCTGTCGTTCCGGGTGCGCGGAGCTTATTTCGTTATTGTGTCGATCAGCTTCGCGGAAGTCGTGCGACTCGTCGCTGTGAACTGGGTCGAGCTCACTCAAGGACCGATGGCGCTCAATAATATTCCGGCGCTGACACTTGGCATTGGCCCGATCGAGCTGTCATTTTTGCGCAAGCCATCCTTCTATTTGTTGGTGCTGGCGGCAATGGTCGTCTGCTATATCATCATCGTGCGGCTGGTGACTTCGCGCGCCGGGCGAGCGATGATTGCACTCCGCGAGAACGAATCGCTGGCAATGTCGGTGGGCATTGACGTGACACGCTATCTCGTGATCGCCACGATCGTCTCCGCGGCCATGGCCGGCATGGCTGGCGCGCTTTACACTCACTACATTCGGATCGTTGACCCGGACATTTTCCTATTCATTTACACAGTAACCATGGTGATCATGGTGATTACCGGCGGCAAGGGCACGCTCACGGGCCCCCTCGTGGGCGGCGCAATATTTGGAATTCTCCCGGAAGTGCTGCGGGCCATGGCGATTCGCCCTGAAGTGCAGTGGATCATTTACGGCGTGTTGATGGTGCTTGTGGTCTATTTCTTGCCGGAGGGGATTGTGCCTGCGATTAAGCGTTCCCTGGCCGGCTGGAAGCGGCGAACGGTCGATGCCCTCTAGCGGCAAAAGGCGCTCGACGAAATGAGCGTCCAGGCGGACACCGTTCTGTCGATTGAGCACGTTGCCGTGCACTTCGAAGGGCTTGTTGCCATAGCCGATATGACCTTCTCCGTGCGTGCAGGAGAGATCGTTGGCCTGATTGGACCGAATGGGGCAGGCAAGACGACCGCATTCAACGTTATCACCGGCTTCCTCAAGCCAACGAGCGGCGAGGTTCGGTATCGATCAACCCCGTTGAATGGATTGAAGCCGCATGAAATTGCAGCGCTTGGGTTGGTCAGAACTTTCCAGCGCACAAGCGTGTTCCGCAACAGCAGTGTCTTTGAGAATGTGCTAACAGGACTGCATTGCAGGGGCCGATCGAATATCTGGCAGTCGCTACTCAAAACGCGGCGCGAAAAAGAAGCCGAGCGGCAACTGGTCAATTACGCCAACGAGATATTGCAGTTCGTTGGCCTCGAGCGGCGCGCATCTGAAGCTGCAGGAAACCTGCCTTACGGCGAACAGCGATTGCTTGGTGTGGCCATGGCGCTAGCCGTGAAGCCATCAATGTTGCTGCTCGACGAGCCGGTATCAGGGATGAATCCTTCGGAAACTGTTCGGTTCACTCAATTGGTCAAAAAGATCGGAGCGACCGGCGTGACGATCCTACTCGTCGAGCACGATATGCCTATGGTCATGCAGGTGAGCGATCGTATTGTTGTGCTCAACCACGGCCGCATTATAGCCGAGGGACCGCCGGCGGAGATTCAGAACAATCCCGAAGTGATCCGTGCTTATCTTGGGCAGGGGAAGAAGCGTGCTTGAGCTCTGCGATGTTGTCTGCCGGTATGGCCAGGTGACGGCAGTTAAGGGCATCTCGCTCACAGTCGAGCGCGGCCAACTCGTTGCGCTGATTGGGGCCAATGGGGCCGGCAAAACGACGACGCTGAGGGCTATTTCCGGTCTTTTGCCTCTCGCTGGCGGAAAAATAATTTTCGACGGCAAGGACATTACTAGCGCCTCGGCGCGAAGGATTCTTTCCCTCGGTATCGCTCATTGCCCGGAAGGTCGTCATGTATTCCCTCATATGACTGTGGAGGAGAATCTTGAGATGGGCAGCTATCTGCGGAAAGACCGCAAGGAGGTCGCCGCCGACTTGGCGCGCATATTCGAGCAGTTTCCGCGGATTGCCGAGCGGCGGCAGCAACCGGCCGGCACACTATCCGGCGGCGAACAGCAAATGCTCGCGATCGCTAGGGCGCTCATGTCCAAGCCGAAGCTGATCATGTTTGACGAGCCTTCGCTTGGACTTGCTCCAAACATTGTGGAGCGAACTTTCGATATTATCACAGACATCCGCGATACGGGGACGACGGTTCTGATGGTCGAGCAGAACGCTTTGGCCGCATTGGAAATGTGCGATCACGCGTATTTGCTGGAGTCGGGGTCGCTGGCGCTCTCTGGAAGTGGACGGGACCTTGTCGACAATCCACACGTGCGCAGCGCCTATCTGGCGGGCTGAGGACGCGCGTTCGTTCCCAAAGGGCCCAGTTGAAAAATGTCGACAGATTTTGGTCACGAACTGTCGCGCGAGAATAATCTCTTCAGCCGTCCAACCAGCAGGCTCCAGAACAGCGATCCCACCTTAAGCGTCTTCTGATCGTCGCCAGGCGCAGCGCCCGACAGCCTCGCCTCAAGGTTGGCAGAGAACCGCTCGGTCATTTTGGCCACGAGATCGTCGACGATACCGGCGCGGCCGAACTGTGCGAGTGGGCCTGCGAGTAGCGCCCGGATTTTTAACTCGACCGTCGCTTGGTCGCTGCCAGCGTCGCGCACAGCGTACTCAACCTCGCCGGCTGCGCGCGAACCGCCGTCCTTGTCGTTGCCCGAACCGATGATAACGCCGGAGCAGCTGCTGTCATCATGTATAATGCGCGCGCGCCCCGTGAAATTCGCGGTGATCGGACCAAGCTTGACGGCCATCGCACCGTCGAAGTCGTCGGCGCTACGCTGGCGAATGATGCTGGCACCCGGCAAGCATGTAATAACCCGTTCCGGGTCGCCGAAGAATGCCCAGACCTCGTCGGCCGGCCGTGAGACAGAGAAGGTTTTTTGGATTTCAATGTTCGGCTTGCGGCCGCCAAGACCCAGCGGTCTCGCGTCTATGGCGTTGTCTTGCGCCCTGTTATTCGTCTTAAGCGTCGTTGGCACGGATCCTGTGCCCCCACTGCGCGCACCGACAGGGCCAACGGGGCCGACCTCGTAGACAGGGCCACCGAATTGTCCACGCCGTTCTTCAATTACACGCACGATTGCTTTGACGATGTTGACGTAGCCGGTGCAGCGGCAAAGATTCCCACTGAGCTCGAGCCGCACACGCTCGGCGGTGGCATCAGGAATCCGCTGCACGATGTCGCGCGCGGTAATCAACATACCGGGCGTACAGAAACCGCACTGCAAACCGTGCTCCTGCGAAAATGCTTTCCGTAATGCCGCCATGATGGCGTCGCCCTCAAAGCCTTCGATGGTGCGCACTGACGCGCCATTGCACATTGCCGCGTAAGTGATGCAGGAGCGGGCAGGCTGCCCATCGATCAGTAGCGTGCACGCTCCGCATGCCCCCTGTTCGCAGCGCAGATGCGTCCCTGTCAGGTCGAGCTGCTCACGAAGAAAGTCCGCGAGATGGGTGCGTGGCTGCACTGTGTCGGTCACCTGGCGGTCATTCAGGTTGAGCGTAATCTGAATCATGGCGACACCGCCTGGCGATAGGCCCGCGACAGCGCGGCGACCTGCTGTTGGCGTGCGATGTGGTCGCTGACGTTATTTTGACCGAGAAGAGCCAGGATGGCTGCTTCGTCGAGCAACTTATCTCGGCCTAGCAGTGGTTTCCCATCGGGAATGACAATTGGCTTGCCGTGCGTTGCGCCGATTACGGCTCGGAGCAGATCGCGGGAGGGATCGTGAATAACAGCGCCTAGTGCGGATGCAAATTCCCCTGCCTTCCGGCAAACTTTATAATAGCCGAAGCGGGCGCCATCAGGCAGTCGAGGAATCCGGATTGCCTCCAGAATCTCGTCTGCCGCTAGCGCATTCTCGTACGCGCCAAGGATAAATTGATCGGCCGCGATCCGGCGCTGCTTGCCATTGCTGTGGACGATGCATTCGGCATCGAAAACGAACAATGTAGATACCCAGTCCGCGGCCGGATCGGCATGGCAGAGGCTGCCGCCGACCGTTCCGCGGTTGCGTACTGCACGATACGCGATGTTGCGGGCAATCCGCGCCAATGTGTCTATGCCGCGGCCAGGCAGGCGGCCGTCCTCGATATAGGCTGTCGTCACGCAGGCGCCAACCGTCACGCTATCGCGACCGTCCTCGATCCTTGTTAACTCCGGAATTCCAGTCAGATCAATCAGCAACCGGGGCGTCGCTAGCCGCAGATTCAGCATCGGGCCGAGGGATTGGCAGCCAGCGGCCAGCCGCGCGCTGCCATTGCCTTCGGCGAGGAGGCGCGACGCTTCGACGAGCGTCGCTGGCCGCACCAATTCGAACGGTGCCGGCTTCACTGTGCGGCGGCTTTCGTCTTGCCGCGGCTTTGCGCGATTGTAGTCAGCACCGCTGCCGGCGTCAGTGGTAGGTCGTGGACCTCGACGCCGAGTGGCCGTAGTGCATCGTTGACCGCGGAGATAATCGCCGCTGGGGAGCCGACCGCGCCGCCTTCGCCCAGGCCCTTGATTCCGAATTCGGTATAGGGCGAGGGTGACTCCATGTGCAGGACGCGAATGTCCGGCACTTCAGTCGCGCCCGGCAAGAGATAATCGAGCATTGTCGACGCGAGCGGCTGACCCTGCGCGTCGAAAGGCATTTCCTCATAGAGACATGTGCCGATACCCTGCGCCGTGCCACCGTGAATTTGGCCGTCGACGATCATCGGGTTGACCAGGGTCCCGCCGTCCTCGACCACGACGAAGTCGAGGAGCTCGATGATGCCAGTCTGCGAATCGACCGCGACCACAGCGGCATGTGCCGCATACGCGAACGTGCCGCTGTCGCGCGCTGCGCGATAGCCTGCGGTGACGTCGAGCCCGCCGATGTCGACATCGGGCGGCAGATTTTGCGGTTGCAGGTACCAGGCCCGCGCGACCTCGCGCAGCGAAACGCTGCCTTTGTCGGCATAGACTTTGCTGTCCGCAACGCGCGTGGTCGCCGGATCGGCCTGCAGCAGCCATGCGCCGATACGCGCCGCGCGTTTCGCGAGAATGCGCGATGCGGTAGCAACGGCACCGCCGCCATGAACCATCGAGCGCGAACCCCACGTTGCCGTAGAATAGGGCGTTGTTAGAGTATCGCCCTGGTAGACTTTGATCTTGTCGAAATCCACGGTCAGGATTTCGTGCGCGACCTGTGCGAAAGACGTTTCGTGCCCTTGGCCGTGCGAATGGGTGCCGACGTGAACTTCGACTTCGCCGTCGGCAGTCAGCTTGACGTTGGCCTGTTCGTAGCCAGGAACGATCGGACGTCCCCATGACGCGAGGACCGAGGTGCCGTGTGCGCCCTGCTCGACGAAGAAGGAAACGCCGACGCCAATATAGCGGCGATCTGGCTCGGCTTGCTTCTGACGCTCACGGACTTTCTTGAGGCCAATGGCGTTGACGGCGCGGTTCAGACATTCGGGATGGTCACCGCTGTCGAAATGTTTGCCGACGATGTTGTCGTAGGGCATCTGCTCCGGCCGCACCATGTTGCGCAGTCGGACCTCGTAAGGCTCAAGCTTAGTTTCCTTGGCAATAGCATCCATGATCGCTTCGATCGCGACGCATATATGGGTTCGTGCGACTCCGCGGTACGGAATGATCGGACATTTGTTTGTGGCAATGGCGGCCGAGTGGCAGCGGTAATGCGACAAAATATAAGGGCCGGGAAGTAAGTTCGGAATTTGCGCCGCTTCCACCGCGGACGAGATCGGATAAGACGAGTAGGCCCCGGCATCGACGTAGCTAATGCAGTCGATGGCAATAAGCCGCCCGTCGGTATCGGCATATCCATCGATCTGATAGTAATGCTCGCGGCAATTGGCGTTGGCAACCAAGTGTTCGCGGCAATCCTCCAGCCAGCGCACCGGGCAATTAACCCGCCTGGTCAGCCAGGCGAGCAGAACTTCCTCGCGGCACAGCAAGCCCTTATAGCCAAAGCCGCCGCCGACATCGGGCGAAATGATGCGGATATGGCCATGCTCCACACCCAAACATTCGGCGAGGCCTGTCTGAACCGAGTGTGGAAATTGGGTGGAAGTGACAACCGTGAGCAGGCGCATGCGCGTGTCGTCGTATGCGATTACGCCGCGCCCCTCCATCGGGAACATGCAGTGGCGTGCAGTGCGGATGGTCCTGCTGACCTTGATCGGTGAGCTTTTGACTGTGTCGTCGAAGGCGCGATTGTCGCCAAACTCGACGAAGATATTATCGCCCCATTCCTCATGGACTAGCGTTGACTTAGGGTCGAGTGCGGCGAGCATATCGGTGACTGCCGGCAACTCCTCGACGTCGAGTGTCACCGCAGATGCGACGTCTTCCGCTTCGGCGCGCGTGTCGGCGACGCACATCGCGGCAATTTCGCCGACGTACCGGATCTTGTCGGTCGCAAGCACGTGTTCGGCGGAACGCTTGAAGCCCTTCAGCGGCGGCGCCGAAACGATGGGACTGACGTTTGTCAGATCCTTCGCGGTGTAGACGGCATCGCGGAACTGCGAGGGAATGTTGATGCCCTTGAGACGGGCATGGGCGACGGGGCTGCGGACGAACGCGACCTCACGCATTCCGGCGACGCGGAAATCGCCAACGTATTGCCCCTTGCCGCGCAGAAATCGGTCGTCTTCCTTGCGCGTAACCGAGGCGCCGACACCGAACTTCGCCATGCTACAAAGGCCACCGCAACATCAGCAATTATGAGTCTATTTATAGACAAATGGCAACAAGCCTACTTGTCCGAGTGCCATTGCGATATCTCATCAAGCGGCAGCCGTGGTCGGTCCTTACCAGGCGCGGCCGGTTCGCCGATTGTGACAAGCATTTGGGCCCGCCACTGCGGCGAGAGCTGCAGGCTTTCGATGACGACTTCGGGGCAGAATAGCGGTGCACACATGATGCAGGCACCGAGGCCCTCGGCGTGCGCCGCCAGCAGCAGATTTTGCGCCGCCATGGCCGTACTTTGTACGGCCATCAAATATTCGGCGTCCGTTCTTGACTGGTCGGGATAGCGATGCATGTCGCGCATGTCGACGCACAATAAGATCGCGATCGGCGCCTGAGTGATGCGCTGGTAGGAGCGGTCAATATCAGCTTCAATCAACTGAGGAGCGTCGCCGTCTGCGGTGCGATCTTGCCGCAGCTTGCGCCCCATGGCTTGCGCCAGCTTGTGGCGGCTAGCGAATCTGTCGAGAACCACAAAGCGCCAGGGCTGCTTATTGTGTGCAGAAGGCGCGCCACTCGCCGCCGAGAGCAACCGTTTCACCACATCGCGACGAACGCTGGATGGTCGATAGCGGCGAATCGAGCGGCGGCGGCCGATATGAACCGCAAGGTCGACGTCGAACATTAGAGATGAGTTTTTTGCCATTGTGATTACCAACGCATACCCGGAGATCAGCGTATCCGCGTTTGTGGGGATCGCCCAGCTGCGAATGCAGCCTAGACTGCTAACACTTCAGCGGCTGTTTTCCCGATCAACCACTCATAGCGGTCAGGATCCGTCGCGCCTTCAGTGTTGATTAGCAGGACGCGCGGCAATGGGCCAAGCTCGACCGACCAGGTTCAAGACGGCAAAGGCACCACCCAGCGCCTTGAAGCTGCCGAGGCCAAGCCGCTGGCTCTCATCCTTGATGAGCAATTCTGCAAACGCCCAGCTTCGTTGCGAGATGGGGTAGTCTCGATACACCAAGAACCGCCGAACCGCCGGCGGAAGGTCTCGATTCGTTCGACGTTGCTATTCTCGAGATTCTTCAACGTGAAAACACAACCCCGCTGCGGGACCATAGGCCAAGCTGTGAATCTGTCGGCCGCCAGCGGCGGGTCAAGCGGATGCGCGAAGACGGCATCATCGTAGGGAATATTGCGGTGGTAGACCCGGCTCGGCTTGGCCGTGCCATCACGATTTTGGTCGAGATTGTCGTTGAGAGCGTGTGCGAGCGAGCCTCTTGGCTGCTCCTGAAGTACAGCAATGTTACTAAGTCACGGGCGAAGCTGATTTTGTGGTGGTCGTCACCGTCGCGTCGATGCAAGATTACGAGGCCCTAACCCGTAGGCTGTTCTTTAATAGCCACAACGCGAAACGGTTTTGTACGCTGGTGGTGATGGATAGGGTTAAAGTAGGTCTGCACGTACCCATAAGAATGCCTTTGCCAGAATCTGCAAAGTTCTCTATTCCTGCTGGTCAAAGCGCAAAAATTTGGCTCATTTTTAGGTAGTCTCAGTTTCGAGAAGCCAGACTTGTCAAAACTCATCAAAGCGTACAACCGAAGCCGAGTGCCGCTGTATATCCAGGTGGCATCGGTGCTGCGTCAGCGCATCGACTCTGGACAATGGTCACAAGGCGAGAAGATATCCACCCTTGAGGAGCTCGAATCCGAATTCCAGGTGGCGCGCGTCACAGTTCGACAAGCGGTCGACGTGCTGCGCGAAGAAGGTCTGTTGCGAGCTTTGCAAGGCCGCGGGACATTTGTTGCCAAAAAGACGCAGGACCGTCATTGGCTCAAACTGGCGGTCAATTGGACGAGCCTTGTAGACTCCTTAAAGGACAATGTTCCGCGCAGTATCAGGCTTGAGGAGAATTGCCCGCCACCGGTGCTACAGGCGGGCGATGGCGAGCTCGCGGATAAGTATGTAGGATTGCACAGCCTGCAATATCGCAATAACGAACCGTATTCTGTCGTTGCTCTATGCCTCGCGCGGCGCATCTATGAGCTCGACCCGCAGCAGTTCATGAGAGCAGCGGCATTGTCAACCATCGATTCCCGTGACGACATTACCCTGCGCGATGCGCACCAAACTTTGCTGATCGGCAGCGCGAGTCCAGAAATTGCTGACCTCATGAAGATCCCGCTCGGCGCGCCGACCGTTGAGAGTCACTTGGTCATCATCGACGACGCCGGCGAAGCGATCTATGTCGGCGACATTATATATCGCGCTGACTGCATCAAGCTTGAGGTTGATCTGCTTGGCTCTGGAGTTCAGACCGCAAAGTTGAATGGTCGCAGGAAGTAACGCAAATTGGTGCCCCACTTGCTGGTTAGCCGCAAGTAAGGACCTTGCTTTCCACAAAGGTTCTGTCATCCTATAAATAGAATAACTATATGAGACGTGGCGTGACCCCAGGGATCAAGCGCACAATCGCAATTCTAGGTGGCACGGGTGATCTCGGGTCGGGGCTTGCGAAGCTGTGGCTCGCGGCGGGGCATACGGTCGTGGTCGGCTCGCGCTCCGCCACAAAAGCGCAGGACTTCGCCAAGGAATTGGGCGGCAACGCACAAGGTTACGACAATTTCAACGCTGCAAAGGCAGCCGACATCGTCGTGCTCTCCGTGCCATTCTCGAGCCATGACACGACGATCACAGAGATAAAGGCCGCGGTGCAGGGTAAGATTGTTGTGGACGCCGCAGTCCCGCTCGTGCCGCCGAAGGTCTCGACCGTGCAGCTGCCGACCGAAGGCTCGGCGGCTCAGATTGCTCAGCGCCTGCTTGGCGATGGCGTGAAGGTCGTATCGGCATTCCACAATATCGGGGCGACAAAGCTTCGCACGGGCGAGCGGGCAGACTGTGATGTATTGGTGTTCGGGAATGACAAGGAATCGCGTGAAGTTGTCATTGCGCTGGCTGGCGATGTTGCGACGAGAGGTGTCGACGGCGGTGTGCTCGCCAATTCGGCTGCTGCTGAAGCGCTGACGTCAGTGCTAATCGGAATCAATCGGCGCTACAAAGTGCCCGGCGCCGGCATTCGCATCACTGGCTTGCCATCGGACGGCTAAGGCAGTCACGACCTACTTTTATCGTTTGTGTGGGGGATTCTGTAGAATAAAGCCCTGACTTGCGCCTCGATCCGCAGTAGCGCTAGGGATCTGTTTCGATGAGTAGCGGTCCCAAAATTGTCGCTCTTTGCGGCGGCGTCGGAGGCGCCAAGCTCGTGCTCGGGCTTGATCGCCGCTTTGGCGCCGGCGTGACGGCGATCGTCAATACCGGCGACGACTTCGAGCATCTCGGTTTGCACATCTCACCTGATGTCGACACGGTGCTCTACACGCTTGCGGAGTTGAGTGATCCCGAACGGGGGTGGGGTCGGGCCGACGAGACTTGGAACTGCATGAAGAGCCTCAGCGCGATTGGCGGTGAGACCTGGTTTAGGCTCGGTGACCGAGACCTCGCGATGCATATTGAGCGAACTCGGCAATTGCGTTCAGGTATTTCATTGACCGAGTTTACCGCTTCCGTTGCGAAACGATTGGGTGTCGTTACAACGGTCGTTCCGATGTCGGACGATCCGATTTCGACTGTAGTGCATACTGAGGAAGGCGCGCTGCCATTCCAGGGATATTTCGTCGGTCGGCAGTGTGAGCCGGTACTTCAGCGAGTCGAGTTCAAAAATGCAGAGCGGGCACAACCGTCGAGGGCCGCCCTTGCTGCGTTGCAAGATCCGGATTTGACCGCAATCATCATTTGCCCGTCCAATCCATACTTGAGCATTGATCCAATTCTCTCAGTTCCCTCGATGCGCGACGCAATCCGCTCTGCAGCAGCGCCGGTGGTCGCGGTATCACCGTTAATTGGTGGCAAAGCCGTAAAGGGCCCAACTGCTAAAATTATGTCTGAATTGAAACATGACTGCGGTCCATTAGCGATCGCTGCTCACTATCAAGATCTGATCGATGGCCTGGTCGTCGATTATGAAGATAGGCACGCCGCCATGCCTGTACCTGTACGCGTGACGGCGACGTTGATGCAAACTCTCCAAGATCGGGAACGCGTTGCATCCGAATGCGTCGCGTTTGCTGAACTCCTCAGTTTTGAAATGCACAAGGCATCAAAACGAAAAAGTACGACAATTGTCCCGGCAAAGAAGCGAAGCAACCTCTAACTTTTGTTCTGCCAGGACTGAATCAAAAGAAGCTTTGGGGGCCGCGAGTCGACTTGCTATTTTACTAATGATAGTATGTTTACTGCGCAGCGCTTTTCAGCGTGGTGATAACGCGCGAAATTCAGGGACATTTGCGTGACATCTGAGCTTGTCCAACCGTATCACACCCTCCGTGATAATATACAGAAGCGCGACCGTTCCCTGCGAGAGAAGGTCGTTAGTCTCGAAGAGGCACCATCTTTCGTGAATGACGGGGCGACGGTTGGTATCGGAGGCTCAACGTTATCGCGCACGCCGATGGCGATGATTTGGCAGTTAATCCGCGCCCGAAAAAAGAACCTTTCCTGCTCGCGTTGCATCATCTCAACCGACGGCGATCTTCTCTTCGGTTCGGGCGCCGCAAATCAGATCACGTCGAGCTGGTTTGCCCAAGGCATTCTGTGGGGCCTGTCGAAGGTCATGCGTCACTACGTCGAAAAGAATTTGGCGCGTTACGACGAGTGGAGCCACATGGGCATGGGCATGCGCTATCGCGCTGGTGGCATGGGCGTTCCGTTCCTTCCGATGCGCTCGATGCTTGGATCGGATGTCGCGCACGTTCGTCCCGAAGTTAAAGAAATTGATTGCCCCTTCACAGGCGAAAAGCTTCTTCTCATCCCCGCGCTTAATCCTGATGTCGCCCTGATTCACGTTCAACGTTGCGACGCTTACGGCAATGCCCAGATCGACGGACTCCAGTTTATGGACATTGATTTGGCGCTCGCCGCTAACCGCGTGATCCTCACAACAGAGCGGATTGTATCGAACGATCAAATCCGCCGCGCGCCGGATCAGACCAAAATTCCATTCTTATGCGTAGACGCGGTGGTTGAGGTTCCCTATGGCTCAATGCCGCATGAATGCTACGGTCTCTACGAGCCAGCGATGAATCATCTTGATGCCTACGTCGATCAGGTCAACGGCGATCCGGTCGAGGGCATGCGGCGATATCTCGACACGTATGTATACGCACCGAAATCCTGGAACGACTTCCTCTCTCTAATCGGTACGGAGGAAGTCATGTCGGCAACGCGCAGGGGCCAGAGCCTTTTCGATGTCTAAGTCATCACAATATACCGCGTCGGAAATCCTCACCATTCTGAGCGCGCGCCAGCTTAAAGATGGGCAGGTCGTGTTTGCTGGCGTTGGCATTCCACTTTTGGCGGCAACGCTCGCGCAACGCCTCGGTTGTCCGGGCCTGACGATCCTGTTCGAGGGAGGTGTGATCGGGGCTTTCGTAGAACCGGGTAAGCTACCGCCTTCCACCAATGACCAGCGCTGCACGAAGCGCGCCAACATGGTGCTCGGAAGCGCCGACGTGTTGCTGCTGTTGCAGCGGGGCTATGTGGACATTGGTTTTATGGGCGGTGCCCAGATTGATCAGTACGGCAACCTCAATTCGTCGTTCATCGGGAATTGGAAGGCGCCAACCGTACGGCTACCGGGTACGGGCGGCGGCAACGATATCTCAAGCCTCACAAACATGATCGTCGCGATGAAGCATGAGAAGCGGCGCTTCGTGGAGAAGGTGGATTTCATAACGAGCCCTGGATTTATCCGCGGCCGTAACACCCGCGCCGAAAGCGGTCTGACACATGGCGGCATGTTTCGTGTGATCACCGAGCTCGCGACGTTTTCGTTCGACGATGCCGAACGCCGAATGAAGGTTTTGGCGCTTAATCCTGGTGTCACATGCGGGCAGGTGCAGGACAATACCGGGTTTGATCTGATTTTCGATAAATCGATAAGCGTGACCGAACCGCCATCTGAGCATGAGCTATCAACGCTTCGGACGCTCGATCCGGGCCGGCAATTCACGGCTTAGGCCTTTCAGGGAGAACCTTAATGACCTTGTCAAAGACCTTCGGTATCGCTGCGCGAAATTTCACGACCTATCCGGAGATGCCGGATCCAAGAGCACTCATCGAGTATGGAGAGAAGGTTGAGGCGCTCGGCTACGACTCGCTTTGGGTTTGGGACCATGTCCTGCTTGGCGTTGAGCCAAACTTTCCAATTATGGATTCGCTGACCACTCTGACGACAATTGCTGCGCGCACTAAGCGCATCAAGCTTGGTACCGGCATTCTCGTCCTGCCGCTTCGCAACCCAGTGGCACTTGCCAAGCAGCTTGCCACAATGGACCAATTCTCTAACGGCCGCATGATCATGGGCATGGCATCTGGGTGGTACAAGCGCGAGTTCGACGCGCTCGGCGTGCCATTTGACAGGCGTGGTAAGCTGATGGACCAGAGTCTCGAAATCCTTAACCGGCTCTGGACCGAGGGCAAAGTCGACGGCGACTACGTTGGCCATAAGATTTCGGCGGCTGTCATGTATCCGAAACCCGTGCAGAAGCCGCGTATGCCGTTACTGATCGGCGGCTACGTCGATCGCGTGCTGCAGCGCGCCGGGGCGGTCGGTGATGGATGGCTTACGTATTTCTACGAGCCGCACAATTTCACCAAGTCCTGGAACAAGGTCCGCGCGGCGGCTAAGGAGGTCGGCAAGGATCCGGACAAACTGCTCAACGCGTCGCAACTGCCAATCATGGTCGGCTCATCGAAAGATTCCGTGCGTGCTGAGATGCTCGACTGGCTGAACAAGGAATGGGACTTTCCGGCCAACAGCGACTGTTCGCGTGAAAGCGCCATTTTAGGTTCAGTCGACGACTGCGTTGCCCAGCTCAAGGAGCATCTCGCTGTCGGCGTACAGAAAATTATCTTCGTTCCGTACAAGTACCGGAGCGACCAGGTCGAGATAATCGCCCGTGAGATTATCCCGCGTCTCAAAGCGTAGTAATTGATGGGGCGCCATCACGCATCTACCGACGAATAAGCCTTGCCTGCGGAGAGATGCGCGAAAGGGGAGGGACGATAGTGGCAAGCCGACGTGCCGTGTCGGAACGGGATCGAACGCCAGTTGCAAAGGTCGCATTGCGACTGGCCGAGGTGCGCAAAGTTTTCGGCACGCTTGAGGCCATTAAAAGCATTTCCGTTGAAGTCCCGGACGGCGAATTTATTAGCCTGCTCGGCCCAAGCGGTTGCGGCAAAAGCACACTGTTGATGATGATTGCCGGCCTGACCCAGCCAACCTCTGGCGAACTGGTGTTGGCTGGCTCGCCGATCACCGGGCCGCGCAATGACGTCGGCGTGGTATTTCAAAGCCCGGTGTTGCTGCCATGGCGCAGCGTGATCGACAACGTTCTTTTCCCAATTGAATTGCTGCGGTTGCCTCGTGCGCAGTATCTCGACCGCGCAATGGGCCTTCTTAAGATGACCAAACTCGAGGATTTCGCTGACGCTCTGCCGCGTCAGTTGTCAGGTGGCATGCGGCAGCGTGCTTCGATCTGTCGCGCGCTCATTCATGACCCCAATACCCTCCTGATGGATGAGCCGTTCAGCGCGCTTGACGCCATTACGCGCGACGACATGGCCGTCGAGCTACTGCGCATCTGGCAGGCGAACCGCAAGACCGTCATTTTTGTGACTCACAGTATTCGCGAGGCGGCCTTCCTGTCCGATCGCGTGCTGGTCATGGGACGCCGCCCGGCGACTATAATCGACGAGGTAAGGATCGACTTACCGCGGACGCGCCAAATTGGAATCACCGAAGAAGAAGGCTTTAACAAATACGTCCGTCACCTCCGAAAATCGATCGAGGCGAGCCATGTTAGCTAAGCTGAAGACTTCGGCGAAAGATTCCGCTTGGCCGCTTGGAATGACACTCCTGCTGCTCGCGGCGTGGGAAGCTGCCGTCCGACTGATGCACATACGCAGCATCGTCTTGCCGCCGCCATCCGAAGTTGTTGAGGTGATGGTGAGTCGTTATGACCTGCTGCTCGATCACCTCTGGCCCTCGCTTTACCTCACCATCCTCGGCTTCGCGCTGTCAGTTGTCGGTGGCATTATCGTCGCCGTGCTTATCACCTATTCCGAAATAGTTCGGAAGGGATTTTACCCGATGATCGTGGTGTCGCAGGTGATTCCCAAAGTCTCGATTGCCCCCTTGTTTATCGTCTGGTTCGGTACTGGAACGATGTCGAGTCTTTTGCTGGCGTTCCTCATTGCCTTCTTTCCGATGACGATCAACGCGGCGATGGGCTTCCAGTCTGTCGACGAGGATATTGACAAGATGGCTCGGACCTTCATGGGATCACGCTGGCAGATCTTCTGGAAGATTCGCCTGCCCAACGCATTGCCTTACATCTTCGGCGGCATGAAGATTTCGATCACGCTCGCGATCATTGGCGTGATCGTGTCGGAATTCGTCGCTTCGCAGCAGGGCATCGGCTACCTGATTAAGCTGGCGGGCGGCCTGCTCGATACGGCGTTAATGCTTGGTGCGATCACCATACTCAGTATCGCTGGCCTGGTGCTCTATGGCCTCATTGCAGCGGCGGAGAAACGCGCTGTCTACTGGCAAGCGCCGATTGATGCTCTCGAGACCAGGCTTTAGCGGTCGCGTCTGTATAGGTGAACGATGAGACGTCTAAAGGCCACAGCGCAGACGGTTCACTTCGGGTTCCTCGACGGCTCGCTGGCGCCGGTTTTTGAAGTCGAGTCCGGCGAGGAGTTCTGGATCAATACGGTGTCCGCCGATCCAGAGCATGATGTACCCCGTGACTGGATTCCCAAGGCCATTCCAGAAATCTTCGAGCGGGCGCCGCGCGGCACCGGCCCGCACATTCTTACCGGCCCGATTGCCGTGAAGGGTGCACAGCCTGGCGACGTACTACAGATCGATATCCTTGAGATCTGCCTAACGCAGCCTTACGGGTACAACATCGTTAGTCCGCTCAAGGGAATGTTCGGGAACGAAAAGCCGACACAGCGGACGACAATCATTCCGATAGATCTCAACACAGGAATGGCCGAGGTCGCGTCTGGCATTTCAGTGCCGACGGCGCCGTTTTTCGGCCAACTCGCGGTCGCGCCGCCGCGCGAATGGGGGCGCCTCGACAGCCGTCCGCCGCTGCGCCACGGCGGCAACGTGGACAATAAGGATCTGCGTCCCGGGACGCGCCTCTTCCTGCCAGTTGCGGTCAATGGCGCTCTGTTCAGCGCCGGGGATGGACATGCTGCCCAGGGCCATGGTGAGATCAATCAAACGGCGATCGAAACCAGCCTTGACGGCCGTTTCCGTCTGACCGCGCGGCGTGACATGTCGATCAACTGGCCGATTGCCTCAACGCCAACCCACCTGATGACAATGGCGGTGCACGAGGACCTCGATGACGCGGCTCGGGTCGCGATGCGAGAGATGATCGGGCTGCTCGAAAAGCATTATGGCATGGATTTCCATGACGCGTATCGGCTGTGCAGCATCGCTGCCGACATGCATGTCACCCAATTCGTGAACGGCAATCGTGGAATTCACGTGATGCTGCCGCGCGCACTACTTGCCGGACTGAAGACGCAACCGAATTTTCTCAATTGAATCCATAGGAGAGGTCCGATGACATTCGATCGACGTTCTTTCCTGAAGTATTCCGGTGCCCTCGGACTTGGGGGCGCACTACACAAGCCGATTGCGGCCCTGGCGCAGGGTGCCAAGACCCCGATCAAGCTCACGCTGCCTTGGCTGCCACTCGGCACGTTCAGCTATGCCTTTGTTGCAAAGAAAATGGGCTTTTTCGAAAAACGCGGCCTGGATGTGACCATCGACCGTGGCTTCGGCTCGGGTAAAGTGTGCGTACCGGTCGATCAAGGCCAATACGATTTCGGCATCCTCGATCTCAGCGTAATGATGAACTGTGCGGGCCGCGGACTCGATCTCATAGCGGTTGCTGGCGTCTGGCCGCGTTCCCCCGTCGGAATTTTCTCGCTCAAGGAAAATAACATCACCAAGCCGAAGGATCTCGAGGGTCAGACCGTTGCCTTCGACGTCGGTAGCGGCGACTTCCAGATGTGGCCGGCCTTCGTCAAGGCCACCGGGATCGACGACAAGAAGGTCAACAAGGTCACGATGGACGCGGCAGCCTTGATCAAGGCGCTGATCGAGAAGCAGGTGAAGGCCGAGGGCAACTTCTTCGGCAGCATTGCGCCAAGCCTGTGGGCGCAGAACCTCGAAATCAACGGAATCCTGTACGAAGACTACGGGGTCAAATGCTACAGCAACGTCGTCGCCTGCAAAGCATCCACCATCGAAAAGAGGCCTGAGGTCTGCAAGGCGTTCGTCGAAGGTCTAATGGAAGGTCTGAAATACGTCTATCTCAATCCCGAAAAGTCGGTGGAGTTGCACATTGAAAGCTTGAAGGAATTTCAGGGTGGCAGCGTTACCAACCAGAAGGTGATCGAGTACGGCCAGGCGGTGAGCACGTCACTGGGCATGGTGCCGGGCTTCCGCGACGTCGCCCTCGGCTATATGGATCCAAATCTGGTCAACGAGACGCGACAGACGGTGGAAACTTATATGGGTGTGAAAAATCTGCCGCCTGCCGACAAGATGTTCACCAACAAGTTTATCGGCTCTGCCAAGCTGACCAGTCCGGAATGGTCGGCGGTCGAGGCGCGTGCGCAAAAGTACTCGCCGTCCCGTAGCTAAGGAATTTGCGGAGCGGGAAGGCAACGGTCTGCGCGCTCCGACTTTCTAAAGTTTGTTCATGAAAATTGCAGTTCCTGATCTCATTTCCCCGTCCTATCTTCCGGCTGAGGCCATCGTCACGATGGGCTATCTGGCCGCGGAAGGCGTCGAGGCCGAACTCGAACTGATCGCTCCAGTCGAGGCAGCATATGCGGCGATGCGGGACGGTCACGTCGATATCGTGGCCGGCTCCGCGCATTCGACATTGTCGGCTTTCCCGCGCTGGGAGGGGGCGAGGCTATTGTGCGCGCAGTCGCAGGGCCTTTACTGGTTTCTGGTGATGCGCTCAGATATCGGTGCCGAGCGGAACGATCTGAGCTGCGTGAAGGGTCGTCGCATCGGAGCAGCGCCGTGGGTCGGCATGGCCTTCCGCCAGATGCTGGCCGATAGCGGCATCGACATGAAGCGCGATGGTGTCGAGATCGTCACCGTGCCGGGATCAGTCGGAAAGAAGATCAATATCGGCGTGGTGGCGGCGCGCGCTTTGGCCGAGCACTTGATCGACGGTTTCTGGGCCAACGGCATGGGCGCCGAAATTGCCGTTCGGTCTGGCGCCGGCGTCGTGGTGATTGACGCGCGCCGGGGCGATGGTCCTCCGCAGGCTTTCAACTACACGATGGCGAGCCTGGCGACGACCGATCGGCTCATCAAGGACCGTCCGAACGAGGCCGCTGCTGCGGTGCGCGCCATTGTTGCTGCGCAAAAGGCGCTCCGCGCGGATGCCCAACTGGCGTCAAAAGTCGGCGCGGCGCTTTTCCCAGGCGAGGCAGAACATATCGTCACCCTGGTTCGGCGCGACACGCCGTATTACGCCGCTAAACTCACACCGGATTTTGTCGCCGGCATGAATCGCTTTGCCCGAGCGATAGGTATTCTCGACGTCGATGTTCCGTATCCGTTGGTGGTGGCCTCGCAGTTCAGTAAATTGTGGAATTGAAGAGCTGCGAGAATCGTTCGCGATAAGTCGATGACTTGGTCCGTTCGACCTTTGACCCGTGGGTTCGCCGCGTGGCATGATCTGTAGAAGCCATCAACGAAACGTCAGATGCGCCATCTTTTAAAGATAATCTGCAATCTTTTCCCAAGCCGAGCCCTGGTCGTGATCTCGAGTCCGATTCTCAATGCAGGGAATGGCAGATACTTAGAGGGGACAAGCACAGATATTGGTTTGAAAGATTTGACTCGGAGGAAGACGCAAAAAAGGCCGCCCGTTTGGTGATTGACTCACTTTCCATGGGAGCCGGATTTGTCGACGCTGAAGTGGTCACGCTTACGGCATCACAGATCGCGACAGTTAAAGATGTCGAAACGTATAAAAACCTGATTGCTGGGAACCAAAGAGCTGTCACGCGAGGGTCGGCGGGTAATCGTTCCTGTGCCAAAATTGCGCGTGTGATCTAGACAATAGGTCAAGAAAGAGACTACAAAAGCTCAGTCGCGCGGGAGAGATCGGTTTTTTGCCGACGCCGAAGGAGCAACCGCCCCCGGAAACTCTCAGGCAAACGAACCACGCGGCGTCCACTACTCTGGAAAGTGACGCGCAGCGTCCGCCGACGGGATAACGTTCTCAGGCAAAGATACAGAGGGGGGCACCGGACTTCAGCATGTCGCTGACGAGGTGCCCATGGATGCTTGACCGTTTGGTCTTCTCAATTTCAGTTTTTTGGCGCGACCTGAACAAAGTTTCCTTCTGACGTGCACATTATGAGCGCACCTCAGAAAGCGGAACTGTCCGCACCCAAAACCACCCAACTGCATGCGCTGCACCGTGAATTGGGCGCGCGCATGGCCCCTTTCGCCGGCTACGACATGCCGATTCAATACCCACTGGGCATCCTAAAGGAACACTTGCATACGCGGAATGCGGCTGGGCTATTTGACGTTTCGCACATGGGTCAGGTCGAGGTGCGTCCGAAGTCAGGCAGCATGCGCGATGCCGCACAGGCGCTTGAAGCACTTATTTCGATAGATGTCATCGGGCTCGCGCCAGGTCGTCAGCATTATGCAGTATTCACGAACGAAGTCGGTGGAATTCTCGACGACCTGATGATCAGCCATTGCGGCGATCACTACTTGCTCGTGGTGAACGCCAGCCGAAAGGACGAAGACATAGCGTTGCTGACGGCAGCACTTGCCATGAGCTGCTTCGTCGAGCGACGCGACGACCGTGCACTAATTGCCTTGCAGGGACCTGCGGCCGAATCTGCAATCGGCGCCATGTGTCCAATCGTAAAGTTCATGAACTTCATGGATGTGCGGTCTGCGCCCGTTCTTGATGCCGATTGCATCCTCGCGCGGTCGGGCTATACCGGCGAGGACGGGTTCGAAATCAGCATCCCCTCAAGCGCCGCAGAACCGATCGCGCGCGCGCTATTAGAACATCCCTCCGTGGCGATGGTCGGTCTTGGTGCGCGCGATAGCCTGCGACTCGAGGCGGGCTTCTGCCTTTACGGCTCCGATATCGATGATCAGACGACGCCTGTGGAAGCTGCGATTGGCTGGACGATTCAGAAAGTTCGGAGATCGAACGGTGAACGTGCCGGCGGATTTCCCGGTGCTGATGTGATCTTGTCGCAACTCAAATGGGGGGCAGGTCGTCTACGGGTTGGCCTGACGCCTGTGGTCAAAACTCCAGTGCGGAGAGGTGCACCGCTTTTTGCCGACGAAGAAGCGCGGACCCCGATCGGCATCGTCACATCTGGCGGGTTCGGTCCAAGCGCAGATGCTTTCGTCGCAATGGGTTATGTGGATACGGCGACCGAGCGCGCACGGCGAACGATCTACGCCGATGTGCGGGGCAAGCGCGCTGCGTTGAGGATCATTGATCTTCCCTTCGTCGCACATCGCTACCGGCGATAAATCAATCACATGGGGACAATCTTATGCTGAAGTTTACCAAAGATCACGAATGGCTTCGTCTCGAGGGCGAGATTGCGACGGTCGGCATCACCAATTACGCGCAGGAACAACTCGGCGATCTTGTGTTCGTCGAATTCCCTGCGGCCGGAAAAACTGTTGAGCCTGGCGCCGTCGTTGCGGTGGTGGAATCGGTTAAGGCCGCATCGGAGGTTTATTCTCCGGTCAAGGGCGAGATCATTGAAGTTAACGAGGGGATCGTCGCCAGCCCGGGCCTTGTGAACACCGCACCAATGGACGGCGGTTGGATATTCAAGATCCGTCTGTCCAATCCTGCTGACGTCGCCACCCTCATGGATGAAGCACAATACATCGCTCAGCTTACCTGAAGGCGAAATCATGACGCTGACTTTTGATACGAGCTATTTCATGCAGCGGCACATAGGCGTGTCCGCCGAGCAAAGCAGACACATGCTGAAAACTCTCGGCCTAACCTCGATTGATACGTTGATTGATCAGGCGCTGCCGCGCGGCATCCGTCAGAAAGATCCACTTGAGCTGGGTGCTCCACTTTCGGAAACCCAATTGCTGGAAAAGATGAAAGTCTTCGCGGCGCGCAATACCGAAATGGTTTCGCTGATTGGACAAGGCTATTACGACACCATCCTCCCACCGGTGATCCAACGCAATGTTTTGGAAAGCCCGGCTTGGTATACCGCTTACACCCCATATCAGCCGGAAATCAGTCAGGGTCGTCTCGAGGCGCTCCTGAATTTCCAGACTGTGATCATTGATCTTACCGGCCTTGCCGTCGCTAATGCCTCGCTGCTCGATGAAGGCACCGCCGCCGCCGAAGCCATGGCAATGGCACGGCGTATCGCGCCTGGACGACCAGCGACATTCTTCGTCGATGCCGATTGCCATCCGCAGACGATTGCTGTGGTCCGCACACGCGCAGAACCGCTTGGCTGGACCGTTCAGGTTGGCGACCCGTCACGGGATCTAGAGCCTTCGGCGGTATTCGGCATGCTACTGCAATACCCAGGCTCCAGCGGTGCGTTGCAGGACCCACGTCCGATTTTCGAGCGCGTGCGGAAAGCCGGCGGTGTCACCGTGCTTGCGGCCGACCCATTGGCGCTAACGCTGGTCGCATCGCCCGGCGAATTGGGCGCCGACGTTGCCGTCGGATCCACTCAGCGGTTCGGTGTGCCAATGGGCTATGGCGGCCCGCACGCAGCCTATATAGCCACGCGCTCCGAATATCAGCGTATGATGCCAGGACGTCTGGTCGGTGTAACGATCGACAGCCATGGCAATCTTGCATACCGGTTGGCGCTGCAGACACGCGAACAACACATTCGTCGAGAGAAAGCGACATCGAATATCTGCACCGCGCAGGTGTTGCTAGCGATCATTGCTTCAATGTACTGCGTTTATCACGGCCCTGATGGTCTCCAGCACATTGCGCGACGGGTCGCTAGTTTGGCAGCAATCCTCGGACGCGGCCTACAAGACCTCGGTTTCAAGCTCACCAGCGAGAGCTATTTCGACACCGTCACCGTCGCCGCGAGGCAAGATCAAGATACGATTATCGCGCGGGCACTCG
>DASRAF010000273.1:0-3193 GCA_035638295.1 Pseudolabrys sp.
CGGTCGATGTTGGGGGTTTCCCCCACCATTAGTCCCTGGTGGTAGATGCTCGGCTGCATCCAGCCGATGTCATCGCCCATGATGAAGAGGATGTTGGGTTTCTGTGTCTGCTGCGCGGCTGCTGGCAAGCTCGGCACCATCAAGGCGGCGAGCAACGCCAACACACCGAGCCAACTGATCTTGATCCGCATTCTGCGTCTCCTTGTTTGGCTCTTGTGATTTGCAATCGACCCCCGGCCGCGCAGCACTGCTCTCGCGTGGCGCACCCACGGCTACTTTGCGCCCCGCGATGTCATGTCGCCATTGTCTCTTGGTGCAAACTATTCCAACTTAAGTCGCTGGGCGAACTGACTGATTGCTTTGTGACGCCAAAAGCAAAGACCGTTAATGATTCAGCGTCGACCGAAATTTTCAAATGGGCGGAAAGACTTCATTCCAATCGTTCTTCACGCTAATCACAGTCCGGCCCTTCTGCTTCGTCGCAAGGTGCCGACCTTGCTGGCCCATGCTTGCCTCTCTTTGAATAATGCATGGCCAGCCACGTGCTGGACGGCGCGTTACTGAACATTCTTTGCGCCTCATCCTGAATTCGAAGTTAGGCCCGCACGCCGCAGCAGGCGCACGGGCCTTCGCATCAAGTCGTTCCTTACTGACCTGGACGGTTCTTGATCATCTCTTGGACTTTCTGTTTCATCACTTCGAGGTTGAAGGAAGCCGGAGCCCGTATCGGCGGTGCGCGCCAGCTTCTCGACATGTTGCTGGGTCTCGACGAAGCGCCAAGCCTCGCGGGCGAAGAAGCCGTTGAAATAGTCAAGGGCGCCAGTGTTAGCCGACTGACGCGAAGTTGTGGCGACCTAGTTGTTGGCCGGCGGGTTCCTGAGTTTCTCCATGACTTGCTCGACCGAGAAGCTGGCTGGCCGCTGACGTGGCGGGAACTGCTGGAAGCTTGCCATGTGCTGCGCTACGAGCGACTGCGCCGGCAACAGCACGAAAGCGTGCTGGACGAACCAGCGCACGTAATCGCCAGCCTCGTGTTGGCTCCGCTCGAACGGATCGGCGCGCAAGTTGAACAGCCTGGGCGTACGCAGCGGCACCAACGGCTCCATCCAGACATCGAGACCATGCGCCTTCTGCTCCATGAACACAGCCTTCCAATCCTCGTAGCGAAGACCGGCAAGGTTGCCGTCGTCGGTCCAGTAAAAGAACTCGCGACGCTGGTCCGGGCCCTTACGGGCGAGAAAATCGCGCTGGTCGTAACCGTCGAGATGAACCCTGAAGGTTTTGCCCGCGGCTTCGTAACCTTGCAGGAGCTTGGTCTTGATGTCCGGCTCGCCGGCCGCGGCGACGAGCGTCGTTGCCCAGTCCTCGGCGGAAAAGATGTCGTTGATCTCGACGCGTGGCGGCACCAGGCTTGGCCAGCGCACCATCGCCGGCACGCGGTAGCCGCCTTCCCAATTGGTGTTCTTCTCGCCGCGGAACGGCGTGGTGCCGCCGTCGGGCCAGGAGAAGGTCTCCGCGCCGTTGTCGGTCGTGTAGATGACGATCGTATTATCCGCGATGCCGAGATCGTCGAGCTTCTTCAGCAGTTCGCCAACGTGCGCGTCATGCTCCACCATGCCGTCGGGATAGATGCCAAGCCCGGTTTTGTCCCGCGACTCGGGCTTGAGCCGTGTCCAGATGTGCATGCGGGTCGGACAGAACCAGACGAAGAACGGCTTGCGGTCTTGCACTGTACGGTCAATGAACTCCGTCGTGGCCTTCAGGAACTCCTCATCGATTGTCTCCATACGCTTCTTGGTGAGTGGCCCGGTATCCTCGCATCGCTGCTTGCCCCAGGGGCCAAAACGGGGATCATCGCCCGGCGTGTCGGTCGTGGTCGCAACACACTTGAGAACGCCGCGTGGGCCGTACTGCGCCCGGAATGACGGATTCTTGGGATAGTCGGGCTGCTCCGGTTCTTCTTCGGCGTTGAGGTGATAAAGGTTGCCGAAGAACACGTCGAAGCCGTGCACGGTGGGCAGGAATTCGTTGCGATCGCCAAGATGGTTCTTGCCGAATTGTGCAGTCACGTAGCCCTGCGGCTTGAGCAGCTCGGCAATGGTCGGATCCTTCTCCGACAGCCCCTCCTTCGCGGCCGGCAGGCCGACCTTCAACAACCCGGTGCGCAGCGGGGACTGTCCGGTAAGGAACGCTGCACGGCCAGCGGTGCACGATTGCTGGCCGTAATACTCGGTGAAGATCGCGCCCTCGTTGGCGATGCGGTCGATATTGGGCGTGCGGTAGCCCATCATCCCGCGGTTATAGGCGCTGATGTTCCAGTAGCCGATGTCGTCGCCCATGATGACGAGTATGTTCGGCTTTTGCGCCTGTTGCGCGGCGGCCTGTGTGGCCATGATCGTCGCAGCGGCAAGCGATGTGAGGAGACCGAGACGCGCGCGTTCGATGATGCTCATGGTCGTTTACTCACCTGACAGTGGGGTGCCCGAGCAGGATATCCATTGGCCTGCACGGCTTGACGCGACACGAAATGCGGGAGCTTACCTGGTCGCGTGATATGTTGCGCCCTGCGGTGTCATGTCGCCATTGTCTCAAGGTGCAATGCGAAACAACTTAAGTCTGAGACCGCACGGACCAATTGTTTTGTACCGCCACGATGAGGCGAGGACGTTAATGGTCTACACGAAAAGTAAAGAGTGCGATTGAGTCCCCGTCATTGGTGTCGGCGACGAGCTCCTGGATCAGCGATTGCCGAGGTTGCTGGCTAAAAGCGCCGCGAACAACGCGAACAGGTAGGGAATGGAGAACAAGAAGAGGCGCTGGGCGGCGAGCCGATTCGTCCCCTTACTTCCGTGCAGTTGAAAAGCGAGCGCGACGAGGATCGCTCCACTGGTAGCGGCGGCAATGCCAAAGAGGGGACCGGCAAAGCCTAGGGCGCACGGCAACAGCGAAATTGGCAGCAGCAGGATACTGTAGATCAGGATCTGCCGTGTTGTTGCAGTCATCCCCGCAACCACCGGCAGCATGGGGATGCCAGCGCGAGCATATTCGTCGACACGATTGAGCGACAGCGCCCAGAAATGGGGCGGCGTCCACAGCAGTATGATCAGGAACAAGATCACCGGCTCGAGCCCGATGCTTCCGGTCACTGCTGCCCAACCAATCACTGGGGGGAGGGCACCCGCAGCGCCGCCGA
>DASRAF010000274.1:0-43260 GCA_035638295.1 Pseudolabrys sp.
GGGGGCGCTGAGCGCATTCATCGGCGCACATGCACATGTCCGCTTTGGGGGTACGCGGACGTGAAGTTTATAGCTTCCTTAAGCACGACGCCGTCGCGGTGTTGAGGGTCCGGCAGATCGCCCACAAGGGGGCAGTTCCCAAACAGCCACTCGGCTGTCACCGGCATTGGCCTAGGGTCCAACTTCAAATATCTGCCGAATGTAGATTGGGTGGAGTCCGCACCAGCAAAGGAGCGAGGTTGAGAATGCTTATTCGTCAGTTGATAGTAGCATCATCGCTTTCGCTCGCCGTAATCTCGCTTCCGGGATCAACTCAAGCGGCCAACGCCCCCCTTGCTTTGTGTAAGGCCGACGCTGAGAGAATCTGCGCCGGCATTGCTCCGGGCGACGGCAAAATAATTGCCTGTCTCAAGCAACATAAAAACGAAGTGAGCGTCGGGTGCGCCAAGGCGTTAAAAACAACGAAGAAAGAAATGGGAACATGACCTTACAACGTCCGCTTTGGGTCAAAAGCGGATATGTGCAGTGCAAGAGGGCATGTCCGCTTTACCCCCGCGACCGCTTCCCGCTTGAAATGTTCTGCCGAACAGAAATCTTAAGGTTAATCGGCCCACACTCTCGTCCAATTGTGGTCACAACAACTCCTCTAAATTTCAATCCGTAATTAATCGCCGATTGCGAACGTAGTTCATCGCAGGGAGGTATCCGCGATGGACATCATGGCTGCAATGCTTCTCGTCGGATCCGTTATCGGCATGGCCATCTTCATTGCATTCCAACAGCGGTTGCCGCGGAAGCGGTGATGCGCCTCCCAAAACTCCCATCGCAAACAAGCTGCTAGGAGTGGCAATGGATCAGACACGTCACAAGCAATCGGTTTGTAGTGAGCAACAGTCGGAAGAATGGGTGAAATTGATTCGTAAATTACGCTGGATCGGTATGGAACAAGAAGCACATTACTTGCAGATGGCGGTGTGCAGACTGCCTCCCCATGAACGATTTGCTGTCCTGACGGGGCCATTCAGTACCGACTAGGTCTACTAGGGGGTCGAGCAAGTCGAGGTTTGTGAGATCCCGTTGTCAGTCCATACGGAAAGCCAAATGACCGCTATTGGCCCAGCTCGCACGCAAGTTTCTTTTCTGACGCCAATAGGCTCCGATAAGTCCACTCCATTCGTGCCCGAAAGAAGGATCTCGCCGGCGTCCCAACGCAGCCCTAACGGTCAGTGGAATCAATCACACCAAACGAGGCCGGTATGGCAGGCCCTGGGATCGTAGCCAATCGGTGCAAATTGGGTTCGATCGTCACGATTTTTGTGCCGAAGCGCGCATTATACACTTGTAGATTTTCCATAACTCGCTGCACGTAATTACGCGTTTCGGCCAATGGGATTCGCTCTACCCAATCGACAGCATCGACCTTGGGGTCGCGCGGATCGCCATGCTGTGCCACCCATTGCTGTACCCGGCCGCGGCCTGCGTTGTAGCCGGCGAAGGCCATGATGTAGGAACCTTTGTACTCCTTGAGTAGAGCGCTGATCTCGGCCGCACCCATCTGCGTATTGTAGATTGGGTCGGATACCAGACGTTTCCAATTATAGGCGACTCTGAAGCGTTTTGCGGTATCGCGGCCGGCCTCGGGCGTAACCTGCATTAGCCCAACCGCGTTGGCGGGCGACCAATCGCGCTGATCAAAAGCACTCTCTGTTCGCACTATTGAATACACGATGGACTTATCGAGCGGTGGAGCTATCGGCGTGTAAGATGGCACCCCAATTCCGGGAAAGGCATACCATTCGGTTGGCAGACCTCTTGAAAGCGCGGTCTTGCCAATGGCCAACATGGTCTGAGCATCTTTGTAGCGAGCTGCGAGCTCGCCAATCAGACTGAGCGCTGCAACGTCGCTGCTTGTTTCCGCAAGATCGCTGACGAACGATAAAGCAAGATCAAACTCGTCGATCGTATAAAGAATTTCTGCTGCATGTAGCAGTTCGTTCTGACCAGCGTCTACTGACGGCAGCGGCGGAGAACTCAATACCAGCTTGCCAATCCCAAGTCGGGCCCGCGCCAATTGGCCATAATAGGCGGTCGGATATTGTGCGGCTGCCTCGTAGTGCGCGTGCATCTCCTCCAATCGATCGGCGGCTTCGGCGGCCCGCCCGCGCCAATAGGCAGCACGCGCCAATACTATTGGATCAGCCGAGCCATCATCGATGTGGTTGAAATGTTTTAGTGCTGTATTCGGGTCGTCGAGAAAGCGTAACGCGATCCAGCCAGCCATAAAGTGATATTCGGCGCGGTAATAGCGATTGGCCGGAAGAGCCGCTTCGCGCACGACGCGATACGCGGCCTGTACGTCGCTCTGATCGATGAGTCTGCGGGCCAGCAGGCGACACTCGCGCCACCACTCATCGGTGTCCTGATCCTGCAAATCCTTGCGCGCAGACTCTGCCACCAGCTTGGCTGCTGGTATCAGTTCATTGCGTGCCAGTAGCCAGTGAAGACGACACAATGCGTAGCCCAGGTCGGTGCGTGCGTCGTCGGGTACTGTTTCTAGCAATGCCCCGGCTTTGGTGGAGTTCGCCTGAGCGGCTTCACAAGCCTTGACAATTGCGACTTGAGCGGATCCTAGCCGTTTGGCAGCGCGCATTGCGGCGCCGAAATCCTTGGCACCGATGCGCCGATCCATTCGCGCAGCATGGTCGGCACGGGACAACACACCGTCAAAGATTCCGGCTACAGCCGTTTCCATCTCGCCCGACATCTCCGACGAGCGCCATACCGCACGAGCTTCGCGCGCGGCGCCTTCACGATCACCTCCTCGCAGGAGCACATGCGCGAGTGCAAGCCGGCCGGACGCGCTAAAGGGCTCCCCGCCGACGAAACGGCGCACGGTGGCATCGTCGCGTTCCTGTAACAATCTAGCCTCTGCGCGTCGGCGCAGAAGCGGGACGCTGGGCCAGTCGGCGTTGGCGTGAATGAAAAGGGCATAGCGGTTAAATCCGATCGTGTCGTCCGGATTGCGTAGGAGAGCCCATTCCACAAGTTTCTGTGCGACTGTATCGCCGATTGATCGGGCGAGCGTTGTCGCGTCAGCAAATTTGCGCTGCCGCACCAGCTGGATCGCCTGCTTCGTCAAAGCGAGGTCATGCGAGAGCGGCGCCGTCGCAATAGGTTGATCACTCGGCAAGAGGATCCTCGGTCCAACCGCACGCTCCAAGCGCCTGGCTTCAGTCGCTGGCCTCTGCTTGTGATGACTCTTCTCTGCCTTCGCGGCCTTACCCCGGTGTGATGCAATGGGTTTATGCGCTGGCGCAGAGAATGCGTCAGCCGTCTGTAAGGCAAGAAGCAACGAGGCAAATAGCCAGATTAGGCCACATCGACGCGGCCGGCCGTTGCCGTGCGCATTCACGCATCGACCGAAAGCAGCAACGCCCGCTCGATCTGTCCAGTCGTCCGAAGAGTAAATGGTCTGGCCCGTCCCATTTAGATTCGATTGGAGGAAGCTAACATGCCGATCGCATTGTCACACCGCCTCGAGTTACCATTGGTAAACTGCAACCTGCTGCCTTTAGGCGTCCGAATTGCGTAATTTTGGACCGTTTCATGTCGCTTTTAGAACCGACATTATTGCCCAGATAATCAATATTATCGGCAGGCATTTGCGGAGAAGGCATCGCAGCCGATAAAGTCTGTTATCGGAGCCAATCAGATATACTTTTTGCCCCTTCACGGTCCTCGTTTAATTTTCTAATTGTTGAATGGTTTGGTTCGCGCGACGAAGCCTTTTGCTAAGCTCGCGCCCGAGCCCCGATAGTAGCTTGATGGCGACGCTGGGCGCGTCCTTCGCAAGCACGGCGAATTGCGTTTCGCTGAGCACGTAGCAAGTGACTTCATCGTCAGCGACTAGCGAGGCGGATCGCGGCCCAGCATCAAGAAACCCTAGCTCGCCGAATACGCTGCCCGGCGCGAACGTAGCAAGACGAATATCCCGACCATCGACTTGATTGATGTAAGCACTGACCTGGCCCTTGGTGACAATGAAAAGTTCCTTGCCCGAGTCCCCTTCGCTGAAAATAATTTTGCCGCGATCAAAGATCTTGCGCCGAGTGCAGTCTTTGATCGACTGTACTTCTGAGGAAGTCAGGGTATTGAGCAATTCGACATGCTCAAGTGGAATTTCAGCCCCTTCGTTAACCTGGGTATTTACACGAATGACGTCGTCCTCTGCCCACCCAATGGCGCGATCAATGTCCTCAAAAATATAATCGGCGCCTATCACCTCAACAGTGCCAAGCTCAGAAAGACGTACGGCGGTCTCACTGTTTTTCGTGAGTGCAAGCGTGAGCCGCTGATTTTTTCGATTTAGCATGGCGTGAATGTCGGCCAATATCCGCGCGCCGGTCGCATCGATTTCAGTTATGCGTCGTGTGTCAAGAATGATCGTCCGCGTACCGGCTCCCGCCGCGCGTTCGACGTCCTCGCTCAGCATCTCCGCGCTACCGAAAAAGAGCACGCCCTGGAGTTCAAGCACCAGAATATCCACGCCGTGCTTCTCAAGTAGTGCAAGTTCGCCAGGTGTGCGCGTCTTGCGCGAGTGGATATTGTCGCAACGATAACTACGCCGAACAATCGAACGGCTCATGCGCACGATGAATAGCGCTATTGCAATAATGATCCCTAGGAAAACAGCGAGCGCAATGTTGATGGTCACGGATAGAGCAGCCACGACCGCCACCACCAACAGATCGAGTAACATCAAACCACGGGAGCGCGATCCGCTCGCTCGTATGCGACGAATAAGATCAATCGACCAAGGATCGACGTGTTGGACTGCGATGACCATGATGGTGGCCGAGAGCACGACGCGAGGTATGTAACTGACAACCGGGAATAAGACGCTGCTCATCAGAAGCAAAATTGCTGCGTTGATCAGGACCGAAAGCGATGTCTTGGCGCCAAAAGCACGGTTGGTAAGGCTCGGTCCGATGTTGACGCCACTTGTGATTCCGCCGAAACAGGCTGAGAGCACGTTTCCGACCCCGAGGCGCATCAGGAGCCGGTCACCATCGACTTTGTTCGCACCAACCGGCATGACGAGTTTGGCGCAAAGAAGCGCATCGATTGCCGCGACAAGCGCAAGCGCAATAGCGCCGCCGACGATGAACGGCAAAAGTTCGGCAAAATCTCCAAGGTGCGTCAGTTCGCCAATGGCCCGGTAAGGGGTTGGACTTTCTACTGCGACCGGCAGGCCGATCACAGGACCGAGCCGTGCGCCAAACCCTGCCAGGACAAGGACAAAATAAAGCAAGGTGCCGACCCCGAGACCAATTAGCAGCGGGGGGATTTTCGCGGTGATGACGCGTGCCTTCCACATCACGACGAATGTAATAAGGGCCACCGCCAAACTGAGAGGTTTTATTTCTGCCAGATGTCCAAAGACCGCCTTGAATGGGATGTTGCGGTCGAAGCCGCACACATCTCCCAACTGCACGAGAAAGAGGAGTGCCGCTGCCGCATTTTGCAGGCCAGCCATAACAGGATGGGGTGTAAATCGGATCAGTGAGCCAAGCCGAACCAGGCCAAATAGCGCCTGGAACATGCCGCCAAGAAAAATAATTGAGAAAAAAGCAAGAACAATGAGGTGCACATTTCCGTGCAACGCTTCGGAATGTACCAGATGGTACAGGAACGCGCCGAGCAGAAACGTTGTAGTTATGCGCGGTGCATAAAGCGTCGTGGTGCGATCGCCTAGTACGATGCAAACGACACCGGCCGTAATCGCAGCGTAGAGGCCGGCAAGTGCACCATGGGCAAAATAGCTGTCACCGAGAGCGGTGAAAGCAAACATACCGTAGCCCACGGCGAGTGGGATCGCGAGGGACACGGAGACAAGCCCGCCCAATAAGTCGTCGCATAGCCTCGATTGTCGGAATTCCCCCATCCGTGCGGCGTCCGATTGATTGAGCAAATTGCGGCAACCAGCGTCTGTGAACCTAGCGTGTTCCAGTCGTCGAGGCTAACTTGCGTAGGTGAGGAGAAATGCTGCTAGTGACACCGTTTCGTGACTGTTCAGCCATCCACGGCCGTAATTGACCTGCCATGTGACCAACGTCGCCGCACGCAAATGATGGAATTCCCGCCGTTGGTAAGGTTCAGCTCAGTCATAAGCAGACATTTGCAGTGCAAAACGTCATGTCCGCTTTACCTCATTATGGTAGTTCTTTCTATCTTCGAGAGCGGTCACATCCGATAAGTGCGCACCGCACGTGCCTGCGCGATCTTGACGTCGTCACAGCCCCAACGAACCTGCGTTTGGAGATTGCGACCTTCAATCCAACCCAATCCTGACGAGCGTCTGCGTAAATCCGGAAAGCTGTGCCTTTCCTTCAGCGTCGTCCTGTTTGTTCTTCAGAATACCGTGGCGCCGAGTCCCGCCCGGCTGCAGTGCGCGAGCAACTAGTGGCCAAGCATACGCCGCTGCGCTGCCGCGCAGCAGCGGACAATGACAGCGGCGTTAACCTTACCAAAGACTAACTAGGGCCAGGCGTGATGGAGTGTGATAACACACAGCAAACATTGATAGTTTTTGGTTAATTGGACTTGGGGGACGTGAAACATATGGGATGTTGCAAGGCCCTGGCGGTGCTCTTACTTGGCGTTCTAGTGTCCGGCTGCATGCAGACCGTTGAGCCCGCTTCCGACGCGAACCTAACTCCCCGCGATCGTAAACTTCTGAGCTCCGCGCCATATGCGCAGGTGAGGATTCCCGAACAATACCTGCGCCACATTGTCGACTATTCCGGTAGGGAAGCCCCTGGCACGATTTTGGTCGATAGCGACGCGCGCTATCTCTTCTACGTGCTGCCCGGAAGCAAGGCAATCCGCTACGGCGTCACCGTCGGGGAGGAGGCACTAGCGTGGTCGGGCGTCGCCAAAGTCGGCCGTATGACGGAATGGCCGTCATGGACGCCGACCACCGAGATCAAACAGCGCATGCAGGTGCCGGACTATGTCAGTCCGGGCCCGCAGAATCCGATGGGGGCGCGCGCCTTATACCTATACGATGGTAACAAGGATACTCTCTATCGCATCCACGGAACCAACCAACCTGAATACATCGGCTCGGCGATTTCCTCCGGGTGCATCCGCATGACCAACGAGGACGTGATCGACCTCTACAACCGGGTGAAAATTGGAACATCCGTCATCGTGCTAGCGCCTAGGCGTTCGTCCATCGCTATGAACGACGGAATCCATATGAACTAGCTGATCCGGCGCAGGCGAGCCATCACCCTCGAAATAAGATCGCGGCTATCGGACACTGCCAATTGGATAACGCGGCAGCGTTTTATTGGTATGGCCAGCTCAAAGCCCCGATCAATCCTAATCATACCATCACAGCTTTACATTTGCCGCTGGGCCCGCCCGAACAGCGCGGGTGCCTGTTGGAGGCAGCGGCGCAACGGAGCTGTTTCTCCAGGGCGCAATCGCCTCAATTATAATTTTGATTCCCCCCAATGCGCTCTCAATTTCACTCTCTACGCGCTCGACTTCCGACTTCAGAAATTTTTGTAATTCTTGAAGTTCGGACGTTAGCCCCTCAAGTCCATCAATCGAATGTGACGCTAACTGTGTGACAGAAGATCTAATACGTTCGATATCATTCTCGATCCTCGGCGCAGATTTCGGAATTTCTTCCACCAGCTTGCTGATCTCCGCCTCCACATTCAGTTCTATGCGAACTGGCTCAGCGGCTGAGGGAGGTGTTGGAGCGTTCATCAGCTTCCCCTATCGATTTCTAAACCGCATTCTATTTCTCATTGGGTTAATAACCTATTTAGCAGTTTGCTTTTTGCCCGATCTGTGGCGGGAGCAAGCATTGCAATCGCTATGTGCGCCCTGAAGTCCGCCTCCCAAAAGCTGACATTTGCGGTGCAACTAGGGATGTCCGCTATGGGCCAATGGCTGACATGGGGTCATCCCAGCGACGCGAGGCACGGGTTTTGGCGCAGGGCCAGAAAACCAAAAGCATCCGACAGCAACAAGAGCTGGTGATGGGACGGATTTTGAACTCAACCGTGACCGGCATGTCACATCGCAAAAACAAAAATGGGAAAAACGCGGAACTCTTGCGTTTTTTCCCCACTGTTGCACGGCCGTCCTAGTGGCAAATTCCCAAAAATGCTGAAGATCAGCCTATGTCTGCATCGATCGTCAAAAGACTCACTGCGGTTGCCGCCCTGGTCGCGGTCATGGGTGTCCTGCTTACGTTGAGCAGAGGAACCTACGCGCGCGGTGATTCTACCGCTGCAAGCCCAGAGCTCCGGGACGCTCACGTTTTGCAATTTCGTTGAATTTACCCATCGATCGGCTGGGCGCCGTGATAGCCCTCAACGATGTCAGCCACAGCACTGCCTTATGGATTTCAATTGCCTAGGCGTACTCGGATGATCGGTAGCATTCGAGCGCGGTTGCGAAGTTTTTGAACTCGATCACCACGATCCGTGTTCGTCCTTTGCCTTCAATCACCCTGACTTGCCGCCGCGAACGACAAACCGGGCTCCTATTCACGGAAAGCACTTCGAGTTTCAGCAATGTTCATTTTGTGACTTTCGGGGTTTCTGATATCGACCGACATACACAATCCAATATCCCTTTACCATCACATGCTCATTTGATTTAGCGTTGTGGCCCATTCGCTACATCCAGCGGCCCGAAGCCATGTTAACGGTTCGTTAAATAATTTTACTGACAATTTTACCGAGTCGGGGAGCACCATGCTGCAGACCGACATAACGATACTCGAAAAGAGACAGAAGGCCCTCGAGAAAGAAATCGGCGAGGCGCTCACTCACGCGCCCATCGACGATCCGATGGTGGCCAACCTCAAATCTCGAATTTTATACGTCAGGGACGAAATTGATCGTCTTCGTCACGAAGCTTTTGTCTTGCACCACTAGCTTTTGATCACCCTGTTTCGTGCGCCGAAACTGCCCTGGCCATCAAGGCTCTTCTGATCTTTATCTCGACATTCTACGCTATTCTTCTGCCACGCCGAACGCACAAAGACATGTCCGCTTTGAGCTGCCGCTATTTGTCCGCAGCGTTGAGCATTAACGGCCTAGGATCGATACTTGTTATTTTTGCCTTCTCTGGACTGCAAATTATGTAGCCATTTGAATCGGTTTTGTAGGTTGAGCTTTGAAAATGGAAGTATTTCTCGGCTGCGTCTACGACTCCATCGAGGAGCGTATTAGAGGCATACCCCCCGCAGAAAATCCCCAAGGTAAGGAGGAATGATCTTGGACTCATAGCTGCTTTCCCCGCGCTAACTACCGACAGCATTCTTCAGAAATCTGACGGATTCGTAAAAGCAACCTGAATGGCCGCTCGTGGGGCGACAGGACGACATTTTGGTGACCGGAACCGAAAATGAAATTTACGCCCATTTTATTTGCAATGATCGCGGACCAATCGATCAGCCAGAGTTTTAAGCAGTTCGTTGCTCAACTGAATGAATGCACCCGCAGTCTTTGCACTTGAAAAAGTGCACAGGTGATCCGGTTGTAGGACTGTCGCACGTGTCCTTAAATGCCAGTTCGCCGCCACAACGTGGACAGGGCTTATTATGGGTATGGGTAAACTCCAAGCTGCACCCTGGTCTGGAAGTAACGCATTGTGAAGCAATCGGTCGGCGGAAGTTTTGCTATTATTGCTTGCCGCCGACCGCCCCTCGGGGCGTCGTTAGCTTTCCGCGCGGCAAACGTAAAAATGCCGGCGCCGGACTTATGTAGCGCCTTGCGGCGTGGGTCTTGTTGCGTCCGGTCAAATTGTTGGGAGATTGCGCCAGCGGCTCGAGGTGTGACGACTGGAGGTTCAACTGAGGCACCAGAAATGGCATGGCCTACCAAAGTAAGTGACCAGCCAAACCCAGCGATTCGACAGCCGCGACTGCAAACGTCGGGGTGCTAGTCAGCGCAGCCGATCTCACTTTCTGTTCGTAGCGATGACCTTTTCAGTTTTTGCAAACTTATAGAGTGTTCCGATCAAAACATGGCTTGTAAAAATCAATATCCCGGATCGCGATTATCGTAGATCGCCTGCCCGGCGTTGGTACTTTGGTGCGGCATAAATTGGTGAGGGTCGGAGAGTTGTATCGCTCGCGACACACGTGACCGCAATTTGTAGGCCAACTCGGGTTGCGTCAACTTGTAGTCACAATTTCTGATGGGAATATTGGCCCTGACCTCGGGGACTTCCCAACAAGAGACGTTGCAAATGATCTTCCTCGCTTATGCCGCACTAATCGCTGCCGCCTTTTTCATCAGTTCACTGTTTCTGTTGAACTACGGGCGACGGCTCGGTTTGCGATACTTGCAAAAAAATGCTGGCACCATGACGGGCCTCAGCACCGTCGAGGGCGCCGTCTTTGCATTGATGGGCTTGCTCTTGGCATTCACGATTTCTGGCGCCCTGCAGCGGTTCGATGACCGCCGGCACCTCGTCATCCAGGAAGCAAATGCTGCCAGCACGGCACATGATCGTCTTGCCCTACTTGAGGGCGAGGTTGCTCGCGACCTGCAGAACAAACTTAGAGACTATGTCCAAGCCCGCATCGACCTCTATCGCATGCCACACGATTATTCCCTGTTAAAACGAACCGAATATTTTTCTCAGGAGCAGCAGGACAAGATCCTCAGTTTTAAGAATGAACTATGGAACGCGGCAGTCGGGGCATGCCCAAAGAGTAATTTTAGCCCCGCGTGTGGGCAGGCTCTGCCGGTGCTTGCCAACCTGTTCGAAGTTGCGCGCCTGAGGCTCGGGGCCGCCGAAAAGCATCCGCCTCAAGTCATCTACGTCGTTTTGTTCGGTCTTGGACTAGGCGGCTCGTTACTTGCTGGATTTGGTATGGCCGCCGCCAAATCGCGCAGCTGGATTCACATGCTCGTTTTTGCCACGACGCTGACAGTCGCGCTTTACACGCTCACAAACATGGAATATCCGCGGCTCGGACTTATTCGCATTGAGAACTTCGATCATTTTCTTGTCGATGCTCACCATCAAATGCAAACGCAGGACAGCGCGTGGGCAACCCTTGGTTACGGCAGATGAGACAGCGCTGCGAAGTCCGCTTTGGGTCAAAAGCAGATATGTGCGGTGCAACAGCTCACGTCCGCTAAGGGTCAATAGCAGACATCTAGCGTGCCCCTAACAACGGCGGACCCGGCGGTGCGCGTCAGCAAAATCTAGGTCACGCAATGTCGCCATTGTTGGCTCTACAGCGAGATAGCGCATTTTCATGAATTCATTCTTATGCCGACAAAGATAGCTTAGTCATGAAATCGGCACTAGCAAAAGACAGTAACCGACGCGGACCGAATGTCGCTTTGGGTCAAAAGCGGGCACATGCAGTGCAAGAAGCCATGTCCGCTTTACTTTTAGCGGACACATCGTGCGGAATAGCATTCGGAATGCGATTGCGTCTTGAGCTGACCTTACCCACCTAATCCTCAGACTGGCAGAGGAGGTTATGATGGTTGAATTCACAAGACCGCGCATCGTGGGCTTCAACCACGTCGCATTGGAGGTAGGGGATATCGATGAGGCACTGGCATTCTATGGCCGTCTCTTCAGGTTCGACCTGCGCGGCAAGAGTGACTCTATGGCCTTCATCGATCTGGGCGACCAGTTTATCGCCCTTCAGAAGGGCCGCAGGCAGCCCGCAGACGATGGTCGCCATTTCGGTCTCGTCGTTGACGACAAGGAGGCGGCCCGCAATGCACTCGAAGCCGCCGGGGTCACTCTACTTGATGGGCCTTTCCTTGATTTTCGGGACCCCTGGGGCAACCGAGTTGAGATTGTCGGTTACGATAATATTCAGTTCACCAAGGCGCCTAATGTGCTACGTGGCATGGGCCTTACGCACTTGGCCAAAAATCAGAAAGCAAAAAAGGAACTGGCGGAGAAGGGCATGGCGCCGGGGTAGGCCTGATACTTGACGCTTTATCGACGGAACTGTCACGTAGTCAGGCCTCACCGCATCTTGCCTTCCAGTTGGCGAATCACCAAATAAACGAATATTCCATAAAGAAAACTTGTGTGGCTGTTGTCGTGGCTGGCGGCAACCCATTTATCATCATCAACGGAGAACTCGACATGCTCGATCGACCAAAACTATCGAAAACACCGGTCAAAGAGGCCGTGTCAGACGTGCCCATTGGGCAGGGCAAACAATCGCTTCAGCAGTTCCAATTGAAAGTGGATGGACAAATGAAAGACTCGTTTGCGACCTTTGAAACGGCTGAAAAAACGGGACTTAAAATCAAAACAGCGCATCCAGTCGTACAAGTCTCTGTTTATGATTCTGTCAAAGGCGCCAAAACAATCATCACACTTGGAAATGCCAGTTGACGGTCGAGACGGGTATTAGCGCCGTACATCAGAACCGACCGCGCTTATTCCGTCGTCTCGACGAAACTGCGCATAATAATCCATAATTTTCACGCATTAGCTTTTCGATTATTTGCTGGCGGATTGAACCGTCCTGGCTCCAGGTTAATTCTGCCACCGTCTTACGGGTCCTCCGAGGGTGCAGCCTGAGCACCTACTCTGCCGAAGTCCACAACCGCATACCGAAACAGCTTCTTAGTCATCCACCTCTAGGCGATGTGCTACGTGCCAATGAGTGCAAATAACTATGCGCTCTTTTCTTTGCGTTCCGGCGAAAGAATTTCGGGCTCGAATGGAGTCCTTATGAGCGAATTTTCTGTCAGGTATTTGTGGTAGTGAGTCGTGACGAATTTAGCTTCTTTAAGTGTCGCGGGCCGCCATTGAATCTCAAGATTTTCATTTCCGGCGATACTTTCGATGATTCTACGTTCCTCTACCAGCAGCTTAAATTCACTTGGTTGGTCGGGATCGGCATTGCTTTCGAGTTTGGTGGCGAAGTCGATGCGGCCGGTGGGAACCCAATCCCGCTTTACGACACCTTTGAACTCATTACTCATCAGGCTTTTGCCGTTTGCTAGGCTTGTAATCAATGCTAGCGGATTTGTCATCGCTGCCTCCCTCCCGATGAGCTTCTGAACGCCGAAGAGGTATTTTTAGCGCACAATTAAAACCGTTTCGAATCACTGATTCTGCCTGTGCAAAACTCCTTATCGGCGACGGCCAAACGGCTGTAGCTCATTACCGCGTTGCCGCACGTCAACGAATCTCGTAGGGCTAAGGCCAAGGCGCATGCTGCGCTATGAGGGAGCTATCCATGGAGACAATAGCAGTCGCTACGGCAGAAACCGATGTCAGCAAGCAGTTTAACAAGAAAGACTTGGTAACCGCACTTGCGGAGCAACACCACCTAAGCAAGCGCGCTAGCCAGAAGATGCTGGACGACCTGATTGTCATGATCACCAAGCACTTGAAGAAAGGCGAGAGGGTGAAGATCACCGGGCTCGGCATCCTGCAAGTGCGCAAGCGCGCTGCCCGCAGGGGCCGCAATCCAGCCACCGGAGAGGCAATCAAGATCAAGGCCAGCAAAAACGTGGCCTTCCGCGCCACCAAGAGACTCAAGATGGCGGTCTAATCGCCGACAGCAACTTCTGGATTGCGTACCATGCGATGGTCGTCGCCACCCCCTGCGACGGCGCAATTCTTTTCACTGATTTGACAATGCGCCGTATCGTTCAGTGAAACTTGGATATTGGGAACGGGAAACCTTCTGAGCGCGTTTATCGATCTCTCCTTATGAGGAGATCAAAATGGACAAACGCGACCAGGAACTTTTGGCCAAGCAACTGTCGTCAATCAGCAGTCCTCGGCAGGGCGGCGGAATAATCAGCTTGACGATTATTGCGGTGTTTTTAGTCGGAATAGGCGTCGGCAATATTCTGTCGAAATCAAAGCACGCTAATACAAATTACGCAGCATTGGATTCGATGGCGCAATCACCTCAATGACTCAATGATAAATGCGGGCGACGGTGCTTGGATTTGCCGAGAGTAACGTAGAGCTTTCCCCATGACCGCTTTTCCACCGAAAGCGGACATGTGCAGTGCGCCAGGCCATGTCCCCTCTGGGCCAGTAGCGGTTCCGCTGTTTCCCTGACATCACACCCGGCTGCTGGGGCCGCGTTTTTCCATCAGCGCGCCCAACGAGGTTTTAGCAGTGCCGTGATCGAAATTTGACGGCGCGAGCCATCGTTCCATGATTTCGCGAACCTCTGGCCACTCGTCGTCAAGGATCGAGTGCCAAGCCGTATCTCGATTTCGGCCCTTGAAAATCATGTGGTTGTAGAAAATGCCCTCAAAGCGGAACCCAAGTCGACGAGCTGCCCTGCGGGAAGCGGCATTCAATGCATTGCAACGCCATTGCATGCGCCGGTAACCGAGATCGTCCATCGCATAGCGAAGCATCAGGTACATCGACTCGGTCGCGCTTCGCGTATGCCTCAGCGTCAGACCAAACCAGATCGATCCGATTTCAATGACCCCTTGCTCCGGTTGAATATCGAGAAAGCTTGTCTGACCACATGCTTTCCCGCCTTCCGCTGGTCGAATGGCATAGTAGACCTGATCTTGCCGCGCGGTCTGCTGACGCACGACGTTCGAAAACTCCGCTTCCGACTTCCAAGGACCCCACGGGAGGTAGTCCCAGATTCGGAGCGCGGCTTCGCTTCCATGCGACGCCTCGAACAGATCGGCCGCATGCCGCGCCGCGTCGAGCGGCTCCAGCGTCACGCAGCGACCAACAAGAGCGGTACGGGCTGGCACGAGCGCCGATGGCAGACGTCCAACTTTTGCCCCGGACAGCGGTCGTGGATATGGACGCTCAGCATTTTCGATCTCTGACATCGGTGCTGTTTCAGCCTAAGTATGCATTGTCTGGATTCGGCCAAACCTGGCTTTCACGCAACGCAAATATAAGTAACGGTCCTAATCCGCCGCTCGGTCACGTTCCGAACTTGATTGTGTGCCATCGCCGGAAAATCATCGCCAAGAAAAAGGTGCCATATGACGGGGGACGTACCGGTCTTTGCCATTTGCGCCGTCATTTTTTCGAAAAACCTTTGGCTCTCTTCGGTCGAGTCTTGAACATCGAGCAGTTTAAATCCCGCGTTGGTCAGAAGAGATTTCATTTCGTCGGGCCTCGCGACATGACTGATTGATGGGTCGCGCGCCCATGGCACCGGATAAAGGACTCCGCCACCTTCGCCTTGCAGCACATCATAAACGGCAAAAACTCCACCGGGCTTTAGAACCCTCCGGGCTTCCAAATACATCTTGTCCTTGGCGGCAATATTCATTGCAACGTGGATCGTCATTGCCGCATCGAACGTCTGGTTTTCGAAGGGCAAGTTTGTGGCATCACCTTGCGTGAATGACACGCGGCTACCGAGGCCGACCCAATCGGACATTGCAGTTGCCGCGTCGCAGAAGGCTTGGGTCAAATCTATACCGGTGACTCGACAGCCATATGCCTCGGCCAGTGTTCTTGCTGGACCGCCCAAACCACTCCCGATGTCAAGAATGTGCGAGCGGCCGTTCAAATTCATTTTCTCGCCTAATTCCAATGTCGCTTTCCGACCGCGAATATGAAATTCGTCCACTGCGGCAAGATCGGCGGTCGTCAATTTATTGAGGTCTTTGCCGGCGCTCCGCAGTTTGTCCACGATCGCATCGGCCAGTTTGAGGTCTTCGCTGTAATGGCTTGCTACGCGGTCAGCCATCGTCCTTACCTCTGAGATCGTAAGATACATCCTCAAACTGCGGCAAGCGAGGCCCGCGATGTCCGCTTTGGGCCAAAAGCGGCATTTGCAACTATTCGATCAACTCGTCAGCGCGACCAAGCAACTGACCTCGAATTTGGAGGCCAAGCGCTTTAGCGGTCGTGAGATTGATGAAGAGCTCAAAGCTGGTCGGCTGTAACTTGCGGTAAGTTTGCAGCGGACTATCGGCAGAACCCCGATCGAGTCGATAATTTATTTTTTACATAGACCTAGGGATTTGTGAGCGGCTTTAATATCACGGAGACAACGGGAACCTATCGAGATATGGCGGTAGTGCCCATTGATGCCCAAAAAAAGTTATCCTGAATTATCCGTCACTTGAATACGCTAAGGCTGTTATGGAGCTTTATCATTATAAACTGCCATTGAAGAAGACAGCGCCTGGCGCATCATCTGAATGGTTTTTCGGGCAAATCCACAACACCATCAACCATCGCATCGCCGGTTATCAAGTGCGGTTACGGGGTTATGGTTTGAACGAAAGGCAGTCGAGACAAATTCCATGCGCCCTCACGCCTTCCTCAGCCGATTGTGCCACCCTCGCCATTCTCAATAAATGTACGTCTGGGGTTGGAGATACGCACTGCTAAGGCACGAGTCACCCTTCGCGAAAGCGGCGTACTAGGCCAGCCGCGAAGCTTGTTCTAACGCCCCACGTTTTGGATGGCTTCCCATTTCTGGAATGCCGTCTCGACTGCAATGAAATACTCGTGCTCGGAATATTTGGGATGCTTTTTGACGGCCGCACGGGCCCGAGCAAGCCGTCCGCGCCGAGCGGGGCCAACCGAGTTTTCCGCAAGAACCTCGGTCAGGGCTTCGGTGAATTCCTGATAAAGAACGGAAATATCGGCGGTGCTTGTCATGTCAGAACTTCAAGGTCAGGGCGAATACCGTACCATATGCGGAACCCACCGGTGAGCGCCGTGGGACACGCTCACCCGTAGGGGCTAAACTGACAAGCACTTAATGTGGAGTGTTGCGTCATGAACCTGAAGTCGATCGCTACCGTTTTAGTGCTCACCGCCGCGTCGGTATGTGCGCAGGCTCAACAATCGACCCCTGCGAAGCCAACCAAGGAGGACGCGCAAAAGGTCTTTAAAGCAATCAGCAGCGACAAGGCCAAGCTTCAGACCTTTTGCGATATCGCCAAGCTCGGTGACGAAATGGAAAAGGCCAACGAGAAGCGAGACTCCAAGAAATTCGAGGAACTGTCTCTGAAAGAGGACGAATTGGTAAAAAAACTAGGCACCGAATATGCCACCTTGATGGACGGGATTCAGAATGTGGACCCACAATCCGAGGATGGTCAGGAGATCAGTTCGACGATACAGGCGCTCGACAAGTTGTGCCCGCAGTAGGGGCCTCGGCTCGCTGCTTATGAGGACGAGCCCTCCTGTCTGCCTTGCCCGAAAAGCGCATTTCGAGTTGGACCCAAGTCCAATTGCCTCGTAACGCCTTGCCGTCCGAATCTCGGCTGTCAACTGACAGCGAAGATGCAACGAAACACAGTCATCACGGAGGAGGGTGATAATGCACTATTTCGCCGTTGCTCTATGTGCAGGCGTCGTGGCTACCGCTGTCGTCGGCGGTGCAGCGCTTAGGCCTACCCCTGCTGAGGCCGCGACGACGCCCAGCGCTGAGGCCGTTGCCCTAAAAGAGGCGACTGCCGCGTGTAAGGCGGAGGCTAAGGAAAAGAAGATCAGGTGGCCTGTGAGCCGCAAGTTCGTGAGCAATTGTGTGGCCAAGACAGTCAAACCCACGCCAGCTGAGCTTCAGAACATTGCCGTCAAACGGGCAACCATTGCCTGCAAGGCCGAGGCTAAGGGCAAAAAGATAAGATGGCCCGCGAGCAGGAATTACGTCAGAAATTGCATCACAACGGCTCTCAAAGACCATCCTACCATGAATGTCAGCGAATTGCGCAGAGGGGTGAATCTAAAGACTTTGCGGGTACACCAACGCCCGGAATGGGGATGTGAGGGGATGACATCTGGCAGAGCCACAGGTTGCTAAACGACCGGCCAATGTCCGCTTTGATGTCAAAAGCGGACATTCGTCTTGCCCGAAGCGGCCGCTCATATGCTGGACTTACCGCAACGCCAATCTCAAACTCAGCAAGATCGCGCAGCGGGGGTCGAAAAGTCTCGTGTGGTCGGAAAGAGACGCTTACTAGTGTTCGACTCGGACTTATGTAAGACTTAAGTCCTGCACCGGAACAACGCCATGACTTACGATCTCGAGCAATTCATCACCGATTGCCGCACAACCCTCAATCGCGATCCGGGCCCCACCGGCCGCGAGCGGGTGCGCCTCGATCTCGAACGCCTGCTCAACAATAAAGATTTCATCAAGAAATATTGTGGCGACGACGTACCGAGCGGCTTGAAGGTACTGTACGAGGATCGAGAACTCGGCTTTCAAATCCTCGCACATGTGAATGAAAAAGCACGTATCTCGCCGCCGCATGATCATGGCGCTTCATGGGCGATCTATGGTCAAGCGACAAAATATACCGACATGATCGAATGGGGGCGTGAAGATGACGGGAACGATCCAAAGCACGCTAGACTCAAGCCTATAAAAAAGTACCGCTTGACTCCTGGAAAGGCTGGTATCTACCAGGATGGAGCCATTCACTCGATCGACTATCCTGATCATGCGCGTTTCATTCGTGTGACGGGCACAAATCTTGACAAGATAAACCGCATTCGTATCGACCTAAAAACGGGCGAGGTCGAGCAGATGACGCCTCAGCAAGCGACTTAGCGCGAGGCGTAATTTCTCACTTTGATGAACCCCCGGATGTTGCGTCCGATTAGTCCCAATGTCGTTAAGTCGATGCTCGCTGATGGCGCAGAGTTGGCGCTGATCGACGTCCGCGAAGAATTAACCTTCTCGAAGAGTCATCTGTTGTGGGCGCGGGATGTCCCGCTCAGCCGCCTCGAGTTGCGATTTGCTCGCCTCGTGCCACGCCTGAGCACTCGAATTGTTTTGTGTGACGGCGGCGACGGTCTGGTTGAACGCGCCGCATCTGTTCTCGAAAGCTCAGGCTACACGGACCTTTCGTTTCTCAATGGAGGTATAACGGCGTGGCGGAAGGCTGGCTTTGTGCTGTTCTCAGGCGTGCACGTGCCAAGCAAAGCTTTTGGTGAGTTCGTCGAACACGACAGCGGCACACCTAACATCAGCGCTGCCGAGCTGAAGGCAATGATGCATGACGGCACTGAGCTCAAGGTGCTCGACAGTCGGCCATTCGACGAATACACGCGAATATCGATACCGAAAGGTATCAATGTCCCGGGAGCGGAGCTGGTCCTGCGCATACGCGACATTGTCCCCTCGCCGTCGACCACCATCGTCGTCAACTGTGCGGGCCGCACCCGAAGCATTATCGGCGCCCAGTCTCTTATCAACGCAGGGATTCCGAACAAGGTGGTCGCACTTCGAAACGGGACCATGGGCTGGCATTTGGCGGGGTTCGTGTGCGAGAGCCAAAAGTCAGATCGTGCGCCGGACTTTACCGATGGCGGGTTGGCTTGGGCGAAATCGGCGGCACAATCGGTGGCAGAAAAGTTCGGCGTCGGCCGGATCGATCAAATCCAGCTTAATGCCTGGCGCAGCGACCCGACGCGTACGACTTACATTTTTGATGTTCGCGATCCAGCTGAATATGTTGCAGGCCATTATCCCAACGCGATATCGGCGCCCGGTGGCCAATTGGTACAAGCTACCGACATTTACGCCGGCACACTCGGCGCCCGCATCGTGCTCAGTGATGACAAGGAAGTCCGCGCACTCATGACGGCATCATGGCTCAAACAGATGGGCTGGAAAGATGTGTTCATTCTGCCGGAAGCGGGCGATGAAATAGGCGAGCCTTCGCACAAGTTACTCCGCGAGCCTCCAACCAACGAGAGCATCGACCCAGCGCAGCTGTCTTCACTGCTCGATCAGAAGAGCGCCACAGTCGTCGATCTGTCTACAAGCCCACACTACCGGCGGGGTCATATTCCTAGCGCGTGGTTTGCAATACGCGGTCGACTCAATCTCGCTATAGAAAAGATAGACGTTGCCGGTACACTTATTCTTACCTCCGAGGATGGCGTACTCGCTAACCTCGCGATTGACGAAGCACGCGCCGTCACGAAGGCACCGGTAAGCTTGCTAAAGGGCGGCAACGCCGCTTGGACTGCCGCCGGTTATCGGCTCTCGACCGACGGCCGAATGGCCGATGAGCCTGTTGACGTCTGGCTCAAGCCCTACGAACAAACACGAGACACTGAAGCGGCAATGAATGCCTATCTCTCCTGGGAAGTTGATCTACTGGACCGCATTGAAAAAGACGGCACTACGCACTTTTTGCACTCACGCTAGCTGGCACGGCTTCTGAAATTGCCTTGAGCAGCGCTATTCAGTTTGCGCAACGCGAGAAAAACGCAGCACGTTCGGTTCAGAAGCAGACATGTGCCGTGCGAGAGCCGAAGGCAGCTTTGAGTCACAAGCAGACATGGCAGCGCAATAGCTAGTGTCAGCTAAAGAGCCGATGCCGGCCGATCACTCCGTGAATATCCACGCCCCCTGCCCCAGGTCCTCGGGGAAGCGCGCGAGAAGATCCGCGCCCAGCGGACTCGTTGCGATTGCGGCGTCTGCCAGTATCGTCTTGATCACCGACAAAGATCGCACCCTGATTGTGTAGGTTCCCATGAAGGGTACCGACGGAATGGGAATTTGGGGCAGCATCTGCGTAAATGCGTCCGCTCCGACAAGCTCAACACGACCGCGGTCGAGCGCGATGGACTGCCCGGACGGCGATGGCTTCGCTGCGCGGCCGGAAAAGCGTGTAAAGCGAGCCGCCGCTTCGCCGACATCCGCAACCACAATCGTCATGCTCGCGAGCCCAAACGCGCCGTTCGGGTGCGTGAGCCAGCGCGGCTGCCATACAGTGTGCTCAGTGTGGTGCGTGAGAATCTGAATCCGTCCTTCCGGCATTTCGGCTGGCTCAACACGCGCAACCGTGAAGGCCGCCGTTCCTGCCCCGGCGCCGGTATCGACTGGACGCTGCAACTCAACGAGCGGCCGTACGCGAAAGCCATCCTCGGCAAGGCGGCGGTGTGCCCCGGCAGCATCCGCCACCACAAATGCTGCAAGCTGCACTCCGGCGTAGCGCGCTGTCGCGGCCTCAAATTCACGGCCGAGCGGTGTATCAGCGGTCTTGAACAAAATCTCAATGTAGCCGCGCGACAACATGGCGGTAACGTTTCCCGTGCCTGTCAGTTGCGGCGCGCCGCCCTTCGGATCGGGATTGACTTGGATTGATGCCGGCGTCGGCGCAAAGCCAGCGCGCGCAAGTGCCCGGCTTGCGGCCTCATGATCACGCACGAAATGCCCGACATGGTCCAGGAAAATCTCGTCGGGCAATGGAAGCTGCCGATCGGCCTCTGCGTGTCCGCCCAACTGTTGCGCCTGCGCAGCGAGGGGCCATCCCGCCGCTGCTCCGCCGCAAAGAGTTATGAACTCGCGCCTTCTCATTGCCTTCCCCGAGGCCCAGGGAAGAGACATAGTACCCAGCTGAAACAGATCAGTGGAAGAGGCAAGCGATGTCCGCGTTGGAAAAAGCGGACACTTAGGACGACTCGGCTTTCACGAAAAGTAACACAGCCAAGAGTGACCAACGTAGTCCGATCTTGCTTTCGGGTAGAAACCCGGCATTTCGAGGACCTTTGCGCGCTGTGTCGCTTTGATAGTCATGGACTTACAATGGAATGTCGATGTGATGTTGGCCTTTAGCGGACATGACGTTATGGATCTCTCATACTCCCAAAACATGGAAGATTATCATTTGTGGCTAGCGTTCGGTGGCCAGCGAACCGGCTCCTACATCGACATCGGAGCGGGTCACCCCATAGCAGACAATGTGTCGTTTTTTTTCTATGAGAGAGGATGGCAAGGCGTTGTGGTTGAACCGCAGCCCAATCTCGTTGATCTATATTCACGCTTGCGACCGCGCGACACCAGAGTCTGCAGTCTTATCGGAACGCGTCGTGGTCTAGTTGATTTCCATGTTTTTGGTGATTTTCATGGACTATCGACAACGAGCAAACAGAATGCAGTCGCGGCGCGATCCTTTGGTGCTACTTCTCGGACCATGCAAGTGCCGATGATCGGCCTTGCCGAACTGTGTGAGAACTACGCGACCACCTCGATCGATTTCCTGAAGGTTGATGTCGAAGGCGCTGAGGCCGACGTTCTGATTGGCGGCGATTGGAATCGCTTTCGGCCGAAGATCGTAATAGTGGAGGCGATTACACCAGTGACGAGCGAGCCGTCATGGAAGGAATGGGAGCCCTTCCTGCTAACGCGAGGTTACCGGTTTGTGCTTTTCGATACTCTTAATCGCTTTTACGTAGCCGAAGAGCAGCCTCAACTTGCCGCGCAGTTTCCGAGAGAACGCGCTCCGTGGGGTTCCGTTCGACACATGTATGAAATTGGCCGGGCGCCAGAAAATCAAAATCACCCCGAGCATACTTTGGCGCAAGTACTTGCCACCGGCTTCTGGGCTACTTTGCCATATCTTGATCGGCAATTGGTTGCAGAAATTCTTAATCGAGGACGTAGAACCTCCAAATCTGTGGCCGATTTGGCATTGCAGTCGCTGGATACCGAAGAGTTTCGGTTGCGGCTCGGTCGTATTGCCTGTGGGTATGACGGCGGCCAAATTTATTCGCAAGACAATCCTGATGAACCGAAGGAGTGACGTAGCAGCGAGCGCCGCGCGGGGCGGATGATCGATCCGGGATCTCGCCAACCGTGACCATCATGTGCGCTTTAAGTTAGAAGCAGACATTTGCGGTGCAACAGCTCATATCCGCAAAGGGCCAGAAGCGGACATTAGGACTATTGAAGAACGATCAATTCGGTTTGCCGCACTCCTGGCATTGGAAAGTACGCAGCTCGGCATTTAGCTCTGGGAAAGTTGGACTAAAAGCGACTAAAAGCGACTGCCCGGTGCAGTACTGGCAAGCAATCGGCGTTATGCAGCCCTACAACGGTGAACGCGCGTCGCTGGTCGGCGCAGTGGCTTCGTCGTACATGAGATTGCTACTGGCTCTCGGCACTCTGGTTCCCCAAGCCGGTAGTACACGGCGAAGAGCTGCCAACGATGCCTCGCTGGCGGCCCTTCTTCTTTTCACCTATATCGGCGGCATACTGTGGCATAATTCACGCGGCAGGCCATTAAACGCGCCGGTAAAATGAATGCAGGGGTAATCGCATGGCCAAGAAGCGAAGGGCCAAAAAAACAAGGATCAAACGCAAGCGAACGGCAAAGAAAACCAAATCCAAAAAGCGGTCCACGCGAGACGTGGATATTCTTCCGACTACAGATGAAGTACTTGAACGGGAGGGGACATACTTGCCGCCAACGACCGTTGGATGCTCGGGTCCCTTTTGAGGCACACTGGGTCGTTGAGTTGGCCAACCCTGCGGTTAGCCGCGCTACCAATGGGACGTTTAGACACCCTTATTCTTGTGTGCGTCCTTCAATCTTTCCAGTAACGGGTCGACGAATCCATTCGAGCAACAGAGCGTTCGCGTGTCGATAGCCTGGCCGCCTTCATCACCAATGACCAGCGAAACGCCAAGTTCGGTGGCCCGGTGCCTAATCGCCTCTTGATTGGTGCCCAGGGTGCGAGCCGCCTGATGCCGGTGGCCGGCTGCTGACGTATCAGCGCATCGTCTGACGGCGTGATTCTTCGATGCTAGCTATTCATCAAGTCAGACCAGGAAATGATTTTTAGACCATGCAGAACAAAGGTTCCTCTAAGGGCCGCCTAGATTTCCTTTCGGGCGTGAGAGGTCGTATGTTCAATCCCCACACGCCTACCATTCGCACGCATGTCAACAGCGGATAAACCTGTCAGCATCACCGTCAGCGACGCCACTCGCGTTTCAGGCCTGCTGCAAAAGCCGCCATGCGCCCGGGCTTGCTATGTGCTGGCGCATGGCGCCGGCGCGGGAATGGATCATCCATTCATGGAAGGTTTGGCGAGCGGACTCGCGTCGCGCGGCATTGTGACACTGCGCTATCAGTTTCCCTACATGGAGCGCGGCACCAAACGGCCCGACCCGCCGCCGCTCTCGCAGGCAACGGTCCGTGCCGCCGTGGCGGCGGCGCAACGCCTGTTACCTGACATGCCGCTCATCGCCGGTGGCAAGTCGTTCGGCGGCAGGATGACGTCACAGGCGCAGGCGAAGGCTCCGCTTCAGGGCGTCTGCGGACTTGCATTTTTCGGATTTCCGCTGCATCCGGTCGGTCGACCGTCGCAGGACAGGGCCGAACATCTGTTCAAGGTGGAGATCCCGATGCTCTTCCTGCAGGGCACGCGCGACAACCTGGCGTCGCTCGATCAGCTGGAGCCGGTCTGCAAGCAGCTTGGCAAGCGCGCCACGTTGACGCTGTTCGCGGATGCCGATCATTCGTTTCGCGTGCCGGCACGGAAAGGCCGGAAGGACGCACAGGTGCTTGAAGACGTTCTGGATGCGCTCGCGACGTGGCTCGACAGCGCGATCCTTCGTCCGGGCAAGAAATCTTGATCGGCGTCACGCCGACGGCAAATTCATTTCTCAATGACGCAAGTCTGGCCGCTCGCCGCCGCCCGCCGGATCGCGTCGAGGACACGGACGTTCTGCAGGCCGTCGCGAGCGCTCACCACCGGTTTCGCCATGCCGCGAATGACAGCGCAGAAATTCTCGAGCTGACGCGTCAAGGGATCGGCGCGCTCGATCCCGATCGTCTCTTCCTCGAAAGGCTCGCGCCAGGAGCGTTTCGCGCGGTCGCCATAAAACCTCAGCCGCATGGTCGGGATCGCCAGCGAGCCGTCGGTGCCGGCAACGACGTAACAGTCCTCGTCCGGATAGGCGGCAAAGAACGGATCTTCCCGGGTTGTCTGCTCCCAGCTTCGCGGCACAGCGACAGTGTCAGACAGCATGAAGCTGCCGAGGACACCGTTGGCAAAGCGCAGGCTGACCGACACCGTATCCTCGACCGGAAAATTCCGCGTGGCGGACGAAGCAAAGGCCTGCACGGCAACGATCTCGCCGCACAACGCGCGGAGATTTCCGATCTCGTGCACCATGTTAATCAGCAGCGGCCCGCCGCCGAGCTGCCGCCGCCACGGGCCGTCCTCGAAATACTGGTCGGGCTTGCAGAACATCTCGGTGCCGACGACAGCGACCAGCCGACCGAGCCGGCCGCTTTTCACGATCTCGACCGCCCTGGTCATGATCGGATTGTGCTGGCGATGATGCCCCGTCAGTAGTTTCACCCCGGCGCGCTCGGCGGCCTCGCAAAGCCGTTCGCCGTCCTCGTTGGTGCCGGCCAACGGCTTCTCGATCAGGGCCGGAACGCCCACAGCAATACAGGCGAGACCCTGCTCGACATGCAACCGGTTCGGCGTCGCAAGAATGACTCCGTCAGGGCGCTGCTTCAGCACGTCCGCTAGCGAGGCGAGGAGCGGAACACCGGCCTTCGCGGCGAGATCCGACGCGCGCGGCGCCGGATCGACGATCGCCATCAGCTGGCAGCCGCGACTTTTCAGAATGCGGTCGATGTGCGCACGTCCAATGGCGCCCGCCCCCACAACCGCAATGCGCAACGAGGTTGTCACAGACCGGGAACCGTCTGTTCGCCCGCGAGCCGAGACTGGGCATTGAGCCGGATGGGCGCGTTGATGGCGCCAAAACCTTTGTATCGGCGTCGCTGCACGATTTCGAGGAAGAAGAGATCCTTGAAGCTGCGGGTGTAGAGCTGGAAATACTCGCCGTTGTCGTCCTTGTCGTAAAGGACGTTGTAGTCTTTCAGCATTTTCGACCTGTCACTTGCAACATCGACCCGCGCCTCGAGATCATCGTAGTAATTCTCCGGAATGCGCAGCGTCTCTACACCGTTTGCGCGCAGGCGCGCGGCGGTCGCCATGATATCGTCGGTGGCAAAGGCGATGTGCTGCACGCCCGAACCGAAATATTCGTTGAGAAAGCGGGAGGATTGCGTGCGCGTGCTCTGCGAGGCGTTCAGCGCAATGCGCAGCGTACCATCCGCCGTCTCGACAACCTGGCTGCGCACGACGCCGCCGGGATCGTTAATGTCGACCTGCGGGGTTTTCTGCACGTCCAGGAGCGAGGTGTAGAACAGCAGCCAGGACAGCATGTCCTCGTAGTGCGTCGACTGCGAGATATGGTCGACAACCGTGAGGCCCGCGCCGGCGCCCTTGCCCGCCGCCACCGGCTCGAACTCGACATCCCAGACCTTGGCAAGCTTGCTGGTCGGATCAAGAAAATAGAGCAGGCTCCCGCCCATGCCGCGAACGGCCGGAATTTCGAGTTCGCCCGGCCCGACCTTCTGCCGGAACGGCGTATCGTGCAGCTTCTCGGCGCGGTCGAGCGTTGCTGCCGCACTCTCGACCTTCAGCCCGATGGCACACACGGATGGCCCGTGCGTGATGTAGTGAGAATGCGCGAAGCCTTCCTTTTCCTTGTTGATGACAAGGTTGATCGCGCCCTGCGTCCAGCGTGACACGGCTTTCGACTTGTGGCGGGCAACGTTGCGGAAACCGAGGCCGGCGATGAATTGCTCGAGCTCCTGGGCGGTACGATCATCGACCGCGAACTCGATAAACTCGACGCCGAGACATTTCGACCGCGGCGGCATCTGCGGAACGTCGGCAACCGGCTTGCTGCTTTTCGCGCCCAGCTGATCCATCAGATAGACCAGCGAGCGCTGCCCATCGACGGCGACCGAACGCGGCGAACCGGCGCGGAACTGGTCATTGAAAATCTCGAGCGACAGATCGCCCTGATAGCCTGTCGCTGTCACCGCGCCCATGAAATCGAGCAAGGGCATATCCCCCTGCCCCGGAAAGCAGCGGAAATGCCGGCTCCAGTTGAGCACATCCATCTCGAGCCATGGCGCATCCGCAAGCTGAACGAGAAAAATCCGGTCACCGGGAATGGCGCGCATCGGCGTGAGATCGGTCTTGCGGGCGAACGTGTGAAAGGAGTCGAGAACGAGACCGATGGCGGGATGGTTCGCGCGGCGAACCACCTCCCAGGCGTCGCGGTAGTCGTTGATATGGCGCCCCCAGGCCAGCGCCTCGAAGCCGACGTGCAACTTGCGTTTGGCGGCGCGCTCGCCGAGTTCATGAAAATCCGCCGCGCTGCGATCGATGCCGCCGACCGAATCCGGCGATACGTTGCTGCACACGAGCAGTGAGTCGCAGCCCAATTCCTGCATCAGATCGAATTTGCGCTCGGCCCGATCGAAGGTCCGTTGCCGTTGCGGTTCCGGCATGCCTTCAAAATCGCGAAATGGCTGGAACGTGATGGCGCGCAGCCCGAGATCCGACATCTCCCTGGCAACGTCGGCCGGCGTGCCGTTATAGGAGAGCAAGTCGCTTTCGAAGATTTCGACACCGCGGAAACCCGCCGCTGCGATCGATTGCAGCTTTTCGCTCAGACCGCCGCTGAGGCAAACCGTGGCTATCGATGTTTTCATTTTTGTCCTCCGGTCTCGTCAGACAGCTTCGCGGAGCGCGGCTTCGCGCGCCTTGTAGCCAGCGGCGAAGGCACGGTGGAGCTGGGCAAGATCGGGCGTCGTCCCCGTGAACAGGCGGAAGGCTTCGACCGCCTGGTGCACGCACATCCCGTCACCGCTGAGAACGCGCGCGCCTTTCGCCGATGCGGCCTTGATAAATTCCGTATCGACGGGAGTGTAGATGACGTCGGCGGCCCAATGCGTCGATTTGATCGCGGAGACCGGCACCGGATTGCCGGGAAAGCCGCGCATGCCAACTTGCGTGGAGTTGACGATGCCATCCGCTGCCGCGATCTCGCGCTCGACATCGCGCGCAACCCGGCAGCGCGATGCACCGAAATGCTTCGCAAGATCGCTGCGTAGCGCATTCGCACGCGTTGCATCGCAGTCATGAACGATGAGCACTGCAACGCCCAGATCCATCAGAGCAAACGCGACCGCATGCCCGGCGCCACCGGCGCCGATCTGCACGACGGTTGCGCCTTCCGCGCTCTCCCGGCCGAGACTCTCCTCGAAACTGCGACGCCATCCGCGGCGGTCGAAATTATACCCGGTGGTACGGCCGTCTGCCGCGATAGCGACAGTATTGATGGCACCGATCTGCGCGGCTTCGGCATCAACCACATCGAGAAGCGGCAGGATGTCCTGCTTAAACGGGTACGTGATGTTGGTCCCCGCGAACCCGGCAGCTTTGATCGCATCAAGAAGCTGCGGCAGCCGACGCTCGCGCAGGCGATCGACGTCGATTAGATGATAAAAGCCGTCGATACCGGAGGCGGCGAACGCTTCCGCGAACAGCGCCGGCGACAGCGAACCCATGATGTTCGCGCCGATGAGTCCGAGCAACATTCTGCGCCTGCTCATGCGACACGCTCCGGCTGGGCCAGACCACCACCGAGAAACAGCTGCGCAATGCGCGGGTCGGCAAGAATATTCGGGGCCGTGTCTTCGATGCGCGTCTGGCCCTGTTCGAGCACGAGACCAAAGTCGGAGATCTGCAGCGCCTGTTTCGCATTCTGCTCGATCAGCAGAATCGTGACGCCGTTGTCGCGAAGTGATTTCAAGATGGCAAAGACCTCCTGCACCATGAGCGGGGAAAGCCCGATCGACGGCTCGTCGATCAAAATCAATTTCGGATCGAGTAGAAGCCCGCGCGCAACTTCGAGCATCTTTTGCTGCCCGCCCGACAACGTCGAAGCCTGCGCACGCGCCTTCTCGTTCAGAATCGGGAAGCGCTGCATGATTTTTTCAAGCCGCGCCGGAAGGCTCGCTTGATCGGACAAGGCGACGCCTCCGAGCTCCAGATTGTGACGCACGCTCAGCTCGGGAAAAATATTGCGACCTTGCGGAATGTAGGCGACGCCCTGGTCGAGAACCTGGCGGGGGGTGAAATTCGTGATGTCGCAGCTATCGAGGGAAATCGTGCCGCTGCGCACCGAAAGCAACCCGAAGATGGTTTTGAACATTGTCGACTTGCCGGCGCCATTCGGGCCGATCACGGTTGTGATCGCGGCACGACGAATACGCGCAGTCGTCCCGTTGAGAATCGTCATCTTGCCGTAGCCGGCAAAAACCCCATCCAGGACGAGCAACGGGTCCGAACTCATTTCAGTGCCCCAGATACGCTTCGATCACGATCGGGTTGCGGCGGATTTCGTCGGGCGCGCCTTCGGCGATGAGGCGTCCTTCGGCCAGAACCAGCACACGCGTACAGAGCGCCATGACAAATTCCATCTGGTGCTCGATCACGACAAAGGTCGCCTTTCTTTCGGCGTGATAGGCCTGAAGCCGCTCGCGCAGGTTTCCCAGCATGGTCAGGTTGACGCCTCCGGCCGGCTCATCGAGCAGGACGAGCCGCGGACCGGCCATGAAGGCCATCGCCGCATCGAGCAGCTTCTGCTGACCGTAGCTAAGCGAACCGGCCTGCTCTTCAGCGAGGTGTGACAGGCGGAAGAACTCGATCATCTGCGCGGCGGCATCGCCAAGCCCGGCATCGGTGCGTCCAAACAGACGTGATGACATCGTGCCCTGATGTTCCTGCCCGGCGAGGATGAGGTTATCGTGCACCGAGAGCTGTGGAAAAACCTGCAGCAGTTGAAACGTCCGGCTGACGCCCAGGCGGTTGAGATCACATGGGCGCGCGCCCGTCGTGACCTGGCCATCGATGCGAATCTCGCCAGCGCTCGGCTGCAATTGTCCGAGCACGCAATTGAACAGCGTCGATTTGCCCGATCCGTTCGGTCCGATGATGCCCAGGATCTCGCCGGGATGAACTTCAAATGACACGCCATCGACCGCGACGACCCCGCCAAACGCCTTGCGCAGATTGGACACTTGGAGCACGGCGGTCATGGCCCGGCTCCTTCCGCACGCACGGCTGCCGTGGCACCCGCGCGCCGACCGTTCAGGGATTTGATAGCGCGCTCGGCAAGTCCGAGCAGTCCCGAGGGACAGAAGGCCATCATGACCATGATCGCGGCGGCATAGAGTATGAGGTAGTAGCCTTGCGTGATGCGCAGCCATTCCGGCAGCAGCACAGCGACCAAGGCGCCGACGAAAGGCCCAAAGAAATTGCCGGCGCCGCCGACAATCACCATCAACAGCAGGTTGAACGACAGGCCGAGCGCGAAGGAGTTTGGCTCGATGAATTGCACGAGCGGCGCATACAGCGCACCGGACAACCCGCCGAGGCTCGAGCCAATGGCAAAGGCCATCAGCGTATATCGTCGCGTATCGAGACCGAGCGAGAGTGCGCGGAGCGGATTTTCCCGCAAGGCAACGAAGGCGCGGCCCCATGGCGAACGAAGCATCCACCAGGTTGCGAGCGAAAGTGGCGCCAGAATGCCGAGACAGAAGAAATAAAAATCGCGCGCGCCGCTGGTGCTCCAGCCCAATATTGACGGACGCGGCGTGCCGGTGATTCCGTAAATTCCGTTCGTGAGCCACTGCTCGTTGCGCAACACCAGGAAAACGAGCGTGGTGAAAGCGAGCGTTACGAAGGCGAGGTAATGGTGCTGCACCCGCAGCGCCGGGTAGCCGAGCCCCCACCCCACTGCGAAGCACAGAAGGCCCGCGGCGAGAAACGCCAGGAAAAATGGCACGCCCAGTGGCGTCAGAAGTGCAACCGTATAGGCGCCAATTCCGACGAAAGCGCCCTGCGCCAGCGAGATCTGCCCGGCGTAACCGAGCGTGAGATTAAGACCGATCGCCGCAATGGTCAGCACCGCCCAGGTCGAGATCAGAAAAATACCGTAGGGCTTCAGGAAAAACGGCGCAACGATGGCCGCCATGGTGGCGCCCACGAGTACCGCGGTGCCAAGGCGCGTCATACCGTGCGCTCCTCGACCCGCCCAAGCAGGCCCTGCGGGCGAAGAAGGATAACGGCAATCAGGATGATCAGCGGGAACGCGCCGCGATACTGCGACGAGATATAGGCGGCCGACAGGTTATCGAGCACACCCAGAATCAAGCCGCCGAGAATGGCGCCGCGCACCTGATTGAATCCGCCGATGATTGCCGCAATGAAGGCGGCCATGCCCAGCGTTTCGCCGTTGGTAAACTTGGCGAGATAAATGGGGCTCACCAGGATCGAGGCGATCGCGACCAGCACCGCGTTGAGCAGAAACGTGTAGAGCACCATGCGCTGCACCGGGATGCCGAGGATGCGCGCCAAGGTCGGATTTTGCGCGGTCGCCTGCATCTGCCGGCCAAGCCGGGTTTTGGTGAGCAGTATGTTCAGTGCGACGACTGTCAGGATGGCGACCGCCAGCACTGCGAGGCTTTGCGTCGATATAACCGCATCGAAAATATGAATGTCGGTCGCCGGCACCAGCGTGGGGAATGGTTGCGCCTGCGAGCTGTAAAAGTCCTTGGCGCTTTCCTTGAGAAACAGGGATAGAGCAATCGTCGAAATGACCAATGGCAGCACGCCATACTTCAGCATCGGGTCGACGATGATGAGCTTGAACAGGACCCCGAGGATAACAATCGACAGTGCGATGCCGATGAGACATGCCAGCCAGAACGGTGCGCCCGCGTTCATGGCAGCGAGGACGAAGAACGCAGGCAGCATGACGAACTCGCCCTGGGCGAAGTTGATCGTCTGCGATGTCTGCCAGAGGAGCGTAAAGCCGACGGCAATCAGGGCATAGATTGCGCCGGTCGCGAGGCCGGATACCAAAAGCTGGATGAAGGAAGCCATTGGTCGAGCCTTTGACTTCCGCCCGGCGGTTACGCCGGGCGGAAGAGCACATGGGAAAGATTACTTGTTGAGCTTCGGCAAGGTTTCGACGATCTTCTGCTTGCCCTCGACAACTTCGCCCAGGAAGCTGATCCGGTCGATATCGCCGTTTTTGTCCCAGGTCGCTTCCATCAGGATGCCAGGCTGATCTTTCGGCGAGATCGTGATGCCATGCGCAGCCTCGGCAAAAGCTTTGCTGTCGAACTTGCCGATTTTTTCCGTCACATGCTTGATGAAGTAGACGGCGGTGTAGCCCTTGATGCCGTTGTGGTCGCAGGCATAGCCGAACCGTTTCTTGAAGTTGGCGGCGAACTCCTGCACGGCGGGGATCGGTGCATCGACTGTCAGGCCGACATGGCCGCGCACGCCATTGGCCGCTTCGCCGGCCAGGTCGATCACTTTCTGCCCGAGCAACGTTGTTTCCCCGATCAGCGGCTTGTTAAGGCCCTGTTTCTTGGCCTCCCGAAGGAAGCGCGCGCTCTCTTCTTCGTTGAGATAGACGAAGACCGCATCGGCATTGGCCGCTTTGAGCTTCACCACGTCGGCTGAGAAATCGGCCTGGCCTGACTCTGTCGAGATATCGGCGACCACCTTGATGTCACGCGCGTTCATTTCCTTGACGAAGGTATCGCGACCGCCTTTGCCGAAGTCGTTGTTCACCCACAGCACGCCGACGGTCTTCGCCTTGACGCCGTCACGCATGTAGTTCGCAATCTTCGGCATGCTGAATTGCTGACCGAACGAGGTGCGGAAAACGTAAGGGTTGCCCTTCTGGGTAATGGCCGCCGCCTCGCCGCCCACGATCTCGGGAATCTCGGCTTGCTGTGTGAGCAGCATGTCGACGAGCACCGACCCCGAGAAGACGGGGCCGAGAATGACGAAAGGCTTGTTGTCGAGCACCTTCTGCACCTGCGCGCGCGAAATGCCCGCATCGCTTTGGGTGTCGAGCAAAGGCGTGTCGATCTTGCGCCCGAGGATTCCGCCCTTGGCGTTGATCTCATCGATCGCCAACAGCATCCCGTCGCGGAAATTGGTGCCCGACACCGCGCCGGCGCCGGACAACTCGAGAATGGCGGGAATGTATACTGTCGACTGCGCGAAAACCGGACTGGCCACGCCAACCCCCGCGACAATCACCGACGCAAGCAGTGCTGAACGAAACATGGGAAGCTCCCTCCTGTGGTAGACCGCGGCCCGTTGCATCGGGCTTCTGGCGGCGCGGCGCCCCCATATCCGGGCCTGCACCACCAATGATGACCTTGCTAATCCGCTCGCCCAAGGTCAATAACCAAAACGTGCGGGAAACTTAACATGGTGTTATTTTTTTCGCACCGTACGTGCGCGCGCCGCGGACTCCATCTGGCCACGCAAAGCCGCGACAAATCGTGCACCGTGGCTCGATAGCGGAACATCCTTGCGATGCGCGACGTAGGTCTGAAACACGGTCGGCTCGGTGATGTCGAGAACGCGCAGGCGCGGCCACTGGTCGGCGGCCAAGGTGAACTCGTCGACGATGGCAATGCCGAGTCCGTGTGAAACCAGCGCACAGACCGTCGACCCGAAGCGGGCACGTATCGTGACCTCATACTGCAACGCGTGGCTGGCGAAGAGACCGGCCATGATGCGTCCATAAGGATCGTTCGGATCGACGCCGATGAGCGGGTACTTCACGATTTCATCCGTCGTCACGCGCGCGCGGCGCGCCAGAGGGTGCCCTTCCGGCACGATACATTTCAGCCGACCGCGGGCCAGCGGCTCGACGGCAAGCATCGTGTGATCGAGCTTGTAGCTCAGCGCCACCACCTCCCCTTTGCCAAGCAGCAGATAGTCTGCGGCATCCTCGATCTTCAGGATGTCCACCTCGATTAGCAGGTTGGGCAATGCCTTGCGCAAGTCGGCGATCGCGCGCGGCACCATAATGTTGGCGATGCTCGGAACCGAACCGATCTTCAATTCGGTCTCGGCGCCGCGCTGGATCCGTGAAATCACGAATTGCAGATCTTCGACCTTGTCGTATACGCCGTTGATCTGGCTGAAAATCGCATTGGCCTGCGGTGTCGGGCTGTACCGTCCTCCCTTGCGGCTGAACAGCTTGACCCCGACAGACGTCTCGGCGTGCTTCATCACGCGACTCACGCCGGGTGACGAAACATTGAGCAGCCGCGCTGCGCCACCGACAGTACCCGTCACCATGATCGCGCGGATGACCTCGATTTGGCGCAGCGTCAGCATCAAACGCATACCGCTATTTTCGTTGCGGCGGATCGCGGGAGAGATTTTTCGCGGCAAGTTCGTCGAGATAATCCTGCCAATAGGTATTGCGATTGCGCCCGAGGTCGAACAGATAGTTCCAGTCGAAAATTCCAGTCGAGTGCATGTCATCGAACACGAGCCGTACAGCATAATTGCCGATGGGCAACACTTCGATGATCTCGACATTGCGTTTACCGGGAACGGTCTTGCGTTCTTCCGGCGAATGACCTTGCACTTCCGCACTCGGGCTCTTCACACGCAGATATTCCGCGGGTAGATCAAACCGCTCGCCGCCATCGTAGGTAATGGTCAAGGTCTTGCGATCCTTGTGCAGGCGCAATTCGGTCGGCCAGACTTGCGTGTCGGTCATCAGCTCACAAACCGCACCATGCCGGCGACGCTGAGGTCGTAACCACCAAATTCCCCGGCACGCGTTGCAAATTCTTCTGAACGCAGGAAATTGAACAGGGTCTGCATTGATGGCTTGAAGTAGTCATGTTGGTGCATGACGAGATCAAACGACTCCCAGGTGATGGGAACGAAATCGAGACCTGCGTTATTGGCAACACTGCGCGTCGCGATGCCGGTGTCGGCCCTCCCAGCGCGAATGGCTTGGGCAATGTCCGGACCGATTGGACATACAGGCGCAGCGACGGTTAGTTGATCGATTGAGATTTTCGCCCGGTGCAACAAGGCGAGTAACAGCAATTGAGCGCCCGCACCTTTTGGCCGAACGGCGATGCGCGCCCGAGTCCTGTTCACATCCTCGATTGAACCAAGTTTAAGCGGATTTCCCAGCGGAACGAGGAAGCCCTGTTCACGCCGACAAAAAGCGATCAGGACTGCGTCATACAAGTCACCGCAATTCTTGATGGCCGCCATGTTGGCGTCGGTCGTCCCGTCTTCAAGGGAATGCAGGTGGATTGCCGCAGCGAGCGTCTCGCCGGCAACGAAACGCGCAAAGCCGGCCTCGCTGCCGGCGGCCAACGTCGCAAGACCTGAACCGCATTCGCGCAACGCCCATTCCAGCAGCGGATCATAACTACCGCAGATGATTGGAGCTGGTTCCCGACGCACGGTGCCTGGCGGGCGCAGCACACTTGCGGCAAGCCAATGATCGAGTTCAGCCTTCGGAAAGAGCCAACGTCCGGTGACTTTTGTACAGGGGACCGTGCCTTCGGCCACCATTTCGTAGATTTTGCGCTCTTTGAGCCGGAGATAGGCGGCGGCTTCGGCGGTCGTCAACAGTTGCACGAATGTGGGCCCTGCACTCATTTGTACCTTTTCTAAGGATGCCAAAAAAAGCAAAAATAACAAGGGAGTGTCTGGGCCACAGAACTATCCCCACCCCCCGTCCTGCGGGCTTGCTTTCGAGGGCAGGATTACGGTGATTAGTAGCTTGAAAACCGCGTCAGAATCGCCCGCGAAATGACCCACGCCTCAAGCCCTCCACCAACAACAATCGCTTTCCCCCTTCTCGCGATCGCATTCGTTTTTGCCGCGCCATTCATTGGCTATGATCCCAGCGCGCAGCCGCCCTCGTCTTATTCCCTTGCGGTGTCGGGGCTGATGATTGTCATCATGCTCGGCGCCGTGTTCGCCGCGGTTTATCACGCCGACGTTATTGCGCATCGCGTGGGCGAACCCTATGGGACGCTGGTTCTGACCCTCGCCGTCACCGTCATCGAGGTGGCGCTCATAGAATCGATCGTGCTGACACCGGGCAGCTCGCCGGCCCTCGCCCGCGACACCGTGTTTGCCGTCGTCATGATCGTGTGCAATGGCTTGATCGGGTTGTGCGTCGTTTGGGGCGGATTACGGCACCACGAGCAGGAATATCAAACGTCCGGCGCAAGCGTTTATCTGACCGTGCTCGGCGCCCTGTCGGTCCTTACGCTCGTTCTCCCGAACTATACTGTCACAACCATCGGGCCCTATTTTTCAAATCCGCAACTCATCTTCATCAGCATCATAACCATCATTCTTTACGCCGCTTTCCTGTTCATCCAGACATCGCGGCATACCGAATATTTTCGTGCCGAGGTCGGTGACGCCAATGACGCGGGTCATGACTATCCCTCACCCCGTCTTGTGACGATCAGCGTGATCATGTTGCTGGTTGCGTTGGGCGGAGTCATCCTCACCGCGAAAAAATTCGCTATCATTCTCGAGGCTGGGCTCTTTCACTTTGGCGCCCCGCCAGCTGTTGCGGGCATCATCATCGCCATGGTCGTCCTGGCGCCCGAGAGCATCACGGCGGTGCGTGCAGCGGAGCGTAACGAATTGCAGAAGAGCCTCAATCTTGCGCTTGGTTCATCCCTGGCGACAATCGGGCTGACGATACCCGCGGTTGCAATCACAAACGTCTTTATCGGCAAGCAAATTGAAGTCGGCCTTTCCGGGCGCGACACCTTGCTGCTTGCCCTCACCCTTTTCCTGAGTCTTCTGACCTTCGGAACCGGAAGAACCAACATTCTTTCCGGACTCGTCCACCTCGTTGTCTTCGCAACGTTCCTCTTTCTGGTCTTCGTTCCCTGAAACGCGACAGGCAATGCAAATGAAAATGGGGGACAGGCGATGCTCCCGTCCCCCAGTCCAACACGTCCGCAACTAACGCTACTTGCGGACGATCAGGCTCTTGTCCTCAGGCCTTTCCGATCGGCATCGCCACAAAGCGCGTGGCTTCCGCTGTCTTGACCCGCAACAGGATGGAGCTCTTGCCGGCGCTGCGCGCGTCGGTAATCGCCTTGCGAACATCCGCGACATTGGCAACCGCCTTGCCGCCGACATCGAGGATGACATCGCCGGTTTTGATACCGCGCTCGCTGGCCGGACCGTTGGGGTCGACGCCAACCACTGCGACACCGTCCGAGCCAGCGCCGCCGACGTCCTTGGCTGGAGCAAGATTGAGGCCGAGCCGCGGGCCGTCCGTCGAGGCGTCTTTTTCGCCTTGAACTTTTGCTTGCTTCTGGTCCGGCATCTTGGCGAGTGTCAGATCTATGGTCTTGACTTCGCCTTTGCGCGTGAGCGTCAGCTTGACGCGCGAGCCGGGCGCCATCATCCCGATCTTGCGGGCGAGCTCGCGGGAGTCCTTGATCGCCGCGCCATCGACTGCGGTGATCACGTCGCCCGCGGCAACGCCGGCCTTCGCTGCAGGGCTATCGGTCTGCGGCTCGGCAACAAGCGCACCTTCCGCCTTCTTGAGGCTGAGGCTGTCGGCAATCTCCGCAGTCACCGGCTGGACTTGCACGCCCAACCAGGCCCGATCGACATAACCGCGCTCCTTGAGCTGGGCCACGACCATCTTTGCGGCTTCGGCGGGGATATCGAATCCGATACCGACCGAACCACCCGACGGCGAGAAAATGGCGGTATTCACGCCGATGACACTGCCTTCCATGTTGAAGGTCGGTCCGCCCGAATTGCCTTTATTGATCGGCGCATCGATCTGGATGTAGTCGTTGTATGGACCGGACCCGATATCGCGGCCGCGCGCCGACACGATGCCGGCGGTCACGGTGCCACCAAGACCGAACGGATTCCCGACGGCCACAACCCAGTCGCCGATACGCGGTTCGCGGTCGGCGAACCTCACGAAGGGAAAGCTCTTGTCGGATTCAACCTTGATGAGCGCCAGGTCGGTCTTCGCATCGGTGCCGATAACTTTCGCCGTGTAGATGGCTCCGTCATCGGTCGTGACCTGGACGGTCTTCGCGCCATCGACGACGTGATTGTTCGTCACGGCATAGCCATCGGCTGAAATGAAGAACCCGGAGCCCTCGCCGGTCACGCTTTGCCGCCCGCGCGGCATGCCCTGCGGCATGCCTTGCTGCATGCCCCGGCGACCGAATTGGTCGAAGAACTTCTCGAACGGGAGCTGCGGATTGGCTTCGCTCTCGTCGTTGTCACCCATGCCGGTTGTCTTCGCGGTTTCGTCGATCTTGACGCGGACCGAAATCACGGCCGGTTTCACTTTCTCGACCACGTCGGCAAATCCAGCCGACGGTTGAACGCTGTCCGCAAGCGCGGGCGTTGTGAGAGCGGGAAGGTTCGGTCCATTGAAGCCTGAAGGCCCCACGGCGACCGCGGCAATGGCCAGGCCGGCGACCGACGCAAGCAGGACCAGTCGGCGCGGAGAAAATCCTTTGCGCTCCGCTCTGGCAGGAAGCAGTTGGTTCATATCGTCGTCTCCACTTTGAATAGAATCTCTGACGTTCCAGAGTGATCGCGTGTTTGATAGGCGGATCGACCTTACGGCTGCATTTCTCCGCGATTGAAAATTCGTAATCTTGGCGACCAAGTTGTCGCAGGTGGCGTCCACGCCGGCCGAAGCTCGTTAGGGCCGGCTCGTACTCCCAAAGCAGCCCCCACCCGCGGTGGGATTGGAATACCGCCCGCTGACAATGCATTTCTGCGGTGCAGTGTTACTTCACGCGCGCGCACCGACTCATCGATAAACGGGGGTACCAGTGGTGCATGCGGGAGGACCTGATGGACGCGCCAGCATCTGCAATCGAGAAAACATCCGACGTGGAGATGGCCGAAGATATCTGCACATTGCTGGAACAAACGATCCTGAAATACTTTCCTCCGACTGCGAACGAGGCCGATCGGCCGAGGCAAGCTTCGGTTCCTCTGGTCCCTCCCCGCGAGGAGAACCCGGAAGCCTGACTCTGGCGCATGCCGCAAAGAGCAGAGCGTAATGGCCGAAGCGTCCCTTCAGACTTGACCCCAGCCCCTGTTGTCTCGGAAGACCGCGCTGTGACCAAATCAATCGAATGGTTGCTGGCGGATGATAAGCACGCGCGCCTTCTTCTTTGCTTTTGCGATCGCCACCATCAATGCGTTTTGCGTTGGCGCGAGCGGCGCCGAAAATACTTTCGGCGCGGCTCCGGGCAATCTCAAAGACCAGCTGGACAGGCTCGTCCGTTCTTATCCCGACCAGATTGCCGGTCTTGACACCGAGTTTCTGGTGCTGAAGAACGGACTGAAATTCCGAATCTCGGACGGTCGAACCAACAAGACGTTCCGCGAGTTGCTGGAAAGTCCCGACATCGACGACATGTTCTATTCGGCATATCCGCTCGGCGCGGAGCCAAAACAGCCGGAAGCCAACGCCGACCCTGGCCGCGTTCGCTTTGAACCGCTGTTCGTTGCCATGTACGGCGATTGCAACAGGAACGAGGTTGTCAGGCACCTGCGCGCAATCGATTGGCTGCCCAAGCATGGCGGCGGGAAGGTTATGGTCACGACGGTGAATGGTGTTGCCGGCGCGCTCGAGAAAGTTTCCCGTGAACTGGATGAGCTGCCGGACGATCGGGTCAAATACCTCGTGCCGGCGGCCGGTACTTACAACTGCCGGCGGGTTGCCGGGTCACGCGCCAGATCGATGCATGGCTACGGGGCCGCAATCGACATCAGCACCAGATTTGCAGACTACTGGCGTTGGGTTTCTGACGACCGAACTCGGGTCCGGTGGCGAAACCGCATCCCGATTCAGATTGTGAGAATTTTCGAGAAACAAGGCTTCATCTGGGGCGGATATTGGTATCACTTCGACACCATACATTTCGAATACCGCCCGGAGCTCCTCGCCGGAAAACGGTAGGTGAAGCCAAACAAGAACTGATTCAGTGCGCGTGCATACGCTTGGCAATCTCTTCGAGCATGACTTCAGTCGCGCCACCACCTATGGTGTGCACGCGCGCATCCCTTGCCATACGCTCGATGGCGCTCTCTCGCATAAATCCCATTCCACCATGGAATTGCAAACACGTGTGCATGACCTCGTTGACAAGCTCGCCGCAGTAAGCCTTCACCATTGCAACTTCTCTAGTTGCCTCGATCCCGGGCTTCGCTAGCCAGGCAGCATGGAAGACAAGCTGTCTCCCCGCCTCGACTTTGGCGGCCAGCATCGCCAGGCGATGACGGATCGTCTGTTTCGACCACAGTGGTGAACCAAAAGCCTGGCGCTGCATCACCCAGGTGAGTGTCAAATCGATTGCCGCCTGCGCCTCACCCATGGCCATTGCGCCCATCACGATTCTTTCGTTCTGGAAATTACGCATGATCGCGTAGAACCCGCGTCCTTCTGCACCAAGCAGATTTGATGCTGGTATGCGGCAATCTTCAAAAATCAGCTCGGCGGTGTCGGAGGAAAGCCAACCATGTTTTTCGAGCTTTTTTCCAACGCGAAACCCGGGTCGGTCTCTTTCGACCAGAAACATGGAAATGCTTTCGGACGGCCGCCCTTCCTGAGCCGTCTTCGCTGCCACGCAGTAAAGGTCGGCATAGATACCATTCGTGATAAACATCTTCGTACCGGTCAGAAGGTATTCATCGCCGTCGCGTCTCGCCCGCGTTCGAATGTTTTTCACATCTGAGCCCGCGTCCGGTTCGGTGACAGCAACGGCAACGATTTTCCTGCCGGAAATGATGTCCGGCATGAATTGATCCATGATTGCCTGCGCCCCCGAATTGTAGATGTGCACCGAAGCCATATCGGTGTGGACCAAAACAGTGATGGCAACGCCGCCGAATGTAGAGCGTCCCAACTCTTCGGCCAGCACCACGCTTCCAAGTACATCCATTTCGGAACCCCCGTACTGTTGAGGGTACCGAATGCCGAAAAATCCCAATTCGCCCATGCGTCGCAAGACCTCGCGCGGGACGAATCCTTGATCTTCCCAGGCCTGGGCGTACGGTTTGATCTCAGTCTCGACAAAACGCCGGATCTGCGCGCGCAGAATTTCGTGTTCGGAGCTGAAATAGGGCAACGAGCTGCTATCGTGTGCTTCGTCAAGCATCAGAACAAGCTTCCCACCTCGCCGGTCAGATGACAAACATCTCACGTCGTGGAAACTAACGGGGGATGTTCGCCGATCGCCGAAACCAGACCTTCGGCGATTCAGGCGGAATGTCCAGACATTTGCGGGCGTTCAGCTACCCCTTTCGGAACGCTTGTGGGCGTTGATACCATGCGCACACTGGCTCTTGGGGCGGCAAGTGAAACGACGCGATTTCATAAAACTATTGGCTGGGTCAGGGTTGGTGAAACGGGACTCGCAGGCGGCCGCCCTGAAACTCGGAATCAAACTCAATCGCAGAACTTGAAGAGGCCTTCAAGACCTTCGCGCTGGTGATAGGCACGGATGCATTCTTTAATAACCGCCTCGAGCAATTGGCCACACTGGCGATCCGCAACTCGGTGCCTGCGGGTTATGAATACCATCAGTTTGTGGCAGCGGGAGGGTTGGCTAGCTACGGGGGCAGCATCACAGATTCATACCGCCTCGCTGGCGGGTATGTGGGCCGCGTTCTCAAGGGCGAGAAACCCGCTGACCTGCCCGTCCAACAGGCAAGCAAGATCGAGTTGCTTATAAATCTCAAGACCGCAAAGGCGCTAGGCATCACCGTGCCGCAGTCGATACAGAATCGCGCCGACGAAATCATCGAATAATTAAAAGCGGACATATTGGACCTCCGTCCAACTCGTAATTGCTTCCACGGAAGCGGAAATTGTCATGCCTAAATCGCGCGACCCGAAAGGGAGAGGATCATGGCACTTCGGACGATTGAGAGAGTTTTTATTACTTTAGGCGCTTGCGCTGTTATCGCCCTCTTCTCCCTTTACGTTACCAAATCGACCGCACAGAGCGGCCAGCCACAGGCTGAGGGAAATTCCTCTCCAATCTATGGCATTGCAATTCCGGCTGGGTATCGTGAGTGGCGTTTGATCTCCGTCAACCACCTCTCAGGAGCAAGCGGCAAGTTGAAACAGGTGCGAGCACAATTGGGCAACGACATTGCGATAAAGGCCTTTCGAGAAGGCACGCTTCCGTTCCCGGACGGCGCAATCATCGCCGCGTTGCATTGGAGTGAAAACTTGTCTGACGAAAACAACAAAGTCCTGGCTATTGGATTTCCCGGCGCCGACCTCCAATCGTCAGTGGCCGGGTCAGCCGAGAATGTTCAGTTTATGGTCAAGGACTCAAAGGAGTACGCCGCAACAGGTGGCTGGGGCTTTGCCGACTTCAAGAACGGCAAACCTGGCAACGAGGCGCTGCACCAAACTTGCTTCCCCTGCCACGAGCCTGCCAAAGCTCGCGACTACGTCTTCACCCGTTACGCCCCTACCCCCTGACCGTGTCACAAAGTCTGCTCGCGCAGACAGGCGACGTGATTGAATAATCAACGTCCGGTTGCGGCGGTAGGCGTTTCCCCAAGGTCCAATATTCCTTCTGGCCTCGCCCAATCAATATCCCAACCGATGCAAAGCCGTCGGTAAAATTCCCTCCAACTCCTCAAAAAACGAAGGCATTCAGACATGACTGCTGGCAAAAGAATTTGGCTCGGCCTTCTGTCACTGTTGATCGCTGTATTGGTGACGATCTTGCCTGCTGCTGCGCAACAGCAACAGCGCAGGCCGAATATTGTTGTGATCATGGGTGACGATGTCGGCTGGTTCAACATCGGCGCCTATCACCAGGGCATCATGTCGGGGAAGACGCCGAACCTCGATAAGCTCGCCTCCGAAGGCATGCGGTTCACCGACTACTATGCCGAAGCAAGCTGTACGGCGGGTCGCGCGAATTTCATCACTGGCGAACTGCCGATCCGTACCGGACTGACGACGGTTGGCCAGGCGGGTGCAGATGTGGGCATCCCTGCGCAGGCCGTCACGCTGGCCACTGCGCTGAAGGCGCAAGGCTACGCCACCGGGCAGTTCGGCAAGAACCATCTCGGTGACCTGAACAAGTTTCTTCCCACCGTGCACGGCTTCGATGAATTTTTCGGATACCTGTACCACCTCGACGCAATGTCGGATCCGTACTGGTATTCGTTCCCCGTCGATGAGAAGTTCTACAACGAGTTTGGCCCACGCAGCCTGATCCACAGCTACGCGACTGATCGGGACGACCCGACCGAAATGCCGCGGTGGGGCAAGGTCGGCAAGCAACGGATTGTCGACGAAGGTCCGCTGCCTCCGTTCCCGAACATGTCGAACGTGCCGAATATGCACGACCTGCCCTTCCTCAAGGCCAAGTACGACATGACCACTTTCGACGAAGTGCTGGTGAAAGCGTCGAGCGATTTCATGGACAAGGCCAAGCGAGATAACAAACCGTTCTTCGTGTGGCACAACACCACGCGCATGCACGTTTGGACGTTCCTGTCGGACAAATACAAAGCGATGCAGAACTATCAGACCAACTACGGTCTTGAAGAAGCTGGCATGGCGCAGTTGGACGACAGTGTCGGCGCATTGCTCAAGCATATCGACGACATTGGCGAGACCAACAACACCATCGTCATCTTCACGACCGATAACGGTGCGGAGGTATTCACGTGGCCGGATGGCGGCATGACCCCATTCAGGTCCACGAAGGGAAC